>JAHXBT010000014.1 GCA_020054695.1 Rickettsiales bacterium
TTTCAGATAGTATGAAAGCTCTTGATTCTGCTAGTGGTAATGTTATGTCGTCAACAGCTCAAAAATTACCTTCTCCAGCTAGAAATATATTATCAAAATTACCAGATAGAAAAACAATTTCTAGAAGTGCTGCTGAATCAAAATATTATAATAATATTGAAGGTAAAGATAGTAAGAAAGAAGCTTCTGGAACACATATTGAACCTGTATTATCAACTGCTAAAGATAATAAGGAATTAGATCCAGCTATAGACTCTACTCTACCTGCACCAGATTCTCCACCAGATCGAGGTGGTGGAGCGCTTGATCCAAAAGAAAGAACAGATCTACCTGCACCAGATTCTCCACCAGATCGAGGTGGTGGAGCGCTTGATCCAAAAGAAAGAAAAAAGTGGGGGGTGGATGATGATAAGTATCAAGAACCAAAACCAAAACCCTAATTTTTAGATGATATGACAAAAATTTCTAATATTCGTAATTTTTCAATTATTGCTCATATTGATCATGGCAAATCAACACTTTCTGATCGCTTGATTCAAGATTGTGGTGCGGTAGAAGATCGTAATATTACCGAACAAATGCTTGATTCTATGGATATTGAAAAGGAAAGGGGAATTACTATTAAATCTCAAACAGTCCGTCTCAAATATCATGCTGATGATGGACAAGATTATATTCTCAATCTTATGGATACGCCGGGTCATGTTGATTTTTCTTACGAGGTTAGCCGCTCCTTATCTGCTTGCGAGGGGTCAATCTTGGTAGTTGATGCTAGTCAGGGTGTAGAAGCGCAAACTTTAGCCAATGCTTACAAATCAATTGAAGAAGATCATGAAATTATCCCTGTTTTAAATAAGGTTGATTTACCAGCTGCAGATTCTGAGCGTGTTAAGGAGCAAATTGAAGAGGTAATTGGTATTGATGCTAGCGAGGCCATTGCTGTTTCAGCCAAAACTGGGCTTGGAATTAAGGATGTTTTGGAAGCGATTGTCAAAAAATTACCGGCGCCACAAATGCCAAAAAACAATAAGTTGCAGGCTTTGTTGGTTGATAGTTGGTACGATCCTTATCTTGGAGTAATTATTTTGGTTAGAATCGTATCTGGATCGGTTAAAAAAGGCCAAAAAATCACTATGATACAAACAAAATCTGATTATTTCATTGATGATGTTGGTTATTTTTTACCTCATAAACAAAATGCTAGCCAGCTGTATGCTGGGGAAATTGGATTTATTAATGCCCAAATTAAAAAATTATCTGATTGTAAAGTTGGTGATACAATTATCCTTGCTGGTGACGAGGAAAGTAAATCATTACCAGGTTTTAAACAAAATAAACCAGTAGTTTTTTGTGGAATTTACCCAATTGATGCTTCTGACTATGATAAATTTCGTGATTCATTAGAGAAATTACACCTTAATGATGCTAGTTTTGAATTTGAGGCTGAAAGTTCAACTGCTCTTGGTTTGGGTTTTCGTTGTGGATTTTTAGGTTTGTTGCATTTGGAAATTATTCAAGAAAGATTAGATCGTGAATTTGGTTTGGATTTAATTACTACAGCGCCATCAGTAATTTACAAAATTTACAATATTAAATCTCGTAATTTACCAAAGGAAGAAAGAGAAGATACTTTGTTAATTCATAGTCCGTCACAAATGCCAGACCCAGTTAAGATTGATCTTATGGAAGAACCTTGGATTCGTGCTACAATTATGACTCCAGATGAATATCTTGGTGATATTTTAGAATTATGCACCAGGAAAAGAGGTATTCAGGAGGAATTAACTTATGTAGGTAATAGAGCGATGCTGACCTATAAATTACCTCTCAATGAAATTGTTTATGATTTTTATGATAAATTAAAATCATATTCCAAAGGGTATGCCAGTTTTGATTTTGAAGAATGTGGTTATAAAGAAAGTCAGTTGGTTAAATTAGTAATTTTGGTTAATAGTGATCCAGTTGATGCTTTATCAATTATTGTTCATAAATCTAAGGCTGAATTTAGAGGTAGAGCGCTTTGTTCTAAATTAAAGGAATTGATCCCGAAACAAATGTTTGCTGTAGCTATTCAGGCTGCTATTGGTGGTAAGATTATTGCCAGAGAAACAGTTTCAGCCATGAGAAAAGATGTTACGGCCAAATGTTATGGTGGGGATATTTCTCGTAAAAGAAAATTACTAGAAAAACAAAAGAAAGGTAAGAAGAAAATGCGTGAAATCGGTAATATTTCCATTCCAAATAATGCCTTTATTTCTGCTTTAAAGATTGATGATTAATATAGTAGGTTAATATTATTCTAATATTAGTAATATTTTAATAATAGCAAATAGCTTGTATTAGATATTACTTTTACTTCTGTTGTTAACTATGTTGCAATAGGTAGAAAAGATACAACAAAAACAAACCTTTTTAATAAAAATACCAATACTTCTTGTAAAATAGCAATTTTATTATTAAATTTAATGAGTCAGCTAAAAATATAATCAAAATATATTATGAACTTTTCTAAATTAAGAAGTGATAACCCTTGGGGTTCTTATGAAGGCGGTGGTAAGAAATCATCCAATGGTAAGAAAAATAATGATCCTAACTTGGAGGATATATTATCTAATTCTCAGGATTTTTTTAAAAAATTATTTGGTGAAAAAAATGGAGGAAATAACAAAACTCCTAAAAATAATGATTCTACACCAAAATCCTTATTTGGAATTGTTATTTTGGTAATTATTTCACTTTGGCTTGCATCGGGTATTTTTAAAATTAACCCTGACCAAAATGGTTTGGTGCTACTTTTTGGTAAATACCATAAAATTTCTGAACCAGGTTTGAATTATCATATTCCATATCCTTTAGGTCGCGTTATTAAAAGAAGTGTATCTAAAATTAATACTGAAAAATTTGAAGCCTCTTCAAATAATAATAACAGTTCTCGCAATCCATTTTCTAGAAGAACATCTTATCGTCCAGTCGACACTTTAATGCTTACCGGTGATGAAAATATTGTTGATATTGACTTCGAGGTACAATGGCAAATTAGCAATATTAAAGATTTTGTTTTTAATTTAGAAAACCCTGTTTTAGCTGTCAGAAAAGCTGCAGAAAGTGCTATGAGGGAGGTAATCGCTAAAACTCCAATTGTTAGCGCCCTATCTGCTGGTAAAAAACAAATTGAGTCGGATGCTAAAGCTAAATTACAAGAAGTTTTAGACTCTTATGGCGCTGGTGTCTTAGTTAATTTAGTGCAGCTTAGAAGAGTTGATCCACCAAATGAGGTAATTGATTCTTTCCGTGATGTACAAACAGCAAGAGCAGATAAAGAAAAGGAAATTAATAAGGCAGAGGCCTATAGCAATTCTATTATTCCTGATGCTAGAGGTAAGGCAGAAAAGAAAATTCAAGAAGCAGAAGCCTATAAGGCAGAAGTTATTGCTGATGCAGAAGGTCAAGTTAGCCGTTTTAACGCAGTTTACCGTCAATATAGAGGTGCTAAAAATGTGACAAAAAGAAGAATTTATCTTGAAACAATGGAAAAAATATATCGCAACACTAACAAAATTATCATCGGCCAAGATGTTTCTAAATCTGGTATGATTCCTTATTTACCAATAAATGAATTAAATAAAAGAAATTAGACATACAAAATGAAAAATTTACATAAATATACTATATTTTTGGTAATTACACTCTTTGTTATTATCAATTCTGTTTTTATTCTAGACCAAAGACAATCAGCAATTATTCTACAATTTGGTGAAGAAAAAAGAACTATCAAGGAACCCGGCTTGCAATTTAAAATTCCTTTTATTCAAAATGTTGTAATTTTTGAAAAAAGAATTTTAGATTTAGCAATTGATGAGCAGGAAGTTATCGCTCTTGATCAAAAAAGATTAATTATTGATGCTTTTACTAAATATAAAATTATTGACCCTTTGCAATTTTATATCACTGTACAAAATAAAAATAATGCTGAAAAAAGATTAGGTGCTATTTTTGACTCTTCCTTGCGTCAAATTATTGGTGAATTTCCTTTAAATGATCTTCTTTCTGACAAAAGATCAGTAATTATGGATAAAATTAAAGAAGTCTTAGCATCTGAAAGTAAAACTTTTGGCATTGAAATTATTGACGTTAGAATTGTTCGTGGTAATTTACCTAAAGAAAATTCCGAGGCAATTTATCGTAGAATGCAAACAGCAAGGGAAAAAGAAGCCCGTGAAATTAGAGCAAAAGGTTTTGAAAAAGCAACTAGAATTAAAGCAAAGTCTGATAAAGAAGTTGTAATTATTTTATCTGAAGCTAATAAAAAATCAAACATTCTAAAAGGTCAGGGTGAGGCAATTTCTAACAAGATTTTTGCTAAATCTTTCTCCAAAGATCCAGAGTTTTTTGATTTTTATCGTTCAATGAAATCTTATCAGGAAGCTATCCAGTCAGATAATACTTCTATTATTATTTCTCCTAATAATGAATTTTTTAAATATTTTGCTAAGTAGGGTATGAAAAAAATACTACCACTAATATTTATTTTTTTATTTTCCAGCAACATTTTGCATCTGATAAGATTAAAAATTTATCAGATGCATTATACCAGAACAAAGGAAAAGAACCTTCTATCATAAAATTTGTTGATTTTTCTGAAATAGTTCCAGAATTACTGCCAACCGTAGTTAATGTTGCAACAACAAAAAAAATTGTTAATAAATCTTCTCAAGATATTGAGGAATTATTAAAATCTCTACCTGAGGGTTCAATTTTTGGTGATTTAAAAAATCTTTTAGAAAAACAAAAATATTCTCATCAGGAATCTTATTCTTCTGGTTCTGGATTTATAATTTCTGAGGACGGTTATATTGTCACCAATAGTCATGTAATTGATAATTCAGATGGAATTTCAATATCCATGCAAGATGGAAAAAAAATAGAAGCAATATTAATAGGTTCTGATGCGAAAACAGACATAGCTTTATTAAAAATAGATGTAAAAGAGAAGTTAAAATTTGCTAAATTTGGCAATTCATCAAAAAGCAAAATAGGACAATGGGTAATTGCTGTAGGAAATCCTTTTGGTCTGGGTGGATCTGTTTCTTCTGGTATAATTTCTGCCCATGGTCGAGATATTAATGCTGGTCAAATTAATGATTTTATTCAAACAGACGCTGCAATAAATAAAGGTAATTCTGGCGGTCCTTTATTTAATATTAATGGCGAAGTAATTGGGATTGCAACAGCAATTTTTTCCCCTTCAGGTGGTAATATTGGTATTGGTTTTGCTACACCATCAGATATTGCTAAGGATATAGTAAAGGATCTGAAAAAAAGCGGATCTATTAAGCGTGGATATTTAGGCGTTTCTGTACAAGAGGTTACTGAGGATATTGCTGAATCAATTAATTTAAAAAAGGCAGATGGGGCTATGGTTGTTAAGGTTTTTGCCAATAGCCCCGCTAGTAATGGTGGCATTTTACTAGGAGATGTAATAACAAAATTCAACGGCACAAGAATAACTAAAATGAAGGAATTACCAATGATAGTTGGTAAAACACCAATTGGGAAAAAAGTTAAGGTTGAAGTAATTAGAGGTGGAAAAAAGAAGAAAATAAAGATAGTAATTAGTGAATTAGGAGAAAAAATAAAAACCAAAAGAAAAACCGATCAAAATCTTAAACCTAATATTTTTGGCATGACATTAGAAAAAATAACTGATGAAATTCGACAAGAATATAAAATTGCAAATAATATTAATGGCTTAATCATCGCAGATATAGAAAATAATACTATTTCGCAATCTAAAGGTTTAAGTAAGGGTGATATAATACTATCTGCTAATCAAATTAAATTAAAGTCAGTAAAGACTTTAAGTAAAATTCTTAATAAATCTAAGAAAAATAAGAAAAAAGGAGTATTTCTAATAATCAAAAGGAAAGAAAATAATTTTGCCTTAGTATTACCTATTAAATAATATATAATAATGGAAAAATTCCGCAATCTAACACATAATATATTCTTTAAAATATTTTTATCTTTTGTTGGCTTGAGTTTTATTACTTTTGGCGTTAGTGATCTTGTTTTTGAGAGTAATAATTCGTGGGTTGCAAAAATTAATGGTAAAAAAATTACTCAAATCAATTTTGCAAGAGAATTAGATAAGCAAAAATCTCTTCTATATAGCAGAGATCCTAATAACAAAATGCTCTTGGATTATGTTAATTCTGATGATTTTAGCAATACTGTGCTACGGAAGGTTGTGTCGGAGGAAATTTTAAAAAATTTGATATCAGAAATGGATTTGGATTTAGATAGCAAAGTTGCCATTAAACAAGTCTTGAATCAGGAAGAATTTAGAGATCCTGATGGTAGTTTTAGTAAATTAAGGTTTGAATCTTTTTTGAGGGTTAATAATTTAAATAGTAAAAAATATTTGGATGAATTAAATTTTAAAATTGCATCTAACATTATATTTTCTGCTCTTGATATCCAAAATATTAATGTTGATCAAGATTTGTTAGTTAAGAAATATAAATTTGAAAATCAAGAAAGGAATATATCACTATTAAAAATTACAAAATCAAACCTAAAAACTATTCCTGAAATCTTAGAACAGGATATAAAAGATTTTTATAATAACAATAAAAATAAATATAAATTTGACGAGTTGAGGGATATATCTTTAATTTCAATCTCAAGGGATTCTTTATTGCTAGATATAAGTATATCTCAGGATGAAATTAAATCTGAATATAACAATAATATTGCGCAATATACAATTCCAGAGAGAAGAAAGTTATATAATATATTCTTTCCCGACCTTCCAGATGCTGAGAGTTTCTTAAGTAAGATTAATAAAAATAAAAACATAAAGCCACAATTTAAAAAAGTTGCAAGTGAATTTGATATGGAAGAAAAGGAAATAAAATTAGATGTCATGCAAAGTGAACTGCCTCCCAAGATTGCTAAGGATGTTTTTGCATTAAAATCAAAAAATATCAGCCCTATTTTACAAAGTGATTATGGTTATCATATTGTCTATGTTGATAATATTATAAAATCTAAGAAAAAGAGTTTTGAAAATGTAAAAAAGGATATTAAGAATCAGCTACTAAAAGTAAAATCTGGTAAAATTATTAAAGATAAAATATCTAAAATAGAAGATGAGTCAATATTAATGGATTCAATTGCAGATTTTAAGCAGAAATTTCCTTTTATAAAGGTAAAGAAATTGCCTAGTATGAATATTGATAGGATAGACGATAGAGGAGAAAAAGTTAGTAATGATTATATTAGTAAACACATTGAAGATATTTTCTTTTTAGATAAAAATCAATTTTCAGATTTAATTATAGATAATGATGGCGATTATCACCTAGCTTTTGTTTCCAATATAATTGAAGAGAGGCAAAAAACTTTTGATCAAGTAAAGAATAAAGTTAGAGATTCATTGTTACAAGAAAAAAAAGATTTAGCACTTGCTGATTTTGCTTACAAGATATCTTCTCAAATAAAGGAAAACCCAGAAGGACTTATTAAAATAACAAAAAAATACAATATAAATCTTAGTAAAAATAAAAATATTAAAAAATCATCTCAAATATATCCTGAATATTTTATATCATCTGTGTTTTCTTTAAAAAAGGGAGAGGTTTCTAATGCTATTAAAGTGTCAAAAGATACTTATTATATAGCGATATTAAATGATATTATTTTCCCAAAAATAGATAAAATTGATAAAGAAAAATTAATAAAATTAGAAGATAAATATAGAGATGAAATTCATTCAGGTATTTGGTTACAATTAGAAAAATATCTAGAAAATAGATATAAAGTAGAAGTAAGACCAATATCTAATGATATTTAAATGAAAAAGACTGCAAGAGAATCAACAAAAATTATCCATTCATATCGTAATCCAAGCGAGCAATCTGGTGTGGTAAATACCCCACTATATCAAAGTTCTACTATTATTTTTGATAAATACCAAGATTTACTTAGTAAGGAACAAGAAAATGAAGATGCCAATATAGCAAAATTAAAATATGGCAGATATGGTAGTAAAACCAATTTTACTTTAGAGCAATCTATCGCAGACCTAGAGTGCGGCTTCGGTGCTATTATTACTTCTTGTGGCATGTCAGCAATTTCTACTGCTATTTTATCTTACGTTGTATCTGGTGATCATATTTTAATTTCTGATAATTGCTATTATCCAATTCGTCATATTGCTAGTAATTTTCTTGATAAATTTGGGGTGGAAGTTACTTATTTTGATGCTGATATTGGTGATGATATTAAAAAATTAATCCAAAAAAACACTAAATTAATATTTTTAGAAAGTCCCGGCTCCTTAACTTTTGAAATTGCCGATGTTAAAAAAATTACTGAAGTAACTAAAAAATATAATATTAAATCTATTTTAGATAATTCATGGTCTAGCGCTATTTATTATAAAGCATTTGAAAATAATATCGATATTTCAATTTTGGCGGCTACCAAATATATTAATGGCCATTCCGATGTAATGATTGGTGCTATTGTTGCTAAAAATCAGGAAGATTATAATAAAATTCACCAAACCTACCGCACTATAGGTACTGCAGTCTCTCCTTTTTCAGCCTTTTTAACTTTGCGTGGTATGAGAACTATGAAGGTTAGAATGGATCACTCACAAAAATCAGCCTTGCAAATTTCTAAATGGTTGGAAACTTTACCACAAATCTCTAAAGTTTTTTACCCAGCTTTAGAATCAAGTGAGTATCATAGCATTTGGCAGAAAGATTTTACGGGTGCCCCTGGTCTTTTTACTATCCAGCTTGATAAAAAATATTCTATCGAAGAGTTATCAAAATTTTATGATAATCTTAATTATTTTGGTATGGGATATTCTTGGGGTGGCTATGAGTCTTTGATTTTACCATTTTCCCTTTCTGGCGCCAGATCAGTTACTAAAGATAAATATGGTGATAAATCTTTAGCCCGAATCAATATTGGACTAGAAGATGTAGAGGATTTAACGGAGGATTTAGAAGAAGGTTTGAAGAGGTTAAAATAAAACTTTTATAGTTTTTTTGTAAAAACTATTGCTTGATTGGGCAGATAGTGCTTTATAATGTAATATTTTTACTAATTTAATTAGAAAAAAGATAATTTGAGTAATGAAGCTTTAGATGAAATTAAGTAGAAAAATTACTTCTTGAATTATACCCCTTATCAAATTAAATAGTAATTTTTAAACATGAATTAAAAATATTTTAAGTAAAAAATATGACTTTCATTATTTTAAGAATAAGAAAGTCTTGAAAGATTGTAATCTGATTACATTTTTTGAACTATGCCAAATTTCGAATATTTTATTGATAATTATATGTCTTTTTGCTAGTTTTGATTATTAATTATAAATGTAAAAAACAATATGACATATAATTATCCGGATGAAAATGGTAAATTTGGGGATTTCGGTGGTAGATTTGTCTCAGAAATTCTTATGCCAGCAGTTTTAGAGTTGGAAGAAGCTTATAAACAGGCAAAAAATGATCAATCTTTTAAGGATGAGCTTAATTATTATTTAACTCACTATGCTGGTCGTCCTTCACCTCTATATTTTGCTAAAAAATTAACACAATATTGTAATGGTGCAAAAATTTACTTTAAAAGGGACGAGTTAAACCACACTGGATCACACAAAATTAATAATTGTATTGGTCAGGTTTTAATGGCCAAAAAAATGGGTAAGAAGAGAATTATTGCCGAAACCGGGGCGGGACAACATGGCGTGGCAACTGCTACTGTGTGTGCACTGCTTGATTTACCTTGTGTGGTTTATATGGGTGCTAAAGATATTAAAAGGCAAAAACATAATGTTTTTAGGATGAAATTACTTGGTGCTGAGGTTGTTCCGGTTTCTTCTGGCTCTGCTAGTCTAAAAAATGCCATTAATGAGGCTCTTAAAGATTGGGCGGCAAATATTAAAGATACCTATTATTTATTAGGAACAGTAGCTGGTCCACACCCATATCCTGCTATGATTCGTGATTTTCATTCTGTTATTGGTAAAGAGGCTAAAACACAAATTTTAGAGGCCGAAGGTCGCTTGCCAGATGCTTTAATTGCTTGTATTGGTGGTGGTTCAAATTCTATTGGCTTGTTTCACCCTTTTATTGATGATAAGGAGGTGGAAATTTATGGTGTTGAAGCTGGTGGTTTAGGTGTTGGAACCAATGCACACTCTGCTTCTATAACTGCTGGGTCTAAGGCTGTTTTACATGGCAATTTAACTTATTTTCTACAAGATAATGAGGGGCAAATTTTAGATGCTCATTCAATTTCTGCTGGTTTAGATTATCCTGGAATTGGACCCGAGCATGCATATTTACACTCAATTGGTCGTGTTAATTATGTTTCAGCCACTGATAAGGAGGCGCTAGAGGCTTTTAAAATTTGTACAAAGACTGAAGGTATTATTCCAGCATTGGAACCTTCCCACGCTTTGGCCTTTTTGCTAGAAAAGGCACCAAAAATGGGCAAAGATCAAATCATTATCATTAACCTTTGTGGTAGAGGGGATAAGGATATAGGAGCAATTTTTGAAATGGAAGAATTTAGTGATTTAAAATAACAATAGTTTGTTGCAAATCATTATACAGCGTGTCTTTGTTGTTTACTTGCTGGTAGTATGCCACAATTGGTGGATAATATTTATATAAGTGTTGATTTTGACTACACTTGTTCTTTTGTTAAATCTTCTTCCTCACATTGTATTTTTTTATTTTCTTCGTGTATTGTTGGTAGGATAGTAACTTATTTATACTAGATGATTTGGTTTAATTTGATAATAGGGGCATTATTCAATGTTCCATATCTTGTGGGTTTGCAATGATAGTCTGCAGTTATTTTGACTAGCTAATTGTAAAGTGAGTTTTTTATTTTCTTGATTCTTTTGACTATTATATTCATCAATTGGCTGTAAATAAACAGGAATATTATATTTTTCTTGTCCTAAATCAGGAATTTTATCATACCCATCTTGAAATTTAGAAATTAAAATTTTAAAAAAAGTAATTTTTTGCAGTAAATCAAGTCTAATTTGATGATATTTGCCATTAGAAATTTTAGGAGAACAGCAAATTTTAACTTCTTTTGGTAAATCTAAAAATAATGTACCATTACTTTCTATTTGCACTAAATGATTTTTGGCTATTAATTTTTGACAAAGAGGAGTGATATTTTGTCGCAAAGGCTCTCCTCCAGTAATAATAACTAATTTATGATGAATTTTAGATACAATATTATCAATTTTTAGCTCCTGATATTTTTCAAATTCAGTATCACAAAATGAACATTGTAAATTACATTTTGCTAAACGAATAAAAGTTGCAGGAAAACCGCTATATATACCCTCACCTTGAAAAGTATCAAAAATTTTATTTATTTCCAATATTTTTCCATCTGTTATTTTTGGCTTTTCTGTTTTATTTTTACCAAACATTATTTCTTGATAATTAATCCTTTTTATTTAGAATGTTATCTTTGATTTTGACAAATAAAAGATAAAAGTAAATTAAATATGAGTAAAAAAGCATCAAAAGCAAATAGAAAGTCTACCCAAATTAAGTTAGTTAGTACTGCTGATACTGGATTTTACTATATTGCTAGAAGAAATATGACCCAAAAAAAAGACAAGACAGAGGTTAAAAAATATGATCCTGTGGTTAGAAAACACGTTTTATTTAAAGAAAAAAAAATATCTAGTTAGTTTGTATGACTAAGATCTCTGATATTACCTCTGGAGCTTTAAAAACTGCTGAAAATGCAGCTATTGCCTGCTACGATTGGATTGGCAAGGGTAAAGAAAAATTAGCCGATGCTGCAGCAGTTGATTCTATGAGAAACTCTCTCAATAAAATGTCAATTTCTGGTACTGTTGTCATAGGCGAAGGCGAAAGAGATGAAGCACCAATGCTTTATATTGGTGAAGAAGTAGGAACTGGTGGTTTAAAACTTGATATCGCGCTTGATCCCTTGGAAGGAACCACAATTTGCGCCACTGCCAACGCCAATTCTTTGGCTGTTATTGCTTTTGCTCAGAAGGGTAATCTACTTAATGCTCCCGATGTTTATATGGATAAAATTACTATTGGTCCAAATTTACCAAATGGTATTATTGATCTTGATAATTCTCCAAAAGCTAATCTTAAAAATTTAGCGCAGGCAAAAAAATGCAATATTTCTGACTTAACAGCAATAATTTTAGAGCGTCCGCGGCATGAAGAATTAATTGCTAAATCACGTGAAGCAGGCGCTAGGGTGCAGTTAATTTCTGATGGTGATATTGCTGCTGCTATTGCTACAACTGATCCAAAAAAAACTGGAATTGATATTTATATGGGTACTGGTGGCGCTCCCGAAGGTGTTCTTGCTGCTACCGCCTTAAAGGTTTCTGGTTCCCAAATGTTAGGACGTTTAATATTTAATGATAATAAAAAACAAATTGAGCGTGCTAAAAACATGGGAATTACTGATTTGAATAAAAAATATTTAATTAATGAAATAGCTAAGGGTGATACTTTATTTATAGCTTCTGGTGTTACTGACGGATCAATGCTTCCTGGTGTTGTCAGAAATAATAATTATGATATGGTTAGTTCTATAATCATGGATTATGCACAAAAATCTATTAAAATAATTAATTCAAAATATTTAAAATAATGTCTAATATTAAAGTTAAAGCTCAGTATCTAAAAGATTTTTCATTTGAGGTTCCAAATGCTCCTGCTATTTTTAAGAAAAATATTGCCCAATCCGAAATTAAATTAGCGGTTGATATTAATGCCAATAAGATTGATAATAGTGATGAATATGAAGTTGTTTTATCAATTAAGTCATATGCTGAAATTAACGAAACTCAAGAAAAAGCTTTTATTTGTGAATGTACTTATGCTGGTGTTTTTGAATTAGTTGATATCGAAGATAAATTATTAGAGCAGACTTTGTTAATTTATTGTCCAAATATTATCTTCCCTTATGTAAGAAGAATTATGACTCAAGCCACTTTAGATGGTGGATTTCCACCTTTAATGATTGAGCCAATTGATTTTTATACATTATATGAAAATAGACAAAAACAAGCAGCAGAAGGAAAAAAAACAACCGAAACAAACGAAACAGAATAATAGTAAAATAGAAAAATTACAGATACCACTAGAGTTTAATTCTAATAATAAACTACTTCTTCATAGTTGTTGCGCTCCTTGCTCTGCAGATTTAATTCAAAGAATGGTTGATTCTGGTATAGAATTAACCATTTTCTTTTATAATCCAAATATACATCCCAAAAAAGAATATGAAATTCGTAAAAATGAAAATATTCGCTTTGCAGAAAAGTTAGGAATTGATTTTGTTGATGCTGATTATGATGTACAAAATTGGTTTAAAAGAGCTAAAGGTTTAGAAATCTCTCCTGAGAGGGGAGAAAGATGCACTAAATGTTTTGATATGCGCTTTGAAAGAGCGGCACTTTATGCTTATGAAAATGGGTTTAGTGCTATTTCTAGCTCCCTTGGAATTTCGCGTTGGAAAAGTATGGATCAAATTAACGATTGCGGAATTAGAGCAGCTGATAATTATGATGGTGTAAATTATTGGACTTACAATTGGCGAAAAGGTGGTGGATCTGCGCGCATGTATGAAATTTCAAAAGAGGAAAAGTTCTATAAACAAGAATATTGCGGATGTATATACTCTCTTCGTGACACTAACATTTGGAGAAAAAAAAATAATAGAGAAGAAATAGATATAGGCAAAGAATTTTATGATTTTCTATAGATATATTATCTAAATTACTAACCTTAAAGCAAAAATTACTTTCTTGATAATCTGTAGTTAATACTGTCCCTTAACGCTTTAAATGATGCTTCAACAATATTTTCTGAAACGCCAATAGTAGTCCATTCTAATCCAGAGTTGTCTTTTGATCTAATTTCAACCCTAGTTTTAGCTTTAGTACCGTCAGAAGAATCAAGAATTGTAACTTTGTAATCGCTGAGAGATATTTTGTCCAATATGGGGTATTTTTTTGATAATACCAACCTAAGAGCCTTGTCGAGAGCGTTGACAGGACCCATAGCGTTAGAGTTTGATTTTTTAACTTCTTTATCAATAATTACCTCTATTGTTGCTTTGGATGTAATATTACCTTGTTGAACATTTACAAATTCATCAAATACCTTAAATGATTTTAATTTAAAGTAATTTGGCAATATATCTAAAGATTTTTTTACAAGAATTTCAAAACTAGCATCTGCATTATCATAGGCATAGCCTTGACTTTCTAATAATTTTACTTCTTCAACTAAGTTTGTAATAATTTTATTTTTATCATCAATATCCAAACCAATTTCTTTAATTTTTGAAATTACATTCGATCTTCCAGCTTGGTCTGATACCATTATTCTTCTTTTATTACCAACTATGTTTGGGTTGATATGTTCATAAGATTTAGAATTTTTATTAACGGCAGAAACATGAAGTCCCCCCTTGTGGGCAAAAGCAAATTTACCAACAAAAGGTGCAAAATTATCCCGTGACTTATGTAATAAATCATCTAAGAAATATGAAATTTGACAAAGATTTTTTAGATTTTTTTCCTTTATCCCAACATCAAAATTCATTTTTAGCATTAAATTTGGAATTAAGCTAATTAGATTAGCATTTCCACACCTTTCCCCAATGCCATTTAAAGTTCCCTGTATTTGTCTAACACCAGCATTAACTGCGGCAATTGAGTTTGCCAGAGCCAATCCACCATCATTATGGCAGTGAATACCGAGATTAATACCGGGAATAGTTTTTTTAACTTCTAATATAATATCATATATTTCATCTGGCAAAGAACCTCCATTAGTATCACAAAGTACAATCCATCTAGCACCAGATTTGTATGCATGTTCTAGACAGCTTAAAGCAAATTTTGAATTAGATTTATAACCGTCAAAAAAATGTTCAGCATCAAATATTGCTTCCTTATCATTTTTTACAATGTGGGAAATAGAATCAGAAATCATAGAGAAATTTTGCTCTTCTGTAATATTTAATGCATTTTTTAAATGAAAATCCCAGCTTTTACCAACAATACATACGGCGCTGACATTACTTGAAATTAAGTTATTTAAAGATTTGTCATCTTTGGCATTAATTGACTGACGAGTGGTCATGCCAAAAGCGGTAAATTTAGCCTTATTTAAAGTTGGCAGATTAGAAAAAAACTCGTTATCTGTTTGATTAGCACCAGGCCAGCCACCCTCAATATAGTCGATACCTATTTTATCTAATTCTACTGCAATTTTTTGCTTATCCCTAGCGCTAAAATTAATAGTACTAGTTTGACCGCCATCTCTTAGGGTAGAGTCGTAAAGATAAATTCTTTCTTTTTTCATACAGATATAAATCCTATTATAGAAGCTATCAGAGATACTGACCAGAATATTTTAATTATTTTTTGTTCTGACCACCCTATTTTTTCAAAATGATGATGAATGGGTGCCATTAAGAATATTCTTTTCTTACAAATCTTATAATAGGCTACCTGTATTATTACTGACAAAGCTTCAATTATGAATAATATAGTAATTATTGCAAAAGCCAATTCTTTTTTAATTATGATGGCTATAATTCCCATTGTTGCTCCAATAGATAAGCTTCCAACATCTCCCATAAAAATTTTAGCAGGATATTTATTAAATAGTAAAAACATTGCAACTGCTGTAATTAATGTATATAAAAATAATATTAATGGGTAAAATTCCTTAATTTCACTTTCACTAAGGGTAAATATAATTGCTATCAACGCTACTGAATTAAATATAGTTGGAACTGATACTAAGCCATCAAGACCATCAGTCAGGTTAGTAGCATTTGCTGATCCAACTACCACAATCCCAGCAAACAAAAAGTAAAAAAACCCAATATTAATAGAGGAATCACTAAAAGGTATATCTATTTTACCAGACCATAATTTTGGATTATTGATACCTAAAATAAATATTACAGATAATATTAGAAAAAATTGTATTATTATTTTAATACTACCTTTGAATCCGCTACTGCTTTTCTTTGCTACTTTTAAATAATCATCTACAAAACCAATTACAGCAAACGACACCAAAATAAATAATGTTGCCAATATGTAGGTATTTGTTAGATCAGATAATATAAGATGAGTGAGCGTTATTGCTAATACTATAAAAACTCCTCCAAAAGTTGGTATTTTTTGTTTTGTTTTTAAATGAGATTTTGGCCCCTCTTGTCTAATTGGTTGAAAGTATGATTTTGTCTTACTAAATTGAATATATTTTGCTATTGAGTAATAACAAAACATAGCAGGAAAAAGAAAATATAATATATGTAGAAATAGGTCACTACCATTTACTATATTATATAACACAATCTATCTGCTATTTTAGTTTAAATAATATTTATGCCTCTTTTGTAGGTACAATCTCAATTCTAATCTTATCAGATTTGCCAAACTTGACAAATTTAACAAAACCATTAATTAGTGCAAAAATGGTATGGTCTTTTCCAATGCCTGTATTGGCGCCAGGATGCCATTTAGTTCCCCTTTGTCTTGCTATAATATTTCCAGCGATAGCGTGTTGACCACCAAATATTTTAATTCCCAGTCTACGACCCGCCGAATCTCTTCCGTTCCTCGAGCTACCGCCCGCTTTTTTAGTTGACATATCTACTTAAATTTAATATCAGTTATTTTTAACTCAGTCTTAGTTTGACGATGACCATTTTTTCTTCTAGAATTTTGCCTTCTTCTCTTCTTAAAGACAATAACCTTGTCATCTTTGTAATTCTTGATGATTTCACCTTCTACCAAACCACCTTCTACCAATGGAGATCCAAATAATACATCACCTCCTTCCTTTTGTATGAGCAACACATCAGTTAGTTTTACTTTGTCACCCTCTTTGTGATCAAGTTTTTCAATTTTTATGATGTCATCTTTGGTAACTTTATATTGCTTACCTCCAGTTTTTAATATTGCAAACATTAGTTTTATATATAATTTTTAGATTAACCTAAAATAATAATTTTAAAAAAAATCTTGTCAACCTTTAAATTTATAAAATAATATATTTGATTTTTTAGATTTATTTCGATTAAAATAATGTTAATTTGTAGGTTGTAATGTTTTTTTTGGAAAATCATACAATTTTTTTAACTTCAATATTTAGTATGTAAATTATGAGTGAAACTGTGAATATAAATTTTATTGTTAAGGGTAATGTAGTTAAGTTGGATGTTCCAGTGGGCACAACAATATTAGAGGCTGCTCATAATAATGACATTGATCTTGAGGGTGCTTGTGAGGGTTCTCTTGCTTGTTCTACATGTCATGTAATTGTCGATGACGCTTATTTTAATAAATTGTCCGAACCATCTGAGGATGAGGAAGATATGCTTGATCTTGCTTTTGGTTTAACTAAAACTTCAAGGCTGGGCTGTCAAATAATATTAAATAAAGATCTAGATGGAATAACGGTTGATATTCCTGATGAAACTCGCAATATATCATAAAACAATGAGGCACAAAAAAAAATTACTATTATTTATAATATTAGTCATTTCTTTTTTATTGTTACTAATATCATATAAATTTTTTGCCTTAAAAAAAGTTGTAAATTATGTAGAGGATAATCTGGGTTTTGAAATGGAGGAATATAAATATAAATTTATACTGTCGCCATTAATTGAAATTGATAATTTATTTTTAGAAAATCCAAAACAAAAATCCAAAATTTATTTTGACAATATATCTATAGATAGTTCTTTATTTTCTAACGAATATAATATGAGTGTTAATGGTAATATTAAAGTTAATTTACAAAACCAAGAAGTTATCATTAAGCCAAATACGGAAAGTATAATTATTGCCAATATTTCAGATAATAATAATTATAGTTTTAACATTACGTCTCCAAATATAGAAATATTTGATGTTTCAGGTCCAGTATTTAGCATGAAGAAAGTTGATTTTTCATATGATACCCATGAGGTTGAAGATGATATCATAGTTAATGCTTCATTATCCTCTTATAATTACAGTCAACTATTATCCAAGGAAAGTAAGGAGTTTGAAGTTAATTTTAAATATCGTAATTTTTATAAAAAGACAGAATATCAAAAAAAATCAGAATTACCCTATAGGATTGACATTGATAAGATAGAACTTGTTGCTCCAGGCTTTTCTATTTTAACTAATGGTCAATACGAGGAGAAAGATTATGACTTTAAGATAATTATATTGAACAAAGAAAATATACTAGATTCTATTATTGACTCTGTTGAATCCAATTCTAGTGATATATTCGCTGAATCGCAGATAATGCTTCCAGCTGAGTTTAAATCGGAAGAGGATTTTATAAAATATATTAATCGTTACACTACAAAAATAAATTCTTTCCTAAATGATATTGCAAAAAATAACCAATCAACATCTAGAGGTAGGGATGTATTTCATATCAAAAGCGATATCCAAGGATCTTTTGCGATTAATGATATAGAATCACATAAAGTTTATAAAATGTTTAATGATATATTTGCACAATGAATCTGATCAACGCAGGTTCTGTACATATTCTACGAAAAAATATAGAAAATATATTAAAATTATCTAGAATATCAGGAGCAAATATAGAATCTAATATATTAATATCACATTTCTTGCATTTATCAAAAGAGGAGATAGTTCTCAAAGGACAAGATATATATCCTGATAAAGAATCTCTAGCTAATATTAAAATTGCAATAAATAGGAGGTTAAATGGTGAACCAATTTCTCATATAATTGGCAGAAGGGAGTTTTATTCTATTAATTTTGATGTTAATGAAGATGTTTTGGATCCAAGACCAGATTCTGAAATATTAATAGAAGAGGCTTTAAAAATAATTGCTGATATATCCTCCGTCAAGAAAGTAAATATTTTAGAATTGGGCGTTGGTTCAGGATGTTTGGTTTTAACACTTTTAAAAAATGTTATTAATAGTAAAGCAATTGCTGTTGATATTAATCCAAAATCAATAGTTGTTGCTAAAAAAAACGCAGTAAGTTTAGGTTTGGACAATAGAATAAAATTTATCCAATCAAATTGGTTTAATAATTTAGATAAACAAGAATTTGATATTATTATCTCTAACCCCCCTTATATTAAAAGTAACGATATTATTAATTTACAAAAAGAAGTTAAGGATTGTGAGCCATTAATAGCACTTGACGGTGGTAAAGATGGTTTAGAATGTTATAGAATAATTGCGGCAAATATAAATAATTTTTTACATAAAAAATCATTTTTAATATTAGAAATTGGTCATAATATGGAAAATGATGTGATTAATATATTTAAGAATTACAATTTTAAATTTATAAAATATGCCAGAGATCTTAACTCAATAATCCGATGTTTAATATTTTCCAAAGAATAGATCAAATAAGTTCACTTATTAATCAAAATAAAATTATAGGAAAGAAAATATCCTTAGTCCCAACTATGGGATCTCTACATGAAGGTCATTTCAAATTAATTGAAGAAGCCAAGTTACACTCGGATTTTGTCATTGTTAGTATCTTTGTAAATAAAAAGCAATTTAACCAAAAGGAAGATTATAATAAATATCCTAGAAATTTAGATAAGGATATAGCAATGTTAAAACAAAAAGGAGTTAATGCTA
Organism: Rickettsiales bacterium; assembly: GCA_020054695.1. GTDB lineage: Bacteria > Pseudomonadota > Alphaproteobacteria > Rickettsiales > UBA1997 > CAJQHK01. The sequence continues at coordinate 19,729 of JAHXBT010000014.1, forward strand.
TTTTTTGTCCGGATGATGTTGAAATATATCCGAAGGATAATATAATTTCTATTAACATTAAAGATGTTGATAGAATTTTATGTGGTAAGGATAGGGTAGGGCATTTTAATGGTGTTTTGTTAATAATTATAAAGTTATTTTCAATTATTAGGCCAGATATTGCACTTTTTGGTTTAAAAGATTTCCAACAATTTTTTCTAATTAAAAGATTGGTACAGGAATTTAATATTAATACTAAAATTATTGGTATAGAAACTATTAGAGAAAAATCTGGACTTGCTCTTTCATCACGCAATTTAAGGTTGAGTAATAATGCTATAGAAATTACTAGCAATATTTTTTATATCTTATCTGACATTAGAAAAAAAATTATAAATAATAATAAGATTAATATCGATCATTTATTAAATATATCTAAGAAATATCTAATAGAATTAGGTTTTCAGAAAATATTATATTTAGAAATTAGAGATGAAGAAAATTTAAATTTATGCATAAAATATAATCCTAATGTAAAATATAGGATTTTCATTTCTGCAATTATTGAAGATGTCAGATTAATAGATAATTATCCAATTGGAGAATGGTATTAATACATATCCCTTGAGTTGTTAAATAGTTAATTTACTATGAAAAATATTGTTTTATTTTAAATTTCTTTGATATTTTAGTTTGCGATGCCTTTAATAATTATAATATTTTCATTTCTGCTTGTAATATTATTAGCTTCATTATTGTCTATTATCTTTAAATTTAATAAATATAAGAAAATAGTTAATGAGGAATTAAAATTTTATGAAGATAAGTTAGAGGAAGAAATTTCTGCAAGAAGAGGAATTATATTAGAATATGAAAGTAAGAAACACTTACTTAACAATCCGCACCCTGAAGATTTTATTAAGGTTGAGAATAAAGATATAAAAGAAGATTTAGATCAAAGAACAGATAAAATATATAATTATTTAACAAAAATTTCTAATCAAATTGATTATCTACATTATCATCAGTTGGACATTCCGTCTATTGAAATCAAAAGGTCTAAATCAGAAATTTTAAATTTGGGTGAACATTACAATTACATAGAATATATTTTACAATCACATAATATTAAATCTGAAATTGATTATTTTAGTCATTCGTTAATTGCTCCAGAGATAAAAATAGTACCTTTTACTTTTTTTGTAAAAAGAAAAGATTTTAATATAATAATTGACACTAAAATATTGCAATTTATCAGAGAGTTTAAAAGAAACACTGTTAAAAATAATCAATCTGAAGCTCATCACATTCTAACTGACAGAATTAACAAATATTTTTCTTATATTTCAAACCCTAAATATCTAGAAAATATTATTTCTTATTTTACCAAGAGAAAAGTTACTAATATAGATGAAAAAACTATTATAATATCAATTCTACCTACACAAAATGAACTTTCTATCGTCAAAAATATAGATAGCATAGATCATTATGAACATTTTAAATTAATTGATTCTGGTGACTTATATCAGTTCTTATCATAATAGATAAAATTATTTTTTGATTATAGATAGTAGTAATGACATTTAACTCTTCAGATAATCTTAGGACAACACCATGTGCAAAAATAGATACCATTACTCTTGATAAGAATCAAATATTAGTTTATCAAGAGCTTCAAGAGTTATCCAAAATATGTAATAAAAAAAGAAATATTTTTAGTAGATTATTTTCTAATAAACCCAAAAATATATATATTCACGGCCAAGTTGGTCGTGGCAAATCAATGTTAATGAATGAATTTTTTAATTCTATTAAACAACAGAAGAAGTATTTTCATTTCAATGATTTTATGCAAAATATACATAAGGAATTGCATAATATTAGATCTAATTCCACTAAGAAAGAAGATATATTGTCAGTTGTTATTGATAATATATTGGGAGATATTAGTGCACTATGTTTAGATGAATTTCAGGTGCATGATGTAGTTGATGCCATGATTTTAAGTGATGTTTTTAGATATATTTTTCAGAAAAACATAATTACTATTTTTACTTCTAACGCCTACCCATTAGATTTCTATAAAAATGGGTTACAAACAGAGTATTTTCTAAAATTTCTAAAAAATATGTTAGTTAAAGAATGTAAAATATTACATTTAGATGGTAAAAAGGACTATAGATCTTTAAATACTAAACTTGATAGTTATTTTTTATATCCAATTAACAAGTCTAATCGGGAATTATTTGATGCTATTTTAGAAAAATATTTATCTGGATCTAATATGAAAATTTGGGAAAAGGATATATCAGGTAGAAAATTGATAATTAAAAATAGCTCTGAAAATATTATCTTAATTGATTTTGTGGAGATATTTTCTGACAATTTAGGTGTAGTAGATTTTATGGAAATTTGCAAAAATTTTAACATTATTTTTATTAAGAACATGCCAGAATTAAATAATAATTTTAATAATGAGGCTAAAAGATTTATTCTTTTTATTGATGAGGCTTACGAAAATAATGTAAAATTAATTATTTTATCACAAAATTCGATTGATAAAATATATCATAATGGTTTATTATTTGATTTGTTCCAACGGGCTGCGTCAAGATTAAAACAGCTCACAAATAAAAGATAATATGCAACAAATAATTTTAATATTATTGTTTTTTCTAGCTTCTTGTAAAACACCAGATCTTATCGAGATAAAAGATTCTAAATCTCAGATGGAAATTGACAGAATGTCTTTTGATGCTGACGATAGTGGGTTTTTAGACGCAATATTTAAAAGAAAAACAAAGGTTGCTATATTATTACCACTAACAGGAAAGTATAGTAATATTGGTTCTGAATTACTAAATGCTGCTCATTTATCATTATATGAAAATGATCCTAAAAAAAGGATAGAATTGGTAATTTTTGATAGCAATGGTACAGAGTTTGGAACAAGAAAGGCAATTAGAGAAATAATTAGTCAGGATATAAAAATCATTATTGGTCCATTGTTTAGTACAGCTACGGAATCTGCAATAGACATAGTATCAAAGAAAGATGTAATATTGTTATCCTTGTCTAATAACGATAATTTGATAAATAAGAAAAATATTTTTGTCACTGGAGTTGCAATTGACCAGCAAATTGAAAGATTAGTAGATTATAGCATGGATAATGGTATAAATAGTTTTTCTATCTTGGCGCCAAATAGTTCTTACGGTTTAAAAGTTGCAAATTCCATTAGAAATACTACGCAAGTAAAGGATGGATATTTCATAGCTAGTAGTTTTTACACTAATAAGGAGCAAATTGATAAATCTGTAAACAAGATTCTGAATTCTTATTCCATCTCCCAGAGTGCTTATGAAGATTTAAGCGAAGAAGACAAAGTTAAGTCTATAGCTGAAATACCTGTTTATGAGGAGGATAAAATTTATTCCGATGCTATATTAATAGCAGATTCAGGTGACAATTTAGATCTTATTCTAAAATCCATAAAAAAAAATAACATAAATCAAAGAAAAATACAGATTCTAGGTTTAAAAGAGTGGGATAAAGCTTCTACTATTTACAACCCTCATGCTGGAGGATCTTGGGTTAGCTCTTCAAATCCACAAATTTATCAACAATATGAATATTTGTATTACGATAATTTTAAGAAGATTCCTAATAGGGTAACCAGCGTTATTTATGACATGATTAGTGCGGTTAGCAATTTATCATACAATAACAGTGATATAGAATTTGAGGATTTTATCTTAAATAAATCAGGTTTTGAAGGGGTAGATGGTAGTTTTAGATTTTTAGAAAATGGCCTAGTTCAAAGAAACTTCTCCATTTTAACAGTTGGCAGTAATCGCTTTAAGGTGATAGATGCAGATAGTAGATTTTTTTTAGAATATTAAATTAATTATTTTGCTTCAGACAATAATTACTAACTATGCCAGAAAAAATCATAATTTTAAAATTATGATTTTTTCTGGTTGGGGTCAAAAATCTGATGTTATTAATATATCTTCCGTAAGTAGTAATAACATAGAATATATTGACTACCTATCCTTTCCTTCTATTGGCTTAGTTGCAGACATAGTAAAAGATAAAAATCCAGATATAATAATTGGTTGGAGTCTTGGGGGGCAAATTGCAATAAATTGCATCTTAAAAGAATTAATAACAACAAAATTATTAATATTGTTGGGGGTACCATTCCAATTTTTGTCACAAAATTCTTATCAAATAGGTATAAATAATAAAATTTATCAAGCTTTTTGTAATGATTTATTTAAAAACCCTAAAAATTTATTAAAAAAATTTCACCTCATGATGATACAGGGTGATAAAAGATTTTCAGACCTAAAAAATAAAACATTTTATAGCCAAAATTTTAATAATTTACAATATTGGCTTGATTATTTAGTTAGTTTTTCGGGTTTTGATATAAATTTTAATAATTTATGCCAAACAGAATTAATTTATGGTAAAAATGATAATATTGTAAATTGCAGGCAAGGTAAATTATTTCATAAATACATTCCCAATTCTAACCTTAGCATTATAGATAATTATTCTCACATTTTATTTTAAATTAAAGTAGTACTACATCATTTTTACCTCTAAAATACTTTGTAATATTTTTCAATAAAACAGAAATATTTATTATTATAGCCATATTAATTAATATTTTTTGAATTAATTCAAATAAATAATCTTTATTAAACGCTGATTTACAAGGCTTAACCATATTATATTAAATATTTCTAAAAAAATATTGAAAATAGAATAAATATTAGTTGACTTAGTCGAAACGCATTATTATAAACGTCGAACTACGCAGTTATTAGGTAAAAATAATTGCGAATGTTGTTTTAAAATCGTGAATAATTGACACATATGAATAATATATCAACTCTAACATTGATATATCAAATTCAATTTTAATTGCTGTTTAATTTAATTAGTAAATTAACAGACAGTTCGATAAATAATTAATTTTGTTCTGCATGTAAATTATACAAAGTATTAAAGAGCATTCGATGGATGCCTTGGCGTTAGCAGGCGATGAAGGACGTAACAGGCTGCGATAAGCCTCGGGTAGCTGCCAATAAGCTTTGATCCGAGGATTTCCGAATGGGGAAACCCACCTCTTTATGAGGTATCTCTAACTGAATACATAGGTTAGAGAAGCGAACCTGGTGAACTGAAATATCTAAGTAGCCAGAGGAAAAGACATCAACAGAGACTCCGTTAGTAGTGACGAGCGAACGCGGACTAGGCCAGTTTTGTTAGTATAAAAACTAGAATAACCTGGAAAGGTTAGCCATAGTGGGTGATAGCCCCGTATAGGTAAAAAGTACTAGCAAACACGAGTAGGACGGGACACGAGAAATCTTGTCTGAATATGGGAGGACCATCTTCCAAGCCTAAGTACTCGCTAGCGACCGATAGTGAACAAGTACCGTGAGGGAAAGGTGAAAAGAACCCCGATAAGGGGAGTGAAATAGAACCTGAAATCGAATGCTTACAAGCAGTCAGAGCGAAAATACTCTTTTAAAATTATGTTTAGTAATTCTTTAATTTCTAAAACTATAGTTTAATTTTGGGCTATAAATTCCAATTTAAGGCTATAATTTCTAGAAATATTCAGAAAAAACTTTTGTAACTTTAAATGAGTATTTTTGTGATGGCGTACCTTTTGTATAATGGGTCAGCGACTTAGTCTGTCATGCAAGCTTAAGCCAATATAGGTGTAGGCGTAGCGAAAGCGAGTCTTAACAGGGCGTTTAGTATGGCGGATTAGACCCGAAACCGGATGATCTAGTTATGGCCAGGTTGAAGGTGAGGTAACACTCACTGGAGGACCGAACACACTAATGTTGAAAAATTAGGTGATGAGCTGTGACTAGGGGTGAAAGGCCAATCAAATCCGGATATAGCTGGTTCTCCACGAAATCTATTTAGGTAGAGCGTCGCATGTTTACCTTCGGGGGTAGAGCACTGTATAGGCTAGGGGGTCCAAAAGACTTACCAAACCTTAACAAACTCCGAATACCGAAGAGTATAGTGCGGCAGTCAGACAGCGGGTGCTAAGGTCCGTTGTCGAAAGGGAAACAGCCCAGACCGTCGTCTAAGGTCCCAAAATTATTGCTAAGTGGTAAAGGAAGTAATTAGACCAAAACAACCAGGAGGTTGGCTTAGAAGCAGCCATCCTTTAAAGAAAGCGTAATAGCTCACTGGTCTAAATAAGTCTTTTTGCGCCGAAAATGTAACGGGGCTCAAGCAATATACCGAAGACACGGATTCGTAGATCAAATTTATTTAAATTTAAACCAAAATTATGATTAAAATAAATATTATATTTTTATTATTAATTCTTAGTTTATGTATTTATACTAAAATTTAAATAGGTTTTGATCTACGAGTGGTAGTGGAGCGTTGTGTAAGTCTGTGAAGGTGAATTGTGAGATTTGCTGGAGATATCACAAGTGAGAATGCTGACATGAGTAACGATAAAGCAGGTGAGAAACCTGCTCGCCGAAAATCTAAGGTTTCCTTCGTTAAGCTAATCTTCGAAGGGTTAGTCGGTACCTAAGGCGAGGCCGAAAGGCGTAGTCGATGGAAATCAGGTTAATATTCCTGAACCAGTGGGTGAGTGACGAATTCTAATATCTTGTATTTCCTTATTGGATTGGAAATGCGGGGTTTAGAGTTCCAGGAAATAGCCCCCACATTAGGCCGTACCAAAACCAACACAGGTAGATGGGTTGAGAATACTAAGGCGCTTGAGAGAACTGTACTGAAGGAACTAGGCAAATTGCATCCGTAACTTTGGAAGAAGGATGGCCTGCTATTGGGCAACCAATGGTAGGTGGCACAGAAATGGGGGTAGCGACTGTTTATCTAAAACATAGGGCTCTGCTAAATCGTAAAGATGATGTATAGGGTCTGACGCCTGCCCGGTGCTGGAAGGTTAATTGATGGGGTGCAAGCTCCTGATCGAAGCCCCAGTAAACGGCGGCCGTAACTATGACGGTCCTAAGGTAGCGAAATTCCTTGTCGGGTAAGTTCCGACCCGCACGAATGGCGTAACGACTTCCCCACTGTCTCCAGTACAGACTCAGTGAAATTGAATTTGCCGTTAAGATGCGGTATTCCTACGGTTAGACGGAAAGACCCCGTGCACCTTTACTATAGCTTTGCATTGAGTTTAGAATTAAAATGTGTAGGATAGGTGGGAGACTTTGAAGCTGATTCGTCAGGATCAGTGGAGTCATCCTTGAAATACCACCCTTTTTAATTTTAAATTCTAACCATAACATCTTAACGATGTTTGGGACATTGTATGGTGGGTAGTTTGACTGGGGCGGTCGCCTCCTAAAGAGTAACGGAGGCGCGCAATGGTAAGCTCAAACTGGTCGGAAACCAGTTGTAGAGTGTAATGGCACAAGCTTGCCTGACTGCGAGACATACAAGTCGAGCAGAGACGAAAGTCGGTCATAGTGATCCGGTGGTTCTGCATGGAAGGGCCATCGCTCAACGGATAAAAGGTACGCCGGGGATAACAGGCTGATGATTCCCAAGAGTTCATATCGACGGAATCGTTTGGCACCTCGATGTCGACTCATCACATCCTGGGGCTGAAGAAGGTCCCAAGGGTTCGGCTGTTCGCCGATTAAAGTGGTACGTGAGTTGGGTTCAGAACGTCGTGAGACAGTTCGGTCCCTATCTGCCGTAGGTGTTTGGAAAATTGAGAGGAGCTGACCCTAGTACGAGAGGACCGGGTTGGACGTACCAATGGTGTTCCAGTTGTTCCGCCAGGAGCATCGCTGGGTAGCTAAGTACGGACGGGATAACCGCTGAAAGCATCTAAGCGGGAAGCCTCCCTCAAAACTAGTTTTCCCCATTAGGGTCGTGGTAGACTACCACGTTGATAGGCTGGGTGTGTAAGCATAGCAATATGTTAAGCTAACCAGTACTAATAACCCGATTGACTTTGTATGCATGATTTACATGCAGTATAAAATTAATTATTATATGTAAACTCACTTTCAAAAACTTTAGTTTTTGTAATACAAGTGAATCAAAATTTCATAAAATTTTGATTGAGTCTTATCAACTATTATCTTAAAGTTTTTTTAAATAATAGTTGATATTATATCTCAATATTCATTATATTGTGTCAATTATCGCGATGATCCTATTTTATGATGGGTAATATTTTTTGGCTTGATGATCATAGCGTCATGGAACCACTCGATACATTCCGAACTCGCAAGTGAAACTTGAGTTGCGCCGATGGTACTTGGTTTTTTAGCCTGGGAGAGTAGGTTATCATCAAGCTTATAAATATTATCCATCTATCTTTCCTTTAAAATATATCATTAGTCCTTTTCTACCTCCAAAAAATACTGCATATTAAGAACTTATGGATATAGGCGTGGTTCAAATATATAATAAGTAATTAAATATTATTTCAGTTCTAGGATTAAAACTGTACAATAATTACTAAGGTGACTTTAATATAACACAAAGCTTTCTATTTAAAATCCTATGACATTATTTATTATATTAATTTGAATAATTTTTTATTTACATCCTAATTGTCAAATATTTATTGAAAAATATAAGTGTAAAACTATTTTCTTCTTGATATATATATACATAATAATTATTACATTAAACTAATCAATATTATCTACGCATTCAATATATTGCGTATATTATAATCCAGACAACAAGAATCCTTTAAATTGTTTTAAAATTATAGATAAGATATTAGCATGTCATAACAAACAGTTAACTATTTTATATATCATTTTTCTATTTTTTTTACAAATTGGAGTTATAAAAAATTTTTAGTTGTACGATACTATATAAATATAAGAATTACTTGTTTGGTTTTATTATATTTAATTTATTTTTTAGTAAAAACTATTATACTATAATATATTGCAATATAATTAGATTATTTAGTAATATTATAAAGTTATAAGTTTAATTTTAGATACAGCAACTAGTTATATATTTGATGTTAGTTATTTATATTTAAAATTTATGATAATAGTAACCTCTCTAGCTCCTCAATATTTTTCTGATTAATTTTTTTTTGTCCAAACCACAATTCAAAACCTACTAGGCCTTGAAAGATTAACATACCAATACCAGTGACAGTTCGTAAATTAAGATATTTTGCTTGCTGTAAAAGAGGAGTGATCAGTGGTTTATAAACAATATCCGAAATTATAGCTGTTTTGGGTAAATGTTTGAGATTAATATCTAAAATAGGATTATTTACCATACCAAGACATGTAGAATTAATTAATAAATCACAATTTTGTAGGTTATTATTAATTTCAGACAATGATTTTGTTGCTAGAGCAATTTTTGGGTTAATTTTTGTTAAAACTTTTGTTAAATTCTCAGCTTTTTCAACACTTCTGTTAAAAATGGTAATTTTTCTGATATCTTTATTAATTAAAGCATAAGAAATAGCTTTAGCAGAACCTCCGGCGCCAGTTAGAGCTATTTCCTTATTTTTAAAGTTAAAATCTGGATAAGTATTTTGTATATTTTTAATAAAACCAATACTATCAGAATTATGACCAAATATTTTACCGTCTTGCATAATTAAAATAGTATTTACAGCGCCAATTTCTTTTGCTGAGTTACTTAATTTGTCACAAATTTTTAAGGCATTTTCTTTAAAAGGAATAGTAATATTAAAACCCCTAAAGCCAATTTTTATTAAATCTCTAAGTATCTGTTCAAAATTATTCTCCTCAACTTTTAAAGAAGTGTAAAAACCATTAATTGCATAATTTTGTAGCAAGAAATTATGCATTTTAGGTGATAGAGATTGTGAGATTGGATTGCCAATTACCGCAATTTGTGCTAATTGAGTCATTACTATTTTTTCACTTGAAAATTACTTCCATATAAACCAATATTATAGTAACTCCTCAAAAATTTCAATTTTTAGTTTTTTAGAAGTTACTATAATTTAATAATCAAAAATTAAAATTAATTTATTAAAATGTCAAATATTGGAGAAATAACCCAAATTATCTCAGCTGTTGTTGATGTTGAATTTAAAGATGGTAAATTGCCAGCAATTTTAAATGCTCTTGAATGTGAAAATGATGGCAAAAAACTAGTTCTTGAAACTGCTTTACATTTAGGTGAAAATACTGTTCGTTGCATCGCAATGGACTCAACTGATGGCTTGCAAAGAGGTGTTAAAGTTTTGGATACTAAGCAGGCAATTGCTGTTCCTGTTGGAAAAAAAACTCTTGGTAGAATTATGAATGTTACTGGCGATCCGATTGATGAAAGAGGACCTATTAATGCAGAACAAACTGCGCCAATTCATAATGATGCACCAACTTTAGAAGATCAAGCAACTGAAACAGAAATTCTAGTTACCGGTATTAAAGTTGTAGATCTTTTAGCTCCTTATGCCAAGGGTGGTAAAATTGGTTTATTTGGCGGTGCTGGTGTTGGTAAAACAGTTTTAATTATGGAGTTAATCAATAATGTTGCCAAAGCACATGATGGTTATTCAGTATTTGCAGGTGTTGGAGAAAGAACAAGAGAGGGTAATGATCTTTATCACGAAATGATTGATTCTAAGGTTATTGATCTTGAAAATCAGGAAAACTCAAAAGTTTCATTAGTTTATGGTCAGATGAATGAACCGCCAGGGGCTAGGGCTAGGGTTGCTCTGTCTGGCTTAACGCAAGCTGAGTATTTTAGAGACAATGAAGGTAAGGATGTATTATTTTTTGTTGATAATGTCTTTAGATTTACACAGGCTGGGTCTGAAATTTCAACACTTTTAGGTAGAATGCCTTCCGCTGTAGGTTATCAACCAACTCTTGCAACCGATATGGGTATTATGCAGGAGAGAATCACTTCAACTAAAAAAGGTTCAATTACTTCAGTTCAGGCAATTTATGTTCCTGCGGATGATTTAACTGATCCAGCTCCAGCAACTTCATTTACTCACCTTGATGCAACTACAGTATTATCACGTCAAATTGCTGAAATGGGTATTTATCCAGCAGTGGATCCGCTAGATTCAACTTCAAGAATTCTAGATCCAATAATTGTTGGCGATGATCATTATCAGGTTGCTAGAGAAGTACAAAAAATCCTTCAAACCTACAAATCTTTACAAGATATTATTGCAATTCTTGGTATGGATGAACTTTCTGAAGAAGATAAATTAACAGTTGCTAGAGCAAGAAAAATACAAAAATTCTTATCACAACCATTCCATGTAGCTGAAGTTTTTACTGGTAGCCCCGGTAAGCTAGTTTCTTTGGAAGATACAATTTCTGGTTTTAAAAAGATTTGTTCTGGAGAGTTAGACGATCTGCCTGAATCTGCTTTTTATATGGTTGGATCAATTGATGAAGCAATTGAGAAGGCTAAAAATTTATAAAATACGCTAGAAGGTAAAAGAAGTGGTCAATTAGAACAAATTCTAAAGATTTGCAGGAAAATCTTATAATCACCCTAAAAAAAGTGATTATTTAGTGCAGACATCTTCAGATAGAGATATAAATTGTGATCTTAAACACCCATTACCATGGAGAATAATTTGCAATATTGAATCAGATAAAAATTCTTCAGGTGCAAGTTAAACCGCAAGATAATATATGATTATGAATAATTTAGAAATTAAAATAGTAGCCCCACAGGGGATCTTATATGAAGGTCATAATTATATGGCTATAATACCCACAATTTCAGGAGAAATTGGCGTTATGGCTAATCACGAATCTTTGGCCACTTCTCTTACTAAAGGTAAAATTAAAATTCTTGATCAATCAGAAAAAATTATTGAGTCGATTGAGGTCAAGGATGGTTTTGTTGAAATTAAGGATCGTAATTTATTGATCTTAACTGATTAGCTTTACAATATTGTATTATTGGTTATAAATAAGAATCCATATGTTGCTATTTTCCATTATGGTAATTATCATTTATAGCGCTATTAAACAAATTACTTAAAATTGCTAAAATCCCTTTTTATTCAAAATATTGTTTTAATCGACAAAATTAACATAGATTTTGATGGGAGTTTTTGCGTTCTAACCGGAGAAACCGGCTCTGGTAAGTCTATTATTCTTGGTGCTCTTGGTCTGGCTATTGGTTATAGATCTAACATTAGACTTTTAAAAAAAAATCAAAGTCAGGCTTCAGTAATTGCTATTTTTGACATCACTAATAATATAAATTGTCAGAAATTTTTAGAAGAAAATGATCTTTTAGACCCTGACGACCCCAATAATGTTATTTTAAAAAGAATTCTTAAAGAAAATGCTTCCAGTAAAGCTTTTATTAATGACACTCCCATTAGTAATAATCTTTTGTCTCAAATTGGTAAGTTGCTTGTGGAAATTCATGGTCAAAATGATCAAAGTTCTCTTTTAAATAGTAATTTTCATAGGCAAATTATTGATGATTATGCTAAGAATGAACAAATCTTGTCTAAAATTGCTATAAATTACGATCAATTAAAGTCAGTTCGATTGAGCATAGGGAAGCTTTATCAAAATCAGGAAAAAAACCGTGAAGAAAAGGAGTATTTAGAACATGTTATTGTTGAATTAGAAAGGTCTGCTATTGAAATAGGAGAAGAAGATATATTAGTAGATAAAAAAAATATTTTACAAAACAAAGAAAAAATTTCTGAGTTAATTAATGACTTATCCTTAGAAATTACCAATGCTAATAGCAATTTATTTATTGCACAGAAAAAATTATCTCGAAAAATGGAGATGTTAGATAGTTTTATCGCAGAAGAAAATCTTGTACAGGAGTTAGATCAAAATATTGAAGAATCTATTATCAAAAGTGATTTGGCTAAGGAGAATATTAATGAAATTTCTAAAATTATCAATCAAGATAATGAGTCTTTGGAAGAAATTGAAGAGAGATTGTTTTTGATTAGAGGGTTGGCGCGTAAATTAAATAAAAAACCTGATGAATTACCGAAATATTTAGCAGAAATTAGAATTTCAGTAGAAAATTTAGGAAATATTAAGGTTGATTTGGATAATTTAGAGCTGGAAGAAAGAAGATTGTCAATAGAATTTTTAGATATCGCTAAAAATTTACAAGAAAAAAGGAAATTAGCAGCTAAAAAACTAAGCACTACGATAGAAGGAGAATTAAAAGATTTACAGATGAATTCAGTTGAATTTTTAGTAAATTTTGAAGAATTATCAGAAGATAAATATAACAAATTTGGCATTGATAAAGTAAAATTTTTAGCTAAAATCAACAAAAATGTTGATTTTGATGAAATTAGTAAAATTGCTTCTGGTGGTGAGCTTTCTCGTTTTATGTTAGCTATAAAAAAATCTTTGATGGAGGTTAAGTCAATTCCAACAATTATTTTTGATGAGATTGATTCTGGAGTAGGGGGATTGGTTGCTGCTAGGATTGGTAAAAAAATGAGTGATTTGGGGCAAAAATCTCAAATTATTGCTATTACACATCATGCTCAGGTGGCAGCTAAGTCCGATTTCCATTTAATGATTTCTAAAGACGATTCTGCAACTGAGAGCAAAACTTTAGTTAAAACTCTAAATGATCAAGAATCAGAAAATGAGATTGCTAGAATGCTTTCTGGTGAGGAAGTAACCAATGAAGCCATTGAGGCAGCTAGGAAATTAAAAGGATAATTTAATTATTAATTATGACAGAGGAAATTAAAAAACATGTAATTGCAATTTTGGTTGATAATGAATTTGGTGCCCTGGCAAGAATTGTTGATTTATTTTCTGGTAGAGGTTATAATATAGAATCTTTAAATGTTGCACCAATTACAGAAGATAAAAAATTATCAAGAATTACTATTACAACTTACGGTACCCGTAAAACAGTTGATTTAATTTGTAAATTATTAAATAGAATCATTCCCGTTCATCATGCAATTGAGTTAACTATTGAGGATGGCTATGTAGAAAGAGAATTGGCTTTGGTAAAAATTATTGGTAATGAAGAAAAGAGAAATAAGGCTCTAGAAATTCTTGATAAGTATCGTACCCACCTGATTGACTTAACTGATAATGCTGCAATTTTTGAAATCATTGGTACTTCAGAAGCAATTGATGGCATTATTACTAAAATTTCCCACTTAGGAATTGATGGAGTTTCTAGAACAGGAGTTGCTGCTGGTTTTAAAGGTGGTAAGAAGCTAGGAAACTAGGAAACTAGGTAGTTAAATTAGAATGATTCTAAAATTATCTATTATGCCGATTATAATTAAAAAACTCTTACATTTTTTGTTACCAGGGACAAGACAAAATATTGTTATATTTATTTATTAATAGGCTTAAATTTTACAAGTAAAACCGGTAATAATAAAAAGTCAGCAAGTAGGGCAAAAATCATCGAAAGAGTGGTTAAAATTCCAAAATAAATTGTTGGTACAAAATTAGAAAAAACCAAAATAAAAAATCCAAAACCAATAATAGCAGTAGTATAATACATAGCTTTACCGATAGTGTTGTGGGCTCTTATCACTGCCTCAATATAATCCCCACCCTTTTTTAATTCTTCATCAAAGCGATGAATATAATGAATTGTGTCATCAACAGCGATACCAATAGCAATAGCAGCAATGGTAATAGTCATAATATCAAGTGGAATATTAGACCAACCCATAATTCCAAGAATAAATATAGCTACAATAATATTTGGAATAATTGCTAAAATAGAAAGTTTGATATTTCTAAATAAAATTAGGAACATGGCTAAAATTACCAAAAACACAAAGGATAAAGTTTGGATTTGGCTTTCAAAAAGGCTCTGTAAAATGTTATTATATAAAACCAACATGCCATTAAGATGTATTCTATCTGGTTCTAAATCAAATTTAGTGCCTAAATCTTCTCTAATTTGAGAAATTAACTCATTCCTTTTAAGATTTTCACTTGTTTCTCTAATTCTAACATTAAAGTGCAATTGGTTAGCATCATCAGAAAGATAGGGGTAAAATAAAATATTTTGAATATCTTTAGATGTTTTAGTGCAAGCCAATGTTAGGATAAAATTATCCAAATCAGAACCACTATTAAGTGATTTAAACATTGAAAATGAGCTAGAAAGTGACATTATTTTGCCAGTTTCAGGTAAACTATCTAGATAATTATGAATATCATCAATTAATTTAATATTATTAGCGCTATACCAGTAGCCATTAGAAAACGGGCATAATTCTTCCTCAAAATCTTCTTCTGAAAAGAAATCTTCAAATTCATCCTCATATTCTTCTTCCTGCAGCATTTTTGGAGCATCAATTACAATATTAAGAGGTGTTGTACCCCCCATCTTATTGTCAATTACTCTCATTCCTTTATTAATTTCTGTTGATTCCTTATAATAATTAATAAAGCTATTTTCTACTGTTAATTGCAAAATACCAATAATTGCTACAAATGATAAAATAGCGAAGATTTTGATAATTAATTTTGATTTTTTATGCACCAAATCACAAAAAAAACTAATTGATTTGGTTAAAAAGATATATTCTTTATTTTGAGAAATAATTTTATTATCATTAACAAGTAATAAATTTGGTAATAAAATAAAGGTAAAAAGATAAGCAATTACAATACCAAGACCCATCATTTGTCCAAAATCAATTACGGGAGTAATATCACTAATAACCAAAGAACCAAAAGCTACAATAGTGGTAATAGAGGTATAAAAACATGGGATAGACATTTTTTTTACTGATAATAATATCAGCTCTTTTTGAGATAAATTTTTATTTTCAGCAGATATTTCTCGATAACGAACCATCAAATGAATATTCATCGAAAGGGTGATGATAAATAATAAAGAAATAAAATTAGAAGAAACCAAAGTAACTGGCCAATTAATCATTCCTAAAAATCCTAGCATGGTAATAATAACCGAAATACAAACAAGGAGGGGTGCAATAACCCACTTTAATGATTTAAAAATGACTAAAAGTGTTAAAATGGTAAAAAATAAGATTAAAAGACCAAATATTTTGATATCGCTATTAATAAATGCAATGGAGTCAGCAATAATCATAGGTACACCACCAATATAAATATCATACTTGTCTTGATAATTTGCTAATATTTGCCTAATCATAGCAATATTTTGGGCTTGCTTTTCAAGGGAATTGTAATGATATTTACTAAAATTTTCTTCAATTTTATTTAGTTTTCCCTGATCAAAGAGACGTCCGTCATTTTTTAATTTTCGTAAGGAATTTCTTTTTTCTAATAAATTATGATATGTTTCATCTCTTTGAAATTTAACCAAGATGGTTGAAATTTTACCTTCCAAATCAACTAGATTCTCTGAATATAGCTCGCTTGATATTAATTCCTTTTTGGCCAGAGTTTTATCAGTTGTGGGGTCAGAAATTGTTCTAATGCCGGAAGGTAAATCTTCAAAAGAAATTTTAGGAGAATTAATAAGGGGAGCATCCAAAATTGTTACCACATTATTAATATCATTAATTGCCAGTAATTTTCTTTTGATTTCTTTAAGATCAGCAAGGCTATTTTCAGAAAATAAATTATCACTAACTGGGCTATAAGTAACTACTAAAAATTCATCTGAGCCAAATTCCTTGGTAATTTGACGATAATAATCAATATCCTTGTCATTTTCTAAATTTAAAGAATCCGAAGAAGCATCTAGCCTAAATTGCAGTGAATGGTAGGAAAAAAAGCCAATTAAACTGATAAAAATCAGAAAAATTAGACTTTGATTATTTAAGAATAATTTTTGATATAACTTGCTAAACATTTTGAATTAATTATCGATCTGATCAATATAATTACTAATTACATCTAGGCCAAATTGCCAAAATTCCTTATGACTAGCATCCAAACCAAAAGGAGCTAATAATTCCTTATGATGCAAAGTGCCACCAGCTTTGAGCATTGCTAGATATTTTTCTTCAAAATTATCTAAGCCATTTTTGTAAGCTCCGTAAAGTGAATTAACCAAACAGTCGCCAAAGGCATAGGAATAAACATAAAAGGGTGAATGAATAAAATGTGGAATATAAGACCAGTAATATTTATATTCATCATCAAAAGTAAAAATACCACCAAGTGATTCCTTTTGTACTTCCATCCAAAATTGACATAATCTTTCAGTAGAAATTTCTCCCTTTTTCCTTTCATCATGAACTTTTCTTTCAAATTCTAAAAAGGAGATTTGGCGAATAACAGTATTAATCATATCCTCAACTTTAGAGGCAATGATTATTTTTTTACGCTCCTGATTTTGTTCTCTTTTAAGAATTTCTTGGAAAGTTAATTGTTCGCCAAAAACCGAGGCAGTCTCAGCCAAAGTAAGTGGAGTTCCTGACATAAAGTAACCTTTTTTGGAAGCTAAAATTTGATGCACACCATGACCTAGTTCATGAGCCAAAGTCATAATATCACGCACTTTACCTTGATAATTTAAAAGTAAATAAGGATGAACTGATGGGATTGTTGGGTGGGCAAAAGCGCCAGAATCCTTACCATCTCGCACGCCAACATCGATCCAATTATTATCAAAAAACCTTTGACCAATTTTTGCCAATTCAGGAGAAAAATTATTATAAGCATCAAGGACTATCTTTTTAGCATCTTCCCAAGAAGTAAGGTTTTCATCCATAGAAAGTGGCGCGTTACGATCAGAATAATGCATTTTATTTAAACCAAGCAATCTTGCCTTAATTTTATAATAACGATGTGAAATATTGGCATAATTTTCTTTCACTACAGTCACTAAATTATCGACAATTTCATCCTCAATAAAATTACTGAGATTACGAGAAGAAATAGGGAGGTTAAAATCACGAAGATTATCATTAATATCCTTATCCTTGGCTAAAATATTGGTAATATAAGATAAAAGTCTGATATTACTACCTAGAGTTTTGCCAATAATTTTGGCAGCTTTCTTACGAGTTGTAGATTCTTTGGAGCTAAGTAAATTGAAAATTTCCGAAGCATTTAATTCCTTTTTATCATAAGAAAATTTTATATTATTAATAGTTTCATCAAAAAGACGACTCCAAGCGCTAGCGCCAGTTGAGCTTTTTTCTAAGAGGATTTTTTCAATATCTTCTGGTAACTGGTGTTTTTTAAAAACTCTAATATCTCTTAAGTAAGGTTGATATTGTTGTAGATTTTTTGATGAATTATAAAGTTTTTCTAGATTTTTTTCCTCTATCTCGTTAATTTCTAGTTCAAAAAAGACTAAATCTTTAGAAATTTCACAAATTTTTTCAGAAGAATTTTGATAGAACGAGGTAACATTCTCATCCATCATATTGGATGCATAGTTTAAATAGGCAAAGCTGGATATTTTACCAAATTTTTCAGCAATTTCTTCATTTTTTTTAATGGCTTTGTGCAAATCATCACCGGATAATTTGGTAACTCTTCCCTTGTAATTTTTGGCAAATTCTGTTACTTTTTGTGTTAAACTTTTAAAATCTAACTCAATATTTTTATCAGAAATGTTTTGATAAAAATCAGTTAAATCCCATTTTGGTAAATTTTTTAGGTTCATATTTTAATTATTGATGATTCATATTTTAAAATATATATAAAAACATTCAAATCAAGAAATATAAAAAATTATTTGCGTTAAGTTGAAAATAATGGTAAAATTTAATATTGTTAAGTAATAATCAATTAATTTTAGAATATAATGGTAAATTTAGTATTAAAAGACGATTAATCTAAGTGTAAATTTGTTGAAACATTATATAATTATTTTTGTGATAATGAACAACAATATAAAAAATTTCAAACAAATCTAGGCAATCTAAGTGAAAATTTATCTGAAAAGGAAAGAGAAAATGAACTTAACCAAATAGATAAAAATAATCAAATACATATAACCAATATTATGTCTTTTTTTCTGCCTAATTCTGCGAATAAATCAACAACTTCTTTTTCACCAACATTACAATATGATCAACATTTGGCAGAATCTGTAATTGCAATATACGAGCATCTAGAAGATGAAAATTCTAAGAAGATGAATCTGTTTATAAATGATATAAAACTTAATAAAATAAATACAGGTGCTTTTTTTGGCAACCAAGGTGAACATAATAAAAATCAAGAATATTTAGATAAAACATTACTTGTGAATGTAGTTAAAAGTGAGCATATAGTTGACTATAGATTTATGAACGAAAAGCAACAAAAAATCATACAAGGTTGGTTTAAAATACATCATGGAAAACCACCAGAACAGGTGGAAATAATTGCCGTTACTAGAGAAGATAATCTTAATGTCAATAATGGAATTTTAATTCAATGATATGTAATAGTTTGAAATTGATTCATTGACTTTTATACCCAAAATATCTATAAAGAATCAGTCTAATCAAGAAATATTAACAATTTAATTAAAAAAATGACAAATTTAACTTTTTCAATAATCAAACCAGACGCAACTAAGAGAAATATCACTGGCAAAATCAATTCTTATATTGAAGCTGCTGGACTAAAAATTGTTGCTCAAAAAAGAATTAAAATGACCAAAGCGCAGGCAGAAAAATTTTATGAAATTCACAAAGAAAGACCTTTTTATGGTGAATTGGTAGAATTTATGACTTCTGCGCCAGTTATTGTGCAAGTTTTAAAAGGCGATAATGCTGTAAAAACATATCGTGATGTTATGGGTGCAACTAATCCAAGTGAAGCAGACGCAGGTACCATCAGAAAAGATTTTGCTATTGATATTAGTGAAAATTCAGTTCATGGTTCTGACTCTGATGATAATGCTAAAATTGAAATTACTCAATTTTTTAGTAAGGAAGATATAGTGGAGTAATTAATTATTCCTATATAATACCCCCTAAAACGGTATAACATAACATGTTATACCGTAACTGCAAAGTGCAAATGATCAATAATTTTTAGGGCAAGGACCAATACAAGATCAAAAAAAATTGAGTGCGTATGTAAAAATATTACTTGGATTTAATTACTGTTTTATTATAAATTATTTTTCTTACTCCACTTTCTTTTTCTATCTTTTACCATCCAATTGTTTTAATAATTTAACTTCAGAAGTGGGAAACGCAATTTCTGCCCCTTCCGCTGCAATAATATCACTAATTTGGAGAAGGATTTTTTCTTTTATTTTATGAAATTCTTCCCAATTAGTGGTTTTAGTAAAGGTGTAAATGAAAAAATCCACTGAAAATTCATTAAATTTATTAAGATTAACCATTAAGGTTTTTTTATTATCAATATCCTGATGCTTATCAAGCATTGTTCTAATTTTCTCAACTATTATGGCAACTTTTGATACATCATTATAACGTAGGCCAATAGTTTCAAAAATTCGCCTATTTGACATGCGAGAAGGGTTTTCAATGGCAATATTGCTAAAAATTGAGTTTGGTACATAAAGCATTCTACTTTCAAAGGTACGAATTTTTGTCAGGCGCCAACCAATACCAGTTACTATTCCCTCAATATCACGATCTGGCGATTTAATCCAATCACCAACAGAAAAAGGTCGATCAAGATAAATCATAATAGCACCAAAAAAATTGGCCAAAAGATCTTTGGCAGCAAAACCAATAGCAACGCCGCCAATACCACCAAAAGCAATAATACCACTCAAGCTAACGCCAAATTGATTAAGAATCATTAAGAAAAGAAATATAATTAAAATAGCTTTAAGAAGTTTAATAATTGCTAAAATAGTGGTTATATCATATTGAGATTTTTTATCTTCTGTAAAATAATTTTCGTAAGAAATAATCATTCTCCAGCCAAACCAAATAATTGAAATTATCATCCCACTTGTTAGAATTTTATGAGAAATAATCAGGCTATAATTAGAATATTCTTGAAAAAAAATAGTAATAATTGCTGTAAAACAAGATAAAAAGAAAAAATTTAATGGTTTTTTAATAGAATTAAGAATGATTTGTTTTTTATCATCATTTTCTACCTTTTTTTGTAATTTTTTAATTACTTTATTACTGGTGAAAATTACTATAGCATAAATAATAATAAGAATTAATATTGTTAGGAGATTCGTCAAGGAAGAATCAAAATGTATATAATTTTTACTAAGAAAATCCAACATAATTTATAAAATTTAATGGAAAATATTATTGATAACCAAAATATAGAGGAAAATCAAGTAAAATCAATTATAAAAAGAGAATTATATAATTTAGAAGCTGAACAAGTCATTTTAGGCACTATTATTATGAACAATGATTATCTTAATCGTGTATCTGAATTTTTACTAGATGAACATTTTTATGAGCCTGCGCATCAAAAAATTTATGATGAAATTATTCACATTGTAGGAAATATGAATATTGTTGCCAACAATGTTACTTTAAAGCAGTTTTTTTCTGAAAATGCTGATATTTCTGGTATTGGGGGGATGAAGTATATGGCAGTTTTGATGGATAAAGCTACAGGTATTGTTGATATTGCTGACTATGCTAAATTAATTTATGATTTATATCTTAAGCGTAATTTAACAATGATTGCAGAAGATATTATTATTGATTGTAATAATCATGATGATGATACTGCTTTAGAAAAAATTGAAAATGCTGAGAAAGAGATTTTTAACCTAACTTTTTCTCAAAATACAGGAAGTGATTTTAAGGGGATTTCTGATGCTTTAAAAACTACCTTAGAAAAAACTCTCATTGCTAAACAGGCCGATTCTCATATTACTGGTATTTCTACTGGACTTTCGGACTTAGATCAAATTTTAAGTGGTTTACAAAATTCTGATCTTGTTATTCTGGCTGGTCGTCCTTCCATGGGTAAAACAGCTTTAGCTATTAATATGGCTGTTAACGCTTGTAAAGATTTAATGGTAAAAGATACAGAAAATGAAGAGCAAAGAGCGGTGGGAATTTTTTCTTTAGAAATGTCTTCTGATCAATTATCTTCTAGGATTTTATCGATGGAAACTAGTATTAGCGCCACCAAATTTCGTTCTGGAATAATTAGTGAAGATGAATGGCAGGTAATTAGTGCCAGAAGTGCTCAAATTGCTGACATGCCAATTTTCATAGATGATACTCCAGCTCTTTCAATTTCAGCCATTCGTACTAGAACTCGTCGCTTAATTAAGAAAAAAAATCTCTCAATTTTAGTAATTGATTATTTACAGTTAATTAGAGGTAGTAAAAAAACAGAAAATAGAGTACAAGAAATTTCTGAAATTACACAAGGACTTAAAGCGATTGCTAAGGAGTTTAATATTCCAGTTATTGCGCTGTCACAACTTTCTAGAGCGGTCGAACAAAGGGATGATAAAAGGCCGCAGCTTTCTGATTTAAGAGAGTCTGGATCAATTGAACAAGATGCAGATGTAGTAGCTTTTATATATAGAGAAAGCTACTATCTTGAAAGAAAAAGACCAGATGAAAGTGAAGTAGAAACTTTTAAAAAATGGCAAGATAAAATGTCAGAAATTAGAAATAAATCAGAAATTATAATCGCCAAACAAAGAAATGGACCCATTGGCAGCGTTGAACTATTCTTTGATGCTGAATTTACTAGATTTGGCAACTGGGCTAATTAAAAGATTTTTATATATAGATTTAATAATTTTAAATTTATATTTATATCAAAATCTCCGTGAATATTTTGATTTAAAATAGCTTTTATGTATTTTATATATAGATATTAATAGTATTAAATAGTTATTAATATTATCTATAGTTTTCTGAATTAGCTACATACCTAGCTAACAT
The DNA here is from genome assembly GCA_020054695.1 of Rickettsiales bacterium. Taxonomy (GTDB): domain Bacteria; phylum Pseudomonadota; class Alphaproteobacteria; order Rickettsiales; family UBA1997; genus CAJQHK01. The sequence continues at coordinate 42,470 of JAHXBT010000014.1, forward strand.
ATCAATTTCTATGTTCACCTCATTACCTGAATTCAAAAATTGTAAGTTGGTATTGTCAAATGTATGGCTAATAATGTTAGTTTGAAACAGAAAATAATTTTTATCTAAATCCAATACATCATTAACAGTTAAAGAAATACCATTAATAGTAATTGAACCTTTTTGACAAATAAATTTTTTAAATTCATTAGAGATCTTAAAGGTAAAAATCCAAGAATCATCGTTAGCTTTAGTAATTTTATAAATATTGCAAATTGTATCAACATGTCCACTAACTAAATGACCACCAATTTCATCACCAATTTTCAGGGAAAATTCTACATTTATAAAATTTCCTTTTTTCCAGTTGTAAATAGTAGTTTTGTCAATAGTCTCAGGTGAAATATCAAAAGAGAATAAGTTATAATTATGTTTTTCTTCCAATTTAGTTAAGGTTAGGCAAGTGCCAGAGCATGCAATAGATGATCCAATTTTATATTTGTTATCTTGTAAATCTTTTTTAGCAATTTTGATAGTTAAAATTAAATCCTTATCATCTCTTATAGTAATATTAGTAATTTGAGCAATATGAGTTATAAGTCCTGTAAACATAATAAATAATATATTATACTACAATTTAGTGTAGCACCTAGAAAAATAAATTTTTATTTTAATAGCTTTTTCTTTAACTTAAAGATTTATTATTGATTTTATTAAAACTGACAATTAAACTGTGTAAGTCAAAGTAAGGGTTTGTAGCTCAGCTGGTTAGAGTGCGCGCCTGATAAGCGCGAGGTCGGTGGTTCAAGTCCACCCAGACCCACCATCATTTAATCAATATGATGACTAAAATTTTTTCATTTTTATTATTATTTTTTATAACTTCTTGTTTCGGTAAGAATTATGTTGATATAAAAAGTCCATGCGTTGCTAGTAAGGATGGTCCATGTGGTCATAAAATACCAGTTAATGATTGGTGGCTTAAAAACTATAATATTGAATCTTAAATAAATTAAATTATGAGTGAATCAGAAGATAGCAGTTTTGCTGGTAGGTTTAAATCTCAAAATTCTGCAGCAGATATTGCTAAAAAGGGTTCTGCTGGCGGGTTTACTGACAGGCATAAGGGGGGTAATACAACTGCTGATCGTGTAGCTGACAATGCTAGCCCTGAGACTCAAGCAAAAAGAGCGGATGCTAATCTATTATTTTTAGTTAAGGGTATTGATGACAATCGCCCTGCTTGGTATTATGTTTTAGTAGAAAGGCTAAAGTTACCTATGTTTAAAAGAGCTTTAAATGATAATGTTATTCATTTAGAAGAATACGGTAAAATATTATATTCTGCTTATGGCGAAGATCCTCCTGCTGAAATTAAAAAGAAAATAAGAGAAGAGTTTGGTATTCCTGAGGATAATTAGTTGATTGCTGCAGTCTAATTATGATTAATTTAGATGTTTAAGGTTATACTTGTAACTCCTCCTTATCTTTCGATGTTCTTAGTTAGTAAAGTAAAATTTTTTTTATGCAATCTTATCAAAAAATTAAATTATTCTTAATGAGAAATATATCTAAGATAGTCATTATATCAATCATATTATCAATCATTGTATTTAAGTCTGCAACTTCTGAATCAGACAATGAAATTATAGAACAAATCGTTAAAAAATATTTTACTGCTAAAGTAGATGAAAAATCTGATTTGGTTGGTGAAAAAAAGCAAAAATTATCTCAAGATATAGCTAAGAAGGATGAAGATGACTATTTTAATTAAGAAAGCTTACTTAATAGTGTAATAACTAATGTTGAAAAAAAATATGTTCACGATAAGAGTCGTAAAGAAATATTGGAAGCGGCAGCGCAAGGTATTCTTTCATCCCTTGACCCTCACTCAACTTATTTAAAAAAAGATGTTTTTAGTGAGGTAAAAGTTCAGCTTGATGGAGAGTTTGGTGGATTGGGCATTAGAATTACTTCTGACAGTAAACTAATAAAGGTTATAACACCGATAGATGACACTCCAGCCGATAGGGCTGGTATTAAAGCTGGGGATTATATTTCTGAGGTGAATGGTAAATCTATTTATGGTAAATCTGTAATGGAAGTAGTCAAAATTCTTCGAGGTAAGCCAAAAACAGATGTAGAAATTACTATTTTAAGAGAAGAAGAAAAAGAGCCGCTAAAATTTACTTTAACCAGAGATATTATTAATATTAATCCCGTTAAATCTGATATATATGATAATGTATCTTACATAAGGCTTAGTACTTTTTCAAAATGTATTAGTTTTGATGTTGCTAAAAAAATTGAGGAAGATATAAAAAAAATTGGAAAAGATAAGATAGAAGGCATAATTATTGATGTTAGAAATAATCCTGGTGGTGCATTAGATGCTTCAGTAAATATTAGTAGTTTATTTTTGAATAGCGGCAAGGAAATTGTTTCAATAAAGGGCAAAGAGGGTGATCCTATTTCCTACAAATCTACAGATTACATTAAATGTAATAATGGTAAATTATTTGGTAAAAAATATAATTTTAAAGATAAATCCAATCAAAAACTACTAAAGTCATTACCAATTATTGTATTAGTTAACCTTGGTTCAGCTTCTGCTTCTGAAATTGTAGCAGGCGCCATTCAAGATCATAAAAGAGGATTGGTGGTTGGAACAAAAACATTTGGTAAAGGTTCTGTACAATCATTAATTCCTCTTAATAAGGGCCATTCTGCTATGAAATTAACTATTGCTCTTTATTACACTCCTTCTGGTAGGTCAATTCAGGCTAATGGAATTAAGCCAGATATAATTATTAAAGAAGCCAAGATAGAGGCTGTAAATAATAATTTAAAATCAGAATCTGATCTTGAGGGTCACTTATTGGGTCAAATTGAAGAGTTAGCAAAGCAAAATGATGACCAAGATACCAAGAAAAAGAAATCTGATATTTTGTATAACAATGATTATCAATTAACAAGAGCGGTTGGTTTAATAAAGGGTATTAATTTATATAAAACTCTTGAATTATCACAAAAAAAATAAAGATATTAAATTTATGTCTCTAGCCATTAATTTGGCCAGAAATAATATAGGTTTAACCGGCTCAAATCCTTCTGTTGGCGCTGTTATTGTTAAAAATAATATTATTTTATCAACTGGAATTACTGGATTATCTGGTCGTCCTCATGCTGAGGAGTTGGCTATTTCCAAAATTTCTCTTCAAGATTTACAAGATTCAACAATTTATATTTCATTAGAGCCTTGTTGTCATGGTGGTAGGGGAAAATTATCCTGTACCGATCTTATCGTAAAATCAGGAATTAAAGAAGTTGTTTTTTCAGTTAAAGATCCAGACCAAAGAACTAACGGTAAATCAATTTCTAGATTACAAAAGTCAGGAATTAAAGTTGTATATGGTTTGATGGAAGAGGAGGCGAAGCAAATAAATAGAGGTTTTTTTCAAGCAAAAACAATAAATAGACCATTTATTACTGCTAAAATTGCTACTACAATTGATGGAAAAATTGCTACAAAATATTTTGATAGCAAATGGATTAGTAATAAAAACTCTAGGAAATATACAAACTTTCTACGCTCTAAAAATGATGCAATTTTAATTGGCGCTAACAGTTTTAAAAAAGACTCTCCGACTTTGAATTGTCGTATTAATGGCTTAGAGGACAGATCCCCAAAAAGAATAATTTTAAATAAAGATTTTGACCTCAATTTAAGTAAAAATTTTTTAGATTCTTGTCAAAAAATCCAAACATTTTTTGTAATTAAAGATGATTTAGAAATTAAATCAAAATATCAAAATATTAATTATATTAAATCTTCATTAAATGACGAAAATAACATAAATTTAAATGACTTAATGCCAAAACTAACTAATATGGGTGTAAATAATTTGTTAGTTGAAGGTGGGGGTCAAATATTTGCCAGTTTTTTTAAAGAAAATTTAATTGATGAGTTGATTTTGGTTAAAGGTAATTTTATCTTAGGCTCTGATGGCATTAGCTGCACTGCCAATTTGGGAATTAATTTTATATCAGATATTGAGAATAAATTTACTATTGATAAAATAAGAAAAATCGATGATGATCTAATCGTTAAATATGTAAAAATTAAATTATGAAATATATCAGTACAAGAGGAAGGGCACCCAAATTGAGTTTTGAAGATGTTGTTTTGCAAGGTTTAGCAACAGATGGGGGTCTTTATATTCCAGAAAATCTTCCAAAATTTTCAGAGGAAGAAATTTCTCAAATGAAAAAGTTGAATTACCAAGACCTAACTTTAAAAATTGTTCAACCCTTTGTAGGAGGAGAGATTTCTGATGATGATTTAAAAAAAATTATTGAAAAATCCTACTCAAAGTTTTCCAACAAAGCTATTGCCCCAATTAAACAACTTTCTAGTAACCAATTTTTACTTGAGTTATTTCACGGACCAACATTAGCTTTTAAAGACTTTGCTTTACAATTTTTGGGTAATATTTTTGATTTTATATTAGAAAGAAGAAAAGAAAAAGTAGCGATTATTGGCGCAACTTCTGGTGATACTGGTTCTGCTGCTATTCTGGGTTGTCGTGATTGTGACAATGTTGATATTTTTATCTTACACCCTTATCAAAGAGTGTCGGATGTACAAAGAAAGCAAATGACAACGGTTATTTGTGACAATGTTCATAATATTTCTTTAAAAGGCAACTTTGATGATTGCCAAGAATATGTTAAAGAAATGTTTGCCGACCAATCATTTTTAAATGGTCGCAGAATGGCAGCGGTAAACTCTATCAATTGGGTTAGAATTATGGCGCAAATTGTTTATTATTTCTACAGTGCTTTAAGAGTTGATGTTTCTAAAAAAAATCCAATTTCATTTTGTGTTCCAACTGGTAATTTTGGTGATATTTATGCTGGATACTTGGCTAAAAGAATGGGTGTACCAATAAATAAATTAATTGTTGCAACCAACCAAAATGATATTTTAACCAGATTTTTCCAAGATAATGATTATTCTCGACAAGATTTAATTGAAACATTATCCCCAAGCATGAATATTCAAGTTTCTAGTAATTTTGAAAGAGTGTTATTTGATTATTATAAAAAGTTTGGCAGGGATAATGAAATATTTGATAAAATGGCAGATTTCAAAAAAAATGGTGAATTACAAGTCTCTGCAGAAATTTTGGAAGATATTAGAAAAGATTTTGATTCCTACTCAATTAGTGACAAAGAAACTTGTGAAGTTACCAATAAAGCCTATCAAGAAAATCAAGAAATTCTTGATCCTCATACGGCAACTGGTATTGGTGCCGCAAATTTATATCAAAAATCAAAAAATTATAAGGGAGAGTATGTAGTTGTTTTAGCAACTGCTCATCCGGCAAAATTCCCTGATGCGGTGCAAAAATCAGGTGTTCCTGAGGCAAAATTGCCACTGTTTTTGTCAGACTTAATGAAAAAAAAAGAAGAAATGACTATCTTGGTTAAGGATATAAACAAGGTCAAGGACTTTATTTCTAATAAGATATAATGTCCTTTGATATAAAAAAACATAAAAATAATCTGCTTTTTATCCCACTAGGTGGTTCTGGCGAGATTGGTATGAATGTGAATCTTTATCATCTTAATGGTAAATTTATCATGATTGATTTGGGTCTTGGTTTTGCCAATAATATTCCAGGTGTAAATATGATTGCACCTGATCTTAGTTTTATCAAAAAGCATAAAAAAGACCTTTTAGGGATTGTAATTACTCATATTCATGAGGATCATATAGGTTCAGTGCAACATCTGTGGCAAGAATTAAAAGTTCCAATTTACGCAACTAACCTAGCTAAAAACTTCCTGCAAGCTAAATTAGAGGAATATTCATTTAAGAAAGAAGTTAAAATTAATGTGATTGAGCCAGAAAAAACTCTAAAATTAGGTTCTTTTGAGCTTGATTTTATTGGCCTGACCCATTGTGTGCCAGAGATGAATGCTATCAATATTAAAACTCATTTTGGTAATATTTTACATACTGGAGATTGGAAATTTGATCCTGATCCAGTGGTTGGTAATGTCTCTGAGAAGGAGAAAATTATTAAAATTGCTCAAGAGGAAGGTGTTTTGGCCTTAGTTTCGGATTCTACTAATATTTTAAGTGCTGGTAGATCTGGTTCGGAAGGTGAGTTACTAGAAAATCTTGAAAAATCCATTAAGGGATCACAAGGTATGGTGGGCGTAACAACTTTTGCCTCTAATATTGCCAGAATATCAACCATTTCTAAAGCTGCAATCAATGCTGGTCGTAAAGTGGTTTTAGCTGGTTTTTCAATTAGGAGGTTGGCTGAAGTTGGTAAAAAATCTGGCTATTTGAAAGATTTACATCAATGTTTAATCTCGGAAAATGAGATTAAAAATTATGCTAGAAATGAAATTTTAGTTTTATGTACTGGTTGTCAGGGTGAAATTAATGCTTCAACAATGAAAATTGCTAAAGACGATCATCGTGTCATTAAGTTTAAATCTGGCGATCGTATGATTTTTTCTTCTAAAATTATTCCCGGTAATGAAAAGCAGATTTTTGATATTTTTAATCTTTTTGCTAAGAGAAAAATCGAAGTGATTACTGAAAAAAATGCTAAAATTCATGTTTCTGGTCACCCAAATCGTGATGAGGTGGAGGAGATGTATAAAATTGCTAAACCAAAATTTTCAATTCCTGTTCATGGTGAATATTACCATATTTTAGAACATAGAAGATTAGCCAAAGAAAAATGGGGTTGTAAAAAGGCCATTTTAACTGAAAACGGTTGCGTTATTGATATTAATGAAGATTCTTGCCATAAAATTGGTAATGTTGAAACTGGCTATTTGGCTGTTGATGGTAAAAATCTTGTGCCTTGTGATGGTAAAATAATTTCTCAAAGAAAAATTTTACAAGAGGCCGGAGCAGTTTTTGTAGCTATTTTACTTTCCACTAAAGGAGATATTTTAGATATTGACCTCAAAGCTGTTGGTTCATATAATTTTCACGATGATCCTTATTGTTTGAATGATATTGAGGATAATATTGAACAAGCAGTAAGAAATTCCAGTACAGAAATTAGAAAAGTTAAAAAATCACTTTTTAAAAAGAGTGATTCCATAGATAAAATCTCTAAATCAATTGCCAAGTCTATAAAATCAAAATTACTAAAAAATATGATAGATTTAATGGGTAAAAAACCTGTGGTAGAGGTTTCTATTTTATTTTCTAAGTAAAAATTTATAAATTCATTAATTTTATAGAAAATAAAGATAGGTTATTTTAAAAACTTATTTTAGGTTGAAATATATATCTTAAAGTGAGGTGATCTATATAAAACAACCTTATGTTTAAGTATACAGGATAAGAATTTCTTATAATATTTTATAAGCTAAATACAGCAATCCTTATAGTCAAATAAAGATTATAACCAATTATTAATGATAGTTAAATCTAATTTTACGCTAATATTAAAATTTTAAAAATAAATTTAAAATAAAATAACATAGATTTTTAGCAATAAGAATCCTATCATTTTAAAAAAACAAATAAAAATATATCTATGGCAAATTACAAAACAAAAGTTTTAATTTTAGGTTCTGGTTCCGCGGGTTTAACAGCTGCAATATATGCTGCAAGAGCAAATCTTGAACCAATTTTGGTTAGTGGTATTCAACCAGGAGGGCAATTAACAATTACTACTGATGTTGAAAATTACCCAGGTTTTGCTGATGTAATACAAGGTCCATGGCTAATGGAGCAAATGGAAGAGCAGGCTAAAAAAGTTGGTACCGAGATTATTTCTGACCATATTAAGGAAGTTAATTTTGATCAAAGACCATTTATTTTAACTGGCGAATCCGGTGATCAATATCAGGCGGAAACCTTAATTATTTCAACCGGTGCTGCTGCTAAATGGCTTGGTTTAGAAACGGAACAAAAATTCCAGGGTTTTGGTGTTTCTGGCTGCGCTACTTGTGATGGTTTTTTCTTTAAAGATAAGGAGGTTATTGTTGTTGGTGGTGGTAATGTTGCTGTTGAAGAAGCAATTTATTTGACTAATCATTGTAAAAAAGTTTATTTGGTTCATCGTCGTGATTCTCTTCGTGCTGAAAAAATATTACAAGATCGTTTATTTTCCAATGATAGAATCGAAGTTCTATGGAATAAGAAATTAGTTGAAATTAAAGGTGAGAAAAACCCTAAAAATGTAAATGGTGCAATTTTAGAAGACACTAAAGATGGATCAAAGAAAGAAATGCCAATTAATGGTATTTTTATTGCTATTGGCCACAAGCCTGCAACTTCCATCTTTGAAAATAGTGGTCTTAAATTAGACAATGAAGGTTATATTATAACTCAGGCCGGCACAAGTATAACTAATATTGATGGTATTTACGCCTCTGGTGATGTACAAGATAAAATCTATCGCCAGGCAGTAACAGCTGCTGGTTCTGGATGTATGGCGGCACTTGACGCGGAAAGATTTTTGAGTAACAATACTTAAATTTTTTAACTTATGTTAAAAATTAGTAATTCAAGATCATCATAAGTGCCAAAATCTTCATCAGTTATATCATTTTAATATCACATTATGAGCGTAAAATATACTTATGCAGCAAATTTTAGTAGAAACCTATTAATATTATTATTTTTGTCGTCTTGTTTAGGACTTAATATTAATAAAACAGAGAAGTTAAAATATTTGCCAAAATTTTATATTTCACCTAAACAAAATAATCAATCAATGCTTTATGGTGTAGGGGAGGGTTATAATTTACATTCTGCTACCAAATCAGCTTTATCAAACGCTTCTTCTAAATTAATGACTAACATTTCTGCCAATTCAGAAATGTTAATACAGTCATCAAATGATAATTTTACTGACCAATATCGTGAAAGAATTAATGAAAAATTAGAAAAAATTACTTTTAATAATTATCAAATTTCTGATTCTGCTAATTTCAAGGATAAAATCTATGTTGAAATAGCAATCGATAGGAATAGTTTTGTCAAACAAAATGCTATAAAATTAAACAATCTTAATAAAAGATTTAATAATTTATTTAATAATTTAGAACAAAAAAATATTATTGATCAGTATCGTAATTTAAACAAAATACAAAATAAATTATACGAAGCAAAAATTCTTAATGTCATTTTGGATTCTATAAAACATAAGACTATAGATTACCAACAAAATTACCAAAATTATAATAATTACCAAAATTACTATGATAATGTGATAGAAAAAATGTTGTTTAAAATTGATCCAAAATCAGATAAATCTATTGCCAGAATTATCAAAAAAGGTCTTTCGGATCAAAAAATTAAAATTACAAATAAAGATTCTAAATCAAATAATTTAATCCTACTTAAAATAGAAAAAGAAGAATTTTCTGATAAAATTTATGGTAGTTTTATTGTCAAATTAAGAGTAAATTTTTCTTTGGTTAGTCAAAATAAAACTCTTGCTAGTAATTTTATTGAGGCAAGTGGTTCTTCGGTAATTTCTACAAAGGAAGCTAAAAATTCTGCCATTTTAGCAATTCATCAGAAAATTGCAGATGAGTCTATCGAGTATATCTTAGGATTAAAAATCTAATTTGTTATAATATTCTGGTGGAGTAATATTGGCAATTTTATCTCTTAAGATGCCAGAAAAAGATTGGTGTGATTTTACAAGTGAATACCAAGATTTTACTATTGGATAGTTTCGCCAATTAATATAGCCAAAATAATCCAGAACAGAAATATGGGAAGCAGCTGCAAAATCAGCAATGGTAATTTTATCTGATGCTAAATATTGTCTATTTTCAGTTAAAAACTCAATGTAATTAAGGTGTGTAACTAGATTTTCAGATGCAGTTTTTAGAATATATGGTTCTGGTGAAGCATTTCCTTTATTTAGGAATTTTTTAAAATATTTTTCATAAATTAAATATTTACTGACATCATTGAAGAATTTTTCATCAAACCAAAATTGAATACGACGAGCTTCATTCTTCTCATTGATATCCCTGCCGATTAATGAATTTGGTTTACCATATTTTTCTTCTAAATACTCTGTTATAGCATAGCTGGTAGAAATTGCTTGATGATTAGGTCTAAGTAAAACTGGAACTGTGAGAGAGGGATTTAAAGCAATAAATTCTCTCCTTCTCTCCCAAAAATTTTCAGTAATTAGCTCAAATCTTATATTTCTATCTGCTAGACATATCCTAACTTTTCTTGAAAAGGGACATAATTTTTGATGATACAGTCTATACATATTTAATTCCAAAAATTCTTTAAATGTAATGGTAATTTATAAGGTTTTATTATTATAAGATCAAATCTTATGTTGTATTTATTAAAGTATTTTCTTTGACTATAAAAAATATCTATTGAATTTCTAATTCTGCTCATTTGCCTGTCTGTTAAAACTTCTTCAAATGAGTTAATATTTCTTCTAGCTTTTACTTCAATGGCAATTAAAGTTTTATTCTTAAAAGCAATTATGTCAATTTCTCCTAATTTATTACGATAATTTCTGTGCAGAATCTTATAAAATTTTAATTTTAAAAAGATAACAGCAATAAATTCAGCAAATATTCCGAATCTTCTATTTTTAATTTTCGACACCTAAAATAAAAATTCCATTTTTATTGGCATATTTAACAACCTCTTTCCTATTAATAATAAGGCAAGAACCAGATTCCAAGGCTGCGCCAGAAAAATTATTTTGTACTAAATTTTTTACTGTCTTTAAACCAAAGGCAGGTAAATCCACTTTTTTACTTTGATTCTTCTTCTTCATTTTAATTAAAACTGGCTTACAACCCCCATCTAGATGAATTTTTTTTGATCTTTTAATTAATTCATCAGTACCTTCCAAACCCTCAATTGCTATAATTAATTTTTGTTGAATAATAATAGATTGGCCTAAATCTAAATCAGAAGTGGTTTTAAGGGCATTTTTGCCAATTTCTATATCTTGAAAATTACCCTTATTAGGCTTAATGTTCCCTAAAACTCCTTTTTCTACTAGTAAATTATCAATAATTTCCTCAATTCCAATGATTTTTAAGCCTCTTTTCTCAAAAAAATTAACAATAGTTGATAATAGATTATCATCACCAAATAATTTTTGTTTTAGAATTTCTGAGGCCAAAAGCATACCCATTTTATCAAACTTTAGTGCAGAAAGTGAAGGCTTTTTAACAGAGCCAACCATAACAATTTTGGTAATTTTATTTTTCTTAGTAAATTTTAAAAAATGCCCAATATAACCAAAAGGAAATATTTGGTGGGAATAATTTTTTATTTCATCATCGTAATCTTGATCGGCAATTAAAACTAATTGAAATTTTTTTCCCTCAGATTGTAATTTTTTAATAGCCATTTTTGGTAGATCACCCTTACCAGCTATAATACATATAGTCATGTTTATTCAATAGTTTTATAACCCAAAAAAGTTTCTATACAACTGCAAAGAGGATTATTGGCACTATATTCGATGGTAAAAATTCTTAACTCTAAGAGTAGTTTATGATCGAACATGTTGTAAAATATCAACATCATTTTCCACACCCTAAAATAAATAGCAATTCTATAAAATTTTTTCTTGATAAATCTCTTGAAAATATTATTATAGGAAAAAACAATTTAATTTTATATATGATTAAAGAAGAAAATAAAATTTTTACTAATCTTTTAGGTAATCAATCTCCAGATATAAACTCATCTAAGGCAAGAGGTGACTGGAAAGATACTGCTAATTTTTTAGAAAAAGGTCCGGAATGGTTAATTGAGCAAGTTAAAGCATCCGGCCTTAGGGGTCGTGGTGGTGCTGGTTTTGCTACTGGTTTAAAATGGTCTTTTGCACCAAAAAAGGTTGAAAAACCACATTATTTAGTAATTAACGCTGATGAATCTGAACCTGGTACTTGTAAAGATCGTGATATTATTAGATATGAACCACATAAATTATTAGAGGGTATAATTTATGGATGTAGAGCTATTAATTCGCATTGTTGCTACATATATATTAGAGGTGAATATTATAACGAATCAGTTGCTTTGCAAAATGCCATTGATGAAGCTTATGATGCTAAATTAATTGGCAAAGATTCAACCTTGGGGTGGGATGTTGATATTCACATTCATCGTGGTGCTGGCGCTTATATTTGTGGCGAAGAAACTGCGCTTCTAGAATCTATTGAAGGAAACAAGGGTCAACCTCGCTTAAAACCTCCTTTTCCAGCTTTAGTTGGTTTATATGGTTGTCCTACTATTGTTAATAATGTTGAGTCAGTTGCAGTAGTGCCAACAATTTTACGCCGTGGAGCAGGTTGGTTTGCATCAATTGGCCCAAAAAATAACACAGGAACTAAAATTTTTTGTGTTTCTGGCCATGTGAACAACCCTTGCAATATTGAAGAGGAGATGGGTATACCACTTAAAAAACTAATTGATGAATATTGTGGTGGTGTTATTGGTGGTTGGGATAATCTTTTGGCTGTTATTCCAGGTGGTTCTTCAGTACCTTTAATTCCAAAAGATATTTGTGATAATATTACTCTTGATTTTGATTCATTAAAAGCAGTTGGTTCTGGCCTTGGAACTGCCGGCATTATTGTCATGAATAAATCAACTGACATTATTGAAGCAATTGCCAGATTATCTCACTTTTATAAGCATGAATCTTGTGGTCAATGTACTCCTTGCCGTGAGGGTACTGGTTGGTTAGAGCGCATTATGTATCGTTTTGTTAGAGGTGATGCTAAAGTGGAAGAAATTGATAAATTATATGATTTAACGAAACAAATTGAGGGTCACACAATCTGCGCGCTTGGAGATGCTGCTGCCTGGCCAATACAGGGCTTAATAAAGCATTTTAGAGGAGAAATTGAAAAAAGAATAAATAATTATCATCTTAATAATTAATTTATTAAATATTTTGTTAAATGTTAATTATATATAATATTTAAAATTAATGTTTTCATATAAGTTTTTAGCAATTAATCAAATAAGACCAGAAAATATTATTCTTTTACATCAAATTCATAGTAATAAGGTTTTAACTTTAGATAAAAATTCTAAAATACCTAAAAATGATGAAGTTAAAGCAGATGCCATTGTAACCAATCAAAAAAATCTAATTATTGGGGTTAAAACAGCAGATTGTGTACCAGTTTTGTTGTTTTCAGAAGATGAAGGGGGTATTATTGCAGCCATTCATGCTGGTTGGCGTGGTGCTAAATCTGGTATTATTCAAAATAGCTTAGCTAAAATGCAAAAATTAGGTGCCAAAGCAGAAAATATTCAAACTTTTATTGGGCCCTGTATTAGGCAAGAATCTTATCAAATTTCACAAGAATTTTATGATGATTTTATTTCTGAAGATAAAAAATTCCAAAAATTTTTTAAAAAAGATCCATTAAAAATAGATTACTTTTTTTTTGATTTACCATATTTTATCAAAGAAAAGTTAAAAATAGCAGGAATTACAAAAATAAAGGATGAATTAATTGACACCTACCTTAAAAAAGGTTACTTTAGTTATAGAGCCTTTTTTCATGGCAAAAAAAACAATGGTAGAAATATTTCATATATAAAGATATAATGAAAAGTGAATTAGATTTTTTTCTTGATGAGTTTAAATATATAGATATAAATTCTTTTATAGGTACTCTAAAACTAGATAAGAATAAAGAACAACATATAGGAAGGTTGACTCAATTTATTGCTGATAAAATTGACAATATTATTCTTACAAAAAACTATCATTTATTGGAAAAATTTACTAATATTATATTAGGTGACGAACTTAATCAAAGTCCTACAGAATCAACGTCAGAAAAAATAACACATTTAGTTGCAAAAGCAGCATATAACTATTTCTATGATAATCAAGAATTTAAAGACCTTGTTAATGAATATATTAACTCAGATAGTGAAGATAATTGTGAACCTGACAACGGGTGTATTGATAAAATATTTGAATATTTAAAAATATTTACTAATAAATTAATAGATCATCTAGGGGAATTTAATAAAAAAAAATTGACTATTAAAGTGATAGATGGTTCATGTACTATAAATAATTACAATTTAGACGATATTAAAAAAATTCAGGATATAAGTGAAAAATTAGATATATTATTTGAAAAAAAACAGAACCTACCAGGAGATCAAGAAAAGATATTTATGAATCAAATAATTGAGTTTTTTAATATAAATAAAGATAATTTAGAATATATTGAAAATTACGTTACAAAAGATTTTGCATTTAAAAGTCATTTATTAAATTTAAGAGATATGGATAAAGCGGGAGTTGATATAAACACAAAATCACCACTACCAGATTCACCAGGAGGTCGCGGTCCAAATGCACATAATATATCTCGCCTTAGTATACAAACAACAACTTTATCGTTATGAATAATATCTATCAAATTCTTTTGGATAAAATATTTCGTAAACAATCTCAAATTTCTGATTGGTTTTTTGATAAATCATCTAATGTTAATTTACATTTTTATAATTCAGTAGATATTCGTCATTTTGGCCACAAGATTGCTCCAGTGGATAATAATTGCTTCCCTGCTGGCTTTAATCATTTATCAGATGAATCTAAAAAAATCGCTAGCCAAAAAGCTAAAGAATATTTAAATCATAATTTTCCAAAAATTCAAAAAATTCTAATTTTAGCTGAATCGCATACTAAAAATTTAAAATATTTAGAAAATGTTTTATCTATACAAAATATTATCCAAAATGCTGGTTATGAGGTGCAAATTGCCAATTTAAATATTGAAATTGCTGATATTTTAGAAATTGATCTTGAAGACAATAAAAAAATTAAAATTAACAAAATTATCCGTAAAAATGATCGAATTACAACTTTAAATGGTTTTGATCCTGATTTAATTATCTCCAATAATGATTTTACTGATGGTGTTAATGATATATTAAAAAATATAGAACAAAAAATAATTCCTAGCCCATATTTTGGATGGTTTGCCCGATCTAAAGCCGAGCATTTTGAGCAATATAATCTTTTAGCGAAGGAGTTTGCTAATTTGATTGATATTGACCCTTGGTTAATTTCTACCAAATTTGATGTTGCAACAGGACTCAATTTTAAACAGCAAATCGGTATTGATGATTTAGTTATTAAAACAGCTAATATTTTAAAGGAGCTACAAGAAAAATATCAGCAATATCAAATAAATTCTGATCCTTACTGCTTTATTAAGGCCGATAATGGTACTTATGGTATGGCAATTATGAATGTTTCTTCGGCTGATGAATTGGTGGCACTAAATAAAAAAAACCGCAATAAGATGAATATGCTTAAGGGTAATATACAAAATCATAAAGTTATTATTCAAGAAGGAGTTCCAACAATTGATAGGATTAAAGGATTTAATGCAGAGCCAATGATATATATGATTAATGGGCAAATTATTGGTAATTTATTTCGTTACAATGAGTCCAGGGATGAAAGAAATAATTTAAATTCTGGCACTATGCAATTTAGCGATTTAAATATTTTGAATAATTCTGATATTGAAGTTGGTGCTGCAAGGCAAGATACTATAAAAATTTATGAAATAATTGCTAAAATTTCTGCAATTGCTTCTGCCATGGAAAAATATTTAAGAAATTAATAAAATTTGTTTAACATAAAAACTATGAAAATTATATTTCCAATGTTGATCTTTTCTGTTGGCAGTGCAGTTAGTTTGAATGAGCAAGAGCACAGAGAAAGTATATTACATCAGATTAAAGAAGCGTGTAAAGAAGAAAAACAATATATTAACCTTCTTGCTAAACAACTTATGGAGGAAAATTCTTGGACACGTCATAGGGCAAAGGCGGAAGTTACAGAAGCTAGTATGTGTTATTGGCTTCCAAAGATAAAGATTGCTATGACGGGAAGTACTGTCGCAGCGCAAACAGGAAAGTTAGAAAAATTAGAAGTATTATTTCCACAAATTCAAAGTTTATTTCAGTTTGTGTCGTTACCTGATGCTCCTGAATTTTGCTTGATGTCAACAGGTGAAGATGTTGAAAAAGTTAAATTAGTAGGTAGCTTCCAGGATGGTTTTGATGCTGGAAAAACATTGGGAAAGCATGAAGTTCCAACATTAGATATGTATTTATATAGTATAAAACAGGGGGTAGATTTAATGACATCTGGTGACTTTTCTGTAATACCAAAAGAAGCTGTAAAAGAAGTAATAGATAATCTTCCGTTAGATAATAAACAAAAAACAACACTATTAGCTAATTTAAATGCTGTAGAAACAATAGTAGTTTCTAAAAGTGAGAGTGGAGATCTTACTGCAATATCTAAAGATGATTTTAGTGAAAAACTTACTCATTTTATTAATGCTATAAAAATAACAGATTCTAATAGACGAGTTGGTCCTGAAGGTTCAGTTTATGTTAAAATTCCTATAAAATATCCTTTGCAACAATTGTTAGAATTTCCTAGAAATCAAGTTAAAGATGCTGAATCTAGTACACCATATCATCATCCACCCCCTGAAAGGTAGATCTTTTTTTCAAAGCGCGCATTAAAGCAGCAGTTTTATTTAAGCATTCTTGATGTTCAGATTCTGGAATGGAATCGTAGACAATGCCAGCACCAGCATGAAGATAAATTTTATTATTTTTTACTAGTGATGTTCTAAGGCAAATACAATGCTCCATATCGCCATTAGCTGAAAAATAACCAACTGATCCTGCATAAAATCCCCTTTTTTCCTCTTCAATTTCTTCGATAATTTGCATAGCACGAATTTTAGGTGCGCCGCTAACGGTGCCAGCAGGAAAAGAGCTAATCAAAACATCTAAACCATCTTTTTCTGGAAGTATTTTGCCTTCAACATTAGAACTAATATGCATGACATGAGAGTAATATTCAATCACCATTTGTTCAGTCACTTTTACAGATTGATCTTGACAAATTTTGCCTACATCATTACGACCTAAGTCAATAAGCATTAAATGTTCTGCTATTTCTTTTTTATCTGATAATAATTCTTTGGCATTTTTAGCGTCCTCTTTTTTGTTTATACCTCTTTTTCTAGTTCCTGCTAATGGCCTGATAGTAACTTTTCCATTCTTTAAGGAGCTTAATATTTCTGGACTTGAGCCAATTATGTTAAAATCATCAAAATTAACAAAAAACATAAAGGGGGAGGGGTTAACAGACCGTAATGAGCGGTAGAAATCAAAGGATTTTTTTTGATCAAAGTCACTAGAAAATCTTTGAGAAATTAAAATTTGCAAAGCATCACCAGCAGTAATATAATCTTTAGCCTTTTGTACCATATTTTGGTATTTCTCTGCTGATAAATGATGTTTAAATTCAATTTTCTGATCACCTAAATTAATATCAGATCCTGCAAAAGGTGAGTTAATAATTTTAATAATATCATTAATGTTTTCTTGAGCTTTTTGGTATAGACTTTCTGCATCTTGTCCATTTTTTAGAAAAACAGGTGAGGTTATGTAAATTACATCAAATAATGAATCAAAAATCACCAAAATTTGTGGTCTAATGAATATAGAATCAGGAATATTTATTTCATCTTTTTGATTATTGTTACCTATATTTTCCATTAATTTGATCATATCATAAGACATATAACCAAAAAGACCAGATTCTACTGGTAAATTGGATTCAATATCCTTAATTTTACAAGAATTAATCAATTTTTTAAGATTTTGTAGAGGATGTTCATTAATTTTAGTAAAATCATTTTGATTCTCTTCAAAGTTATCATTAAAATAGGCGTTATTATCCTTAATTTTCCACATTAAATCGGGTTTTAGACCAATTATTGAAAATCGAGCCTTATTTTTACCCTTTTCAA
This sequence comes from Rickettsiales bacterium, assembly GCA_020054695.1. Classification (GTDB taxonomy): domain Bacteria; phylum Pseudomonadota; class Alphaproteobacteria; order Rickettsiales; family UBA1997; genus CAJQHK01. The sequence continues at coordinate 60,338 of JAHXBT010000014.1, forward strand.
CTGATTCATAAAGAAAATTATTTTTAGGAAAATACTCTTTTAATTTTAAAAAAGTTAAAACAGGAGTAGTAAGATCTGCTGAGATCTTGACCTTTAAAATTATTGCCCCCTTTTTATTCAAATTATTAATTATTTTTTCTTTCATAGATTTATCGTAAGTTTAATTTTAGAATCTTTCAAGAAAATATTTGGTATAGAGATTTTATATTAAAATAATGTCTTCTATCTTACCTTCAGTTACTTCTGATATGGCTACAATATTTTGGACAGTTAAGATTTGTATTTTAACAATAAACAATCAAAATAATGTCCAAACAACAAAACAATAGTTATTCTGCGGAATTTAAAGTTTTATCTATAAAATTAGCATTAGAATCAAATCAGCCAATAGTGCAAACCGCCAGGGATCTAGGTATTAAAGTTAACACCCTGCATACTTGGGTTAATAACCAATTAAATTCTAAAGAATTAAATAATATGACAAAAAATAGTGAATATTACAATTGGTTAAATCGTCCGATTAGCAATAGGGATAAAGAAAACAGGAAATTAACACAAATGATTAAAGAAATATTTATGGTACTCGCATAATTGCCAAAATATTAGCAAAAAATAATATCTTTATTAGCCGCAATAGAATTGGTAAATTAATGGCTGCAGCTAACCTTCAATGTAAAACCAAGCGTAAATATTAAGGTTATAACTGATTCAAAGCATAATAAGCCAATTTCAACTAATTTACTAAACAGGCAATTTGATGTTACTCAACCTGATAAATATTAGGTAGGAGATATAATCTATATTCCCACAAGGAAAGGTTGTTTATATTTAGCAACTTGTAATTGATCTTTATTCAAGACAGGCTGTTGGTTGGTCTATGGCTGATAATATGAGAGCAGAACTTGTCAATAATGCTTTAATAATGGTATTATTTAAAAGAAAACCAGAAAAAGGATTGATTTGGCATACTGATAGAGTAAGTCAATATGAA
>JAHXBT010000013.1 GCA_020054695.1 Rickettsiales bacterium
TATCGCCATATTGATCAATATGAAAAGCATGATGCTTTCTGTTTAAATTTTCAAATTTTCCACTTAATGATATGCCGTTGTTATTTTGAGTTATTTTAACTATACCAGAAATTTTTGAATTGTTAGTTGGTTGTAATTTTACAATTGCCTTTTGATATTTATTACTAACGCATGAGGCAGTTAAAAATAACAAAATTATTAGGTATATTTTCATTGTTCTTTTTTTGAATATTTGGGAATTTTTAAAAAGATATAATTGGATAATTTAGTTGGTAAAAATGTTATTATCAATATTAAATAATATAATTGCCAAGGAAAAGAAATCCGTGCATTATTTTTCTCTACCCCTTTTCTAATTATTTTTGCTGCTTTTCCTACATTCATTAAAAATGGCATAGGAAAATTATTAAGATCAGTTAGTGGAGTTTTTACATATCCAGGACAAATAACATTAACTTTAATATTGAATTTGGCTAATTTTAACCTCAATCCTTCACCAAAAATTCTAACATATGCCTTAGTTGCACTATAAGATTCTGATCCAGCGACTGCTTTAAAAGATGCAAGTGAAGACATAATGACTATCTGACCATAATTTTGCTTCATCATAATTCTTTGTGCAGGGTTAATAATGTTAATAACGCCCTTTATGTTGATATCTATTAATTCTTCTATTTGAGTTTCTTCTTCGATGTCAGAAATTTTGTTAGCAGAGATACCAGCATTGGCAATTACTAAATCAATATTGTTGTTTTTACTAATTTTAGTAAAATATTTACTTAGCTTTTCTTTTTCTCTAACATCAATGGAAGCAATTTCAATATTGCTACCTTTTTTTTCACATTTTATTTTAGTATTTTCTAGTTTTTTTTTATTTCTAGCAATTAAAAATAATTTGGTTTTAGGAGAGGAATATTCTATTGCCAACGCTTCGCCAATTCCACTATTTGCTCCTGTAATTAAGATTGTTTTAGGTTGTTTCATTAATATTATTGCTTTGATTTTTAAAAAAAATATATAATAATAGTTATATAATTTCCATGTAGGAAGAGTTGTTTTAAAGTTAAAAAATGCTATTAGCTACATACTAGCGCTAATTTTAAAATATCTTTTATTACTGATCAATATTAGATATTTTGTCTATTAGTTGTTTGATGGAAAAGCGATATAAATAATAAAGAATAAATTTTTAAGAATTTTATAGAATATCATTAGAAAAAAATATTACATATTTTATATAATAATAATTCTTAAATCGGAGATTAATGATTAATTTGCCAAGATATTATATGTTTAATATCTAATTATTTATGGCAAAAGTGATAAAATAAACAAGTTTAATAATGACAAAATCAATAATAATTGACGCTGCATACGGTGATGAAACTAGGATTGCAGTCGTAGAGCAGGGTATTTTACAGGATTTCGACCGCGAGTCCCTAGCAGTTAAAAAAATTAAGGGCAATATTTATGCGGCAACTATAACTAGGATTGAGCCCTCATTACAGGCTGCTTTTATAGATTATGGAGATGAAAAAAGTGGTTTTTTGCCATTCTCTGATATTCATCCAAGCTATTATAATCTATCAGAGGAGGAGAAAAGACAAATTATTGATCATAGATCAAGAACTAAACATAATTCTGATAATAGTATACCTGAAGATAATAAAGAAAATTCAGAACATATTATTAGCACAGGCTCTTATACGGTTGATGAAGAAACTGATTTTGATGAACTTTCTCGTAATTTATCTTCAGAAGATTCTAAATTAGAAAAAAAATATAAGATTGAAGATGTTATGGAAGTCGGTGCTAAAATTTTGGTACAGGTTTTAAAAGAAGAAAGAGGTAACAAAGGCGTTGCCACGACAACCTACGTTTCTATAGCTGGCAGATATTGTGTTTTAATGACAAACATTTCTGGCAAAGGAGGAATTTCTAAAAAAGTTAATAATATCCGCGATAGAAAATCGCTTCGCACAATTTTAAATAACTTAAATATTGATGAAGATAAATCTATTATTATTAGAACTGCTGGGATTGGTAAAGCATCTACAGAAATAGAAGATGACTATAATTATTTGGAAAAATTATGGGAACATATTTTAACTGAATATAAAAAGACTAAATCTTCATTATTAATACATTCAGAGGATGATATTGCTAAAAAGGTTGTCTGTAATCTTGACCACGAAGATATAAAAGAAATTACTATAGAAGGTAGAAAAACCTACAATAATATATCTAACTTAATTAGGATTGCTGGCGGTAATACAGAAAAAATCAGACTATATAATGACAGAGTCCCTATTTTTAATAAATATAAAATTGAAAATCAAATTGATGAATTATATGAAAGATATGCTAATTTACCCTCTGGCGGTTCAATTGTAATTGATCAAACAGAAGCGTTGATTGCTATTGATATCAATTCTGGCAAGGCAACAAATCATAAAAATATCGAAGAAACAGCCTACAAAACAAATCTTGAGGCGGTAAAAGAAATTTCAAGGCAAGTGAGATTAAGAGATCTTTCTGGTTTAATTGTTATTGATTTTATTGACATGGATGATCAATCAAATCGCCGCTTAATTGAAAAGTCTCTAAGGGATGAATTAAAAAATGATCGTGCTAGAGTTCAGATAGGAAAAATAAGTATTTTTGGTTTATTAGAATTGTCACGTCAAAGATCTAGCAATAGTTTCTTTGAAACTATCACTAAGGATTGTCATAAATGTGGAGGGTCGGGTTATGTAAAGTCTGAGGAGGTATTGTCGCTAAATATTTTACGATCAATAAGGTATGCAACTAATGATAAACAGGCCGGAGTAATCTATGTTAAAGCGCCAAATTATGTAATTTCTTATATGATGAATTATAAAAGAAGAGAGTTGCATAAGATTGAAAAAAGTTATAATATTCATATTTTAATGCACAGTGATGATGATATGAACGACAATTCATTCCAAATCAGAAAAAGAAAAACCCTTTTAGATGAGGAAAAGAAGTTACTTTTATTAGATTCTGAAAAAATTGGTAAGGTAAATCAGATGGATATTGCTAAAAAATATTATGGTAATTCTGACCATCATAAATCAAAACCAAAAAATAGAAAAAAATATCACAACAATAACAATAACAATAAAAAGCAAGTAAAGAAAAAATCTCTATTATCTAAATTATTTGGTAAATAAATTGTATATTTTATCTTTTGACGTTACTAGCAATAATATCTCCATAGTTATTTTTCGTGGGGATGTTATTTTATCTCAAATAGACCAAAAAAATAACTCTAACCAATCAGAATTTCTAACAACTTTATTAGAAGAATCCTTAAGGCAAGCTAAGTTAGATTATTATGATTTAGATCTTGTTGCTTTTACCAATGGTCCTGCTTCATTTACATCAGTTAGAATAGGTTATATTGCAGCTAAAATGATTAATTTATGCTGTAAAATTCCTATTACAGCTATTAGTAGTAATATGGCAGTTGCTTCTGATTATTTAAATTCTAAATATAGTAAAATTATAACTGTTCTAGATGCCAGACTAGGTGATGTTTTTTTGCAAATATTTAATTTAGAAAATCAGAATTTAGTAGAAGATTCAGAGATTATAATTGTTAAAATTGATGATATAGAAAAATATTTACCAAAGGATAATAATTTTTTATTAGTTGGAAGTGGTAAATATTTATTATCTGAGAAATTGCCAGATAGAAAATTTAATTTTGGTCAGGGTTGTGATATAATTAAGGCCAAAAATATAGCAAACATTGCTATGAAATATAATTTAGATAATAATATAATCCCAGATCAGCCAATTTATATTAGAGAGCCAAAAATTGGATAAATTATAATAGAAAAAATATTTAGCATAAAAATAGTTGTTTTTGCGTGGTTTAAATAAGTGGCATTCGTAGAAATTTTGTATAGTAGATTGTTATATAGTGCGCTAATACAAGTATAATTAAAATATCTTAATATATTATTCATTTTCAAATGACATCATTAAATTTGGAGAATAGATTTAATCAAAAATTAAAAGAGATTTTAGGACAACAATATCCCAAAGATATTATCATTGCTGTATCTGGAGGTATTGATTCTATGGCATTATTATTTTTATCTTTCAAATTTTGTCAAAACACTAATATCAATCTTATTGCCCTAACTATTGATCATAAAATTAGAGAAGAATCTTATCAAGAATCGAGATTTGTTGCTCAGATTTGCCAAAAAAACAATATAGATCATTACACCTTAGAAAATAATTCTTTTATTCCCAAGTCAAACATTGAATCTAATTTGCGTGAAATCCGTTACGACTTAATAGCTAATTTTGCTAAGAAAAAAAATGTAACAAATATTTTACTTGCCCATCATCAGCAAGATGTTGCTGAAAATTTTCTAATAAGATTGTTTCGTGGTAGTGGTATTGATGGATTATCTGCTATGGATCAAATTTCAAGCTTTAAAGGTCTCAACTTAATTCGTTCCTTATTAGATTTTACCAAAGAGGAATTAAAAAATTATTTAATAAAAATTAACATTAAATATATTGAAGATCCAACAAACGAAGATCAAAAATTCTTAAGAAATAAAATAAGAAAATTTTTAAATGATTTTGAAGATAAAAAAATAATTAATGAAAGAATAGTTAGAGCTAGTAAAAATATTTTAGAAAATCGAAAAATAATTTCAGATCTAGTCATAAAAAAAGCACCAGAAATTTATGAATTTAATAATTTAGGATATTTTTTATTAAAGAAAGATAAATTTATAAATTTAAATAAGGAATTATCCTTTCGTTATTTAAATTTGATATTTAATTATTTCAATGCTTTTTATTATAAGGCTCGTCTAGAAAAAATTGATAATGTTTATAATTGGATTTTATTTGATAAAGACCATAAGGCAAAAACATTTTGTGGGGCTATAATTGAATATTTTGATCAAAATAATTTTATTATTTATCGCGAGAAGTCAAAAATTAAGCCCCAAGAAATTATAAAAAACCAATTTATTTGGGACAATAGATTTGAAATCTCTATTGATCAAAATCTGAAATTGTTAGATATAGAAATTACTCATTTACAGGCAGAAGAACTTAATATACTATTACAAAATAATAATTTTAAAAATTATAAAAATATCAAAAATCCATTGAAAAAAGTTTTTTATACAATTCCTGTTCTAAAAAATAATAATAAGATAATTGCTATTTATAATCTTTCAGAACATAATATGGTAGAAATAAGAGCTATCGACGCCAACACAACTTCAAATATAAAAATTGATAAAAATAATTAATTTAATTATGTCTAATAAAAAACAAGAAATTATAAATATTTTAAATGAAATTTTAGAAACAGAATTGGCAGGAGTGGTAAGATATACTCACTACTCATTAATGATTTTTGGTCACAATAGAATTCCTNTTGTCAAGTGGTTAAAAGAGCAAGCTAGCGAGTCATTAATTCATGCTGGTGAAGCTGGTGAGATGATTACACATTATGGTGGCCACCCTTCTCTTGCTATTGGCCCCTTGTTAGAGACAAAAAATCATAATATTGACGATATTTTGCAAGAATCCCAGGATCATGAACAAAAATCTCTGAATTTATATAAAGATTTACTAAGATTAACAGAAAATGAAACAGGTTATATTTTGGTTAGGGAGTATGCTATACAAAAAATTACTGAAGAAGAGTCCCATCTTGGCGAGGTTGATAAGATGCTTCGAAAAGAAGGAAGTTTGTAATAAATAACACTGCCAAATTTTGACTTATACTATCTTGACTGATGGAATAGAATATAAATTAATACAAAAAACCAAAAGAATTCTTAATTTAGAAGAAGGAAATAAAAAACGCAAATGCACTGCTGTAAGAATTGTTATTTTATAGTAGATAATTATTCATACGAAGGCAGATGCACACCTACCTAATTTCTTTAGGATTATAATTAATCTAAGATATAGTTGTTTTTGTTGGACTTAGTTCTTTATTTATTAAAAATTTTTTTTAGTTTAAGATAGCCTTATTTTCCTATGTTATTAAACTTTCTACTTTCTTCCATTAAAATTTTTGCTATATTATTGCTCGCGTCTTTTTCATCATAAAATACAAATTTGATATTTGGAACAACTCTTAGATTAACTTCTTTGGCAATTCTTTTTTTAATGTAAGATATTTCATTATCTAAAGTCTTTAGAATATTACCTTTTTTAATATTGCTAAAAGAATCAATAATAATTTTCATATTTTTTAGATCTGGACTAATATCAATTTGGTTGATGGTAATGTTATGACCATCTGATAATATTAAATTACTGTCTATAGCAAACATTTCTCCCAAATATCTTTTTATTTTTTTTCCTATTTGCAGTTGTCTTTGACTTTTCATAAATTTTTCTTAAAAATAATTACCAAAACTAAATCTAAATCCTTCAGTTTGATCATAGTCCTCCTGCTCTATAATTTTTGAAAAATCTAATCTAATTGGTCCTAATGGCGAAGACCAAGTTAGACTTAAACCGTAGCTAGATCTAAGAGAGGAAGAATCTATAATTTTAGCATTATTATTGATTGTCTTATCAACCATTTTAACTGTTCCGGCGTCAATAAATAATGAGGTATTTATACCAATTTCTTTTGGTAATCCGGTTGGAAATTTTAATTCTGCAGTACCTATATAATATAATTTACCACCAACGGGGTTGCCATAAGATCCGTCATTATTTTTAACTCTTGGACCTATGCCGCCATATTCGAAGCCTCTAAAATTATAACCACCTAAAAAGAAATTGTCGTTAATTCTAACATCTTGACCTATGCCGTCAATATATCCATATTTTCCAAGAAATTTCATAACCCAATTGTTATTAATAATTGGAATATAATATCCAGCTGTCAGGTCATTTTTAAAATATTTAATATCACCACCAATGCCGGATCTATTTTGTGTTAGGCTAATATAATAACCATTTGTAGGTTTCATTCTATTATCTCTTTTATCCAAAGATATTGTGTGCCCAATAGAAGATGTTGAATATTTACCAATTAATTCTGAAATAACCAAAGATGTGCTGTTGGTGGCATTAATTTGGCTATCCTGATATGAATATGACACTTGGTGGGTAATATGCTCTAAAACAGGATAGGTTGCACTAAAAGAAATACCTTTTGTTTTTTGATCATAGGATATGGTATTATAACTATCTACTTCATTATTAAAAACACTAACACCCCCCCTAACCTCTCTACCAAAAAGCCAAGGTTTAGAATATTGTATTTCATTGCTTGTTGTGTAGGATGAAATTTTAGAGTTAATTCCTAACTCTTGCCCTGTACCAAATAAATTATTCTCTTTTATACCGATATTAGCATTTAACTTATCAACTGTAGAATAGCCAATTCCAAAATTTAATTCTCCTGTTTTTTTCTCACTAACTTCAATATCTAGGTTTACTTGGTCATTAGATATTCTTCTGCTATTAAACTTAACATTTTCAAAGAACCCCATATTCATTAACCTCTGTCTAGATCTATTAATTTTAGTTAAATTATAAGGGTCACCTTCATTGATGCGTAACTCTCTCCTTAGAACCCTGTCTTTAGTTCGATTGTTACCTGAAATATTAATAGAATTTATATATATCTTGGGGGTTTCGCTAACAATAAATTTAATATTTATTATATTATTAATTTTATCTCTTTCTAAAATTGGATTTATGTGGGCAAAAGCGTAGCCATTATTTGACATAACTTTGATCATTTTATCAATGATATTGTCTACTAAAGTTGCATTATATATTTTTCCTCGTTTAATTTGAATTATATCTTCCAGTAATTTACCATCAAAATTTTTAATATTATTTATTAATTTTGCTTCGCCAAAATTATATTTGATACCTTCAGATATTAAAAATGAGATAAAAAATTTGTTTTTAGTCTGTGCAATTTGTGCAATAGAAGAAATAACTTCAAAATCTGCGTACCCTTTGTTGGTGTAAAATCTTCTTAATACTTCCTTGTCAAATTCTATCCTATCAGAATCATATGTGTCATTTGTTCCAAATATTTTATACCATTTTGATTGTTTAGTTGTTATTTCATCAAGGAGGTCTTGGTCAGAATAGTTTTGATTACCTATGATATTTATTTTGGCAATTTTAGCCTTTCTATTTTCTGAAATATCAAAAATTAGTTCTATTCTATTATCTTCTTTTTGGATTATTTTTGGATCGATTTGGGTTAAAAATCTACCACTTTTAATATAGATGTCGTTAAGTCTTTTAATATCAGATTTTAACTTATTCTTACTATAAAAACCTCCTTTTTTAAGTGAAATTTCTGATTCCAAAATTTCATCATCTATTTTTTCATTATTTTTAAATTTAATATCAATAATGATGGGGTTTTCTAGTAGCGTTATTACTATGTCCTGTCCTTTTTTTTCTATATTAACATCTAGAAATAAATCACTCTCATATAGAGATTTAAGAGACTGGTTAATATCTAATATCTTACCAGATCGAAGATTGTTATCAGAAATTATAGACTTAACCCTTTCATCATTTATTCTTTGGTTTTTGTTGATAATAATTTTGGCAAACAAGTTATCAGTGACAAAAAACACTAAGAATATTAGGATATTTAGTCTAATTATAGATTTATATATAGAGGATATGTTTATAGCGGTCATTTTTATTAACCAATTTATCAATTATGGATTTCGTTTAAGAATTTATCAGCCATTTCTCTTGGGTCTGTAGCTCTATTAATAGGCCTACCTACTACTATGTGATTAGCTCCATCATTAATTGCAGTTTTAACATCAACTATTCTTTTTTGGTCATCTTGATCGAGTTTTTCAAGTCTAATGCCCGGGTTAGCAATGATAAAATCTTTACCAACTTCCGATCTAATTCTTTTATTTTCAAAAGCAGAACATATAACGCCATCAATATTGCATTCTTTGGCTAATTTTGCTCTTTTAATTACTATATCTTCTAAAGAAATATTTGGATCAAGATTGATGTCAGCTAAGTCATTTTGATTAAAGCTGGTTAATATTGTCACAGCTAATATTTTAATATTTCCTTTGCTTTGCGCTATTCTTTCCATTGATTCACGATTTGTTGAATGAATAGTGGTGTATATGATGTTGGGATAATTATTAAGGTTTTCAATTGCCTTGACCACAGTTTGCCCAATGTCAAAGAATTTTAAATCAATAAACATTTTTTTATTCTTTTTAGCTAAAAATTCAATAAGGTTAAAATAATTACCGCTCATTAATAATTCTAGACCAATTTTATAAAATGTTACTCTACTACCTAATTGTTCAACTAATATTTTAGCAGAATTATAATCAGGAAAATCAAGAGCAACTATTAAATTATTTATTTTTGTCATTTTTATTAAATTTCTTTTCAGTGCCATTGATCATATTAATTATATTATTCTTATGTCTTATGAATATTAAAAGACATAATGTAATCATTAAAATAGATGAAGTTTTATTGGTATATTGTATTGCAATGGCAGTGGCAAAAAATATTGATAATAGCGATGCAACGGAGGAAGTTTTAGTAGAAATAAAAGTAATTAACCAGATAATTGCAGCACAAATACCAATTATTTTACTATAGAAAATAAGGCAAACCATGGTGGTAGCAACTCCTTTTCCTCCTTTAAATTTTAAATAAATTGGAAAAATATGACCTAAAACACAGAATAATACAGCTAGTGCTAAAAAATGATCGTGGTAATATGATATAAAAAAATTATTGGCAATTAATACCATAATTCCACCTTTCATACCATCTAAAGCAAAGGTTATAGCGCCCCATTTTTTACCCATTAATCTAGCAACATTGGTGGCGCCAATATTACCCGAACCTTTCTTTCTTATATCAATATTACCAAAAATTTTGCCTATAGCTAGGCCGAATGGAATTGAGCAGATTAAGTAGGAAATTATAAAAAATATATAATGTTCTAAATCAAATATCATATTTTATATATTCTTAATCATCATTGTTTTTTCTGAAATCATCTAATGATATAATTTTTTGTGATAAATCAACATTCTTTGTTTCAGATTTTATGGTATCTATCATATCGACCTCTTCATTGTTACTATTTTCCATATTAAAGTTAAATTTGACCCCAAAATTCATTGAAGGATCAGAGAATGAGCTTATAGAATCAAAAGAAACTACTAGCTTTTCATATTCACCATCAAAACTTAGTAATATTTCAAAATTATTTTCATTTACTTTTAAATCCTTGAATTGATGCTGAATGACAATAATCATTTCTTCAGGAAATTTTTTTTTCAATATGGTTGATAATTTTACATTTTTATCATTTGTTAAAAATGATATCACGAAATGATGCTCACCTTGTAGACCATTATTTTGCACCTTAACAAGAACCTCTCTTACGGCATTACGCATTGCATCTTCTATAATCTGACCATATTCTATAAAATCTTTCATTAAATATTATTAAATTGTAAAGAGCGAGGTTTTTCTGTTGCCAGGAAAACCCCAAAACCCCGATAATATCAAATTAAGCAACAGCAGCTAATGCCATTCTTGCTTGCCCTCTTGAAGAGGCAATATTATCATTAGCAAAAGTTTTTTTTGCGTTTATTTGTTTCGAACTAATATTTAATTTATTGCTAAACCAAACCGGCTGTATCTTACCGGGTAAAAATAATTTTTTTACTATGCGCGTCGAAGCTTTTTCACCCCCTCAATACTAATTGTAAAATGGTGGAGATGTCGGGTACCGCCCCCGAGTCCGCAAAACATCTATTATAAATCACATTTATTACCATAGTGCAAGGCACATAATAATTATATCTTATTTGATTTTTTTTGGCAAGTTAAATAAAGAAAATAGTCTGGAAATATTATATATTAAACAATGATTAACTCTAGGTTAATATGTTAATATACTAGTTATTTTTAAAAAAAATTTGCTTTTTTGTAACATTTATTGATTTTTTTCTCAATTTCTAAATTTTGTTGTTTAATTCCTTCTTCTTTGATCTTTTTGTCAATTGTAATTTTTTTATCAAAATAAAAATAGATTTTAGAAAATGGCAAAGGGAATATAAAATTATCCCAACTATTTAAACGAATGCAGCGTGAAATACCGCAGGAAGAAGGTAAAATTTTTGATCCAGATAACCTAGCTATATTTACAATGTGACTATTTATTTTATATTTTGGGCCTCTTGGTCCATCTGGGGTAATGGCTAAACTATAACCCTTTTTAAGGTTTTTAATAATTTTTTTTAGATCATTAATATTAATGCCACGACCTTTTTTGTTGTCACGATTCGAAGATCCGGCAATATTAATAAAACCAAATTTATTCATTATTTTGCCAACAATTTTGCCATCCCCATGTTTTGAAGCAAGGCTATTTATTTCTTTGCGATTTTTGATTTTTTTTATCTCAAACATTAAAAGTGGCATAATCATAATTGTATTATGCCAAGAGCATATCATCACTGACTCACCTTTTTTTAGGGAATCAAGAAATATATCCAGATTTTTATATTTTTTCTTACTCGTAAAATACACAAATTTCATGTAAGTTACAATAATAAATGCAATAAGCTCTTGCATAATGAAGCTATATAAAAAAAGTCTGATAATATGTTTAAATTTTGTTTTTACATCATACCAACTTATTTCTTTACTCATTTTTTAATTCATTTAATTGCCATCTCGCTCTAGGCTTGAAATTTAGTTGATCAATCATTCCTAATTTTAATCTCTCCATTCCTGCCCAAGCAATCATTGCTCCATTATCAGTGCATAGGGAAATAGGAGGCGATAATGTTGTTAAATTATACTTTTCCGTAAAATTAGATATTTTATTGAATAAATATTGGTTAGCAGCTACGCCACCAGCTATTACTAAATGTTCTAAATTTAAATTATAATCCTCTAAAATATTTTTTAATCTATCAATAATATTTTCTGCGACTACTTTTTGAAAAGAAGCGGCAATATCGCTTTTTTCTTGTGATGATAATTTATGATGACAGTTTTTTTGGTAATTTTCTCCAATTATTTTTTCTATTTTTCTTCTGACGGCAGTTTTTAATCCCGAGAAAGAAAAATTATGTTTATTATCCTTAGAATTTTGTAAAGGTTTTGGAAAGTTATATTTGTTTTCATTGCCATTAGCTGCTAATTGCTCAATTTTAGGACCTCCAGGATATTCCAATCCTAGCATTTGAGCTACTTTATCAAAAGCCTCACCTAGGGCATCATCAATAGTTTCTCCTAATTTTTTATAATCTCCTACCCCCTTAGTCAGTAAGACCTGGCAATGACCACCTGAAACTAACAACAAAAGATATGGAAATTTTACATTAGAAGTAAGCCTGATTGTTAAAGCATGAGCTTCAAGATGATTAACAGCAATAATTGGTTTTTTATGAATGGAGGATAACATTTTTCCTGCCATTACTCCAACAATTACACCGCCAATTAATCCTGGTCCAGCGGTCACAGCTACAGCATCTAAATCTTGAAAAGTTAATTTTGATTCTTCTAAAGATTTTTTTATTAATTTGTCAATTGTTATGGCGTGGTTGCGAGCAGCAATTTCTGGAACCACCCCACCAAACTCTTTATGAATATCAATTTGAGAAGTAACTAAATTACTTAGTATGTTTTTCTTTTCATCAATTATAGCAATAGCAGTTTCATCACAGCTAGTTTCTATACCTATTATTTTCCTATTCATTGCAGAAAACTTAAAATAGTATCTTTGATTATGGCGATAGCTTCTCCTCCAAAGATAATTATGTATAAAATAAGAATTATAGTGAAGATTATGCCAGTTATACCGATGGTTAACCCCAAAAGAAAAATTAAACCATCTTTACTTATCATGCCAAGGGAAATAATTAAAATAGAAACACCAGGAAATAAATTAGTAAAAGGTAATGGCAGCAAAACAGAGGAAGAAAAAATAAAAGATAATATGCCAATTATTCTTTCATTAATAATATCAAAGACAAAATGCCATCTAGATTGAATAAATTTATCTGTCTTTCTTAAGCGAAAAACAGATTTTTCAATTACTTTAGCTAATAATTCTCTTTTTATTTTTTTATTACCAATAAATTTAGGAATTTTTGGCGCAGAAAAACCTATCATCATTTGAAATGAAAAAACCAACAAAGGAAGGGCAATGAGACTGGGTAAAGGTGGTGGCAGAGGTATTAGAATAGGTAAAGAGAAGATTAGCATAATTAAAGCAAAGCCACCTTGATTCATATTATTGATTATATCTTTAATATAGATCGTATCAGATTTATTTTTTACTACTACGTCCTCTAGTAAATCTGCTGTTGGTTTTTGTAATACTCCTCTTAATTTCTTTCTCATTAATATAATTCTATAAATACTAGAAAATTTATTAAAGATTACCGTCTAGTATAAAAAAATATTTTATTATTTGCCCCCATTATATCTTTTGGCAATAAAAGTTGCCTTAAAGATGAAAATGACATCATTCCTATTTTTTACCAGTATTATCTTTCTTGTCATCCTTAATACTATTTTTGAGACTTTTTAAGCCCTTACCAATTTCTGACATTACTTTTGGCAATTTTCCAGTACCAAAAAATAATAAGACCAAAACTAATATTAAGATTAATTGCCAAATTCCTATAGACATATATTAAATTTCAAATAAATTCATTAATTCATTCCACTCTCTTTTGCTCAAGCCGCTATCTTCTTGGTCAATTTTCTCACCTTTGATTAATTTCTTAATTGTTTTAAGTTCGTCACGGGAAAAATCTTTACCTCCTAAGCGGTATTTTTCAAAAGCAGCAAAAGCATCAGGCACCCATTTTTGTACCATATCTAATATAATGTTAGCATATTCTCTAATTTCATATTGGGCATGAGAATCAGCTCTTAAAGCTAAGAAATGGAATAAATTGTGAAGATTAATTTTCCAATACCATTGGGTATAACAATTTAGACTTAAATTCATTCTAGCTAGTTCACGAGCAACGCCATCCCTTGAGTCATCAATAATATTACCATTCTTATTTTCATTCATCATCTCTAAATAATGATTATAACCATTTTGGGAATCTTGTTTTAATATTTCTAACACCCTGTTTTGCTCACTGGTGTTTAATAACCTTCCTTCATCACGACCTTGGTGATTTTTTTTTGATTGAGCAGCGATGTTTTTTGACTCTGGAATATAAAATTCATCTTCTAGGACCGAATATCGTGCTGAATATTCATTTACAGAAGCGGTACGATGACGAATCCATTGTCTGGCAATAAAAATAGGTAATTTAATACGAGATTTGATATCACACATTTCAAAGGGTGTTGTGTGACGATGACGCATGAGATAGTTAATTAAACCCTTATCCTCACTTACTTTCTTTGTTCCTTTGCCATATGAAACTCTAGCAGATTGAACAATGGAAGAATCATTTCCCATATAATCAACAACCCTAACAAAACCGTGATCAAGGACAGGAAAAATATCATATAAAACTTTTTCTAAATTTTCAGAAATAGGTCTTAGGGTTGTAAATTTATTTTCTCGTAGTAGATTAACTTCTTCTAACTGTTCTTTAGTGATAGACATATATGGATAACAAAAATATTTTAATCGTTAAAAAATCTATTGCTCGTTTAATGGCAATACAAATCCTATTTCAATATGATTTTTATAATAAATCAAAAAAGATTGAAGATATCAAGGAAGAAATACTTGATTATTATTTAATTAATTTTGATGAAGACGTAAAATCTTATCGCTCTAAGATTGACAAGAAACATTTAAATCAAATTATCCCCAATATCATTCACTCTCTTGACATTCTTGATGCAGAAATTAAAGAATTTTTGCATCCAGAATTTAATTTACAAAAAATTGAAAATGTAACAAAGCAGATTCTAAGGGTTGCAATTTTTGAAATCAAATATTTTGACAAAATTCCTTTTAAAGTTATAATTAGTGAATATACTGATATTGCTTCAAGCTTTGAAGGCGAAACAAAAGTAAAATTTGTTAATTCCATATTAGACAATATTACCAAAAAAAATCGTCCAGAAGAGTTTAATAATGCTTAACATCAAAAGTCAGAAAATAATTATTACAACTGGTGGTACTGGTGGTCATATTTTTCCAGCAAGAGTTTTAGCAGAAGAATTATATGATGGGGGATGTAAGGTTAAAATTTTAGCCAATAAAAACTATAATAAATATACCCATGTTTCTGATAAATATGATTATAATATTATTTTTGCTTCACAAATTAAAAAATCTTTTAAATTTCTTTTTTTAGCAGCGATAAAAATTTTTCTAGGCATTTTTCAGTCTTTTTTCAGAATTTTATTTTTTCGTCCCAAATATATTATTGCATTTGGTGGTTATGCAACTTTTCCTGTCTTATGTGCTGCTTTTATTTTGCGTAAAAAAACAATTCTCCATGAACAAAATGCCCATTTAGGAAAAATAAACCGTATTTTTGCTCCTTTTGCAACCAAAATATTACTAACTTATAAAAACACCGATGGCTTAAAAAAAGAATTTAAGAAAAAAAGTTTTGTTGTAGGTAGTCCTGCGCGTCAAAATATTACCAAATTATCAAAGGTAAAATATCAATTACCAGTTTTAAATAACCTGACAGACAATAATAAAAATATGGGTTATAACTTACTACTTAAATCAGATTTTGAATTACAAAAAAGAGAAGAAAATAGTTTTTTTAATATTTTAATTATTGGTGGTTCTGGTGGTGCAGAGATTTTTAGCGAGGTAATTCCCAAAGCAATTTTTAATCTTAGATCAGAAATTAAAAATGATGTATTAATAATGCAGCAATGTAGAGAAAATATAGTAGAATCTACTTTAAAGCAATATAGAAAATTTAAAATTAATATTGTAATAGGTAGTTTTTTTAATGATATGGAAGATAAAATTAAATCTGCTCATTTGGTTATTTCGCGAGCAGGATCTTCTTCCATTAGTGAATTTACTATTGCTAAAAGACCCTTAATTTTAGTTCCTTTTGCCAATTCTGCTGATAATCATCAATTAAAAAACGCTAGAGAGGTTGAAAAAAAAAGCAGTGCCATAGTAATAGAAGAGCATGAATTTACAATTAATAAATTAAATGATATAATTACAAAATTGTTTGATAATCCTGAGATATTATTAGAAATGTCCAAAAATGCTTATAAATCTGCTCATAAAAATTCTGTTGATAAAATTATAAAGAAAATCTTTGATGAATGAAAATAGCTATCTTAGGCGGCAGCTTTAATCCGCCACATATTGGTCATATAAATTTGAGTTTAGAAGCTAAAAAATTAATGCATCTAGATCAAATTTGGTGGCAACCAACAAAACAAAACCCGCTCAAAAAAGTTAAATCTAAAGATTTTGATTCCAAATTCCAGAAATGTCTTGAAATTACTAAAAATTATCCTGAAATTGTAGTTAAAAACGATGAAAAAAATCTAAAAAGCAATATTTCCATTGATTTAATCAGAAAATTAATAAAATTATACCCAAAAAATGAGTTTTTTTGGCTCATGGGTGCAGATTCAATAACTGAATTTCATTTATGGGAAGAGTGGCAAGAAATTATTAATTTAGTGGATATTATAATTGGCGACAGGGGTAATTACTATCAGCAGGCAAGTAAATCTATTGCTTATAATTATGCTAAAAAATTAGGTAAAGCCCGCTTTCTAAAGATTAATAAAATTAACATTTCCTCAAGTGAAATAAGAAAAATTAACAATAAATATGAAATATAACTTTCTAATAGACAGTCATTGCCATTTAGACCTTCTTGAAGAAAAAGGAGAAAATATTGCAAAATTAATAGCAGCAGCAAAAGAAAAAAACATTCAATATATTCAAACAATTTGTACTAAAATTACCGAATTTGACAAGATTTATTCTTATGCAGAAAAATTTGACAATGTTTTTGCCTCAATTGGCATTCATCCTTGTAATGTGCATGATCAGCCAAAAATTAATATTGAAGAAACTACTAATATTTGTCAAAAAAAACCAAAATTAATTGGCGTTGGCGAAACTGGCCTTGATTATTTTCATGATCAATCAACAAAAAATAGCCAAATTAATTCCTTTCTAAAACATATTGAAATTGCTAGAAAAACAGGTTTAGTTTTGAGACCTCATTCTCGTGATGCCGATGCTGATATGGCAGATATTTTAGAAAAAGAAATGAAAAAAGGAGAATTTAAGGCATTAATGCATTGTTTTTCTAGCTCTGAAGAGTTAGCCAAAAAAGCCTTAGACTTAAATATTTCAATTTCAATTNCAGNTATTGTTACCTTTAAAAATGCTGTGGATTTACAAAATATTGTTAAAATAATCCCAACAGATAAAATTTTAGTTGAAACTGACGCACCTTATTTAGCACCAACACCATATCGTGGAAAAATCAATAAACCAGAATTTACATATGAAACAGCAAGTTTTATTGCTCAATTAAAAAAGTTAGATCAAGAAGAATTATTTGCCCAAACAACAGAGAATTTTAAAAAATTATTCGATAAACTTGACATAGGTTAAAAAATATGATATTCTATTAGATATTACGTAGAAAAATTAATAAAATAGCTATAATTTATTGAAAAATTTTTAAAGGTTCCTGCGATATATTAAAATTAATAAAAAATTATGGAGGTTAAAAATTTATTTACAGATGCAAATACAGCACAAGAAAAGGTCAAGCTAGCTAACGATCTATTATTAATTAACCATTTAACACTTAATAAAATTGATAATATTGATAATATTGATAAAATAGATGATAAGTTTTTTAAATCTATTACATCAACAGGCGGAGACAAAAAAAATAAAGTTTTACAAACTATAAAATCATTTTTAGATACTTCTTCTCCATTAGTTGATGATCCAACTCTGGATCAAATTAAAGAAGCAGCGGAAGAAATTTCAAAAACAATTAAACTAAAAGATAATTTTCTTACAATAGCTAACGATCTATTATTAATTAACCACTTAAAACATATTGATAATATTGATAATATTGATAATATTGATGATAAGTTTTTTAAATCTATTACATCAACAGGCGGAGAAAAAAAAGATAAAGTTTTACAAACTATAAAATCATTTTTAGATACTTCTACTAAATTAGATGATGGTGCAGATCTGGATCAAATTAAAGAAGCAGCGGGAAAAATTTCAGAAAAAATTAACCTAACAGATCTTTTTTCAAAAGAAGGAATCCCATTAAATAATAAAATTAGAAGCAAATTATTTGATAAAGGCTTCACTGACTTAGATTATGAAACTAAAAACAAATTATTTGATAAAGGCTTCACTGCCAAAGAATTAATAGAATCTGCAGATAAAGAAATAACACAAGGTAATTTAAAACTAGATCTTAGGTTACCAAGATTATTGGGGAAAGCTATTGATATCCTAAAAGATAATACATTAAGTAAAGAAGATGAAACAAATATTGTTCGTGGTATTACCAGCATCATTGAAAAAGCTGGCCAAGATGAGAATAAAAAAAATGTGGTAGCAGCTATTCTTCCTATAGTTTCTTTATTAGAGGATAATGATTTTAAAAATAATAAAGATGCAATTTTTAACAGCTTAATAAAAAGAAGTTATAAGGAAGAAGCAATAAAATCCATTTTTACTGAAGAAGATGTTGGAAAAACTAAAATATATAATGCTAGAAATAGTGATTATAGTAGTTATCAAAGAGAGCGTAAAATTAAGCAAGAAGTAGGTCTTAACCATAGTGGGGCAGATTTTGCAAAACATTATGCTGTAGAAGCTGCTTTTTATTCTGCTGGAAGTGTTGTATCATTAGTTGAAGGTTTGACTCGTGGTTTTGTTGCTCTTATAGATAGTGCTGTTAGTATAGCTGGTTTTAAAAGCGATTTTACCCGTGATCATCAAGTTGATGTAAGTGGAAGTTTTGACAATTTAACAAAAAGCCATAGTTGGTCTAGAGTGGTAAGAAATCAGATAAGTCGAGATGGCGGTCATGACTTAGAGCAAGAAGGGGGCGTGGCTCATCTTGTGTTAAAGGGTGCTAGATGTGGTGTTGGTGTGATGGTAGGTTCATCTTTTGGTGTACTTGCAGGAGGGTGTGCTCTTATTGCTAAAGCTGTTGATGCGCGTTATAAAAAAGTTACAGGATCCCATGATAAAAAGACCGATTTTAATACCAGGCTGAGTGTAGAAAATGAAAATAAAGTTGATATAAAAATTAGTGAAGATAAGAAAAACATTGAATTTACTGATGAATTTCAAGATAAAATACAAGAAAAACAACAACAACAAAAAGATTTAATTAAAATTTCAGAAAGACAAAAATGTTATATTGGTGTTGGTTTAAAATTTAATACTTCAAGCAATAAAGTTGATGCTAACAATGGCTATATTGAAGTAAATGATGTTTTTCGAGATAATGACGAAGACGGCAAAAAAATTAAGAAAGGTGATAAAATATCTAAAATAACAGTAGGAGGAAAAGAAATAGATTTTATCAACAGTACTTTTAAAGAAGGTGGTAAAGTCACAGATATCAATTTAGATGATGTTGGTGAAAAGTTAGCGGAATTATTATTAAAAACTCCTAGAGACGAAAATGTTAGTCTTACTGTGTTTGGGAAGGACGAATCTATTGAACTTAAGAAGAAAGTATTTATTAAAAATGAAGGAGGGCGCAAATTATCTGATGGCCTAAATCATGATTTTGTTTCCATAGATAAAGCTAATGATAAGGATATTACTTTAGCCTTCAATAAATTTAATGATAGTGAGACAACAAAACCCAAAGCAAAATCACCACCACAAACTATTAGGCAGGCAATAGCGACGCCAGCATTAGCACATGGAAGAGGATCTCGATGATAATAAAGATAAATTTATGTCAATAATATTAATATTATTAATATACCATTATAAATATTCTCTTTGAAAATTTTTATTGACTGTTTTTTGTTATTAATATCCCATTTTTTAATCTGAAATAGAAAAAAACATAAATAAATTAAAATTATGATAAAATTAACATAATGAAATTTGTTAATTATGGCTATCATTGTTAAAAGTAATATTTTATCCACCCCTAATGTTATTAAAATTAATTTAGGGTGTTTTAAGAATTTTATGGCGGTGGATTTTATGCCAATTTTTTGATCATCTTCAATATCAGCAAAAGCATAGATGGTATCATAGGTTATAGTCCAAATTACCGCAGCTAAATAAAGTAAAATAATAGAAAGATTAATTTGGTTAGTAATAGCACTATAGCTCATTAAAACCGAAAAATTAAAAGTAATACCTAAGATAAATTGTGGAAAATAAGTAAATCTTTTACAAAAAGGATATAATATAACAAAAAATAGAGCAAAAAAACCTAAAAAAATGGTTAATTTGTTAAATTGTAATAAAATTATTAGACCAATTAATAATAAAAATCCTAAAAATATTATTGCTTGTTTAACAGAAATTTGACCTGATGTTATTGGGCGGTTTTTGGTTCTGACAACTTTTTTGTCAAAATTACGATCAGCAATATCATTAATAATACAACCGGCAGATCGCATAATAAAAGAGCCAATAAAAAATAAGATTGTAATTTTAAAAATTTCAAGAGCAAAATACTGATTTCTGAGTGCAAAAACTATACCAAAAGAGCTAGATAAGAATAGTAAAAAAAAGCCAATTGGTTGATAAAATCTTATTAATTCTAGGTATTTTTTCATTATTTGATTTATTTTTTATAATTTTATGTAAAAATCTTGGAATGTTAAATATTTTATTAATTTAATTTTTTGCTAATTTTTATATGCTACTTAACAAGGTAATTAACCTAACAGAAAATATCAATATAACAAATATAGAAATTGACTCCAGAAAAATCTGTCAGAGGGGGTTATTTTTTGCTCTAAAGGGTGTCAAAAACCATGGTCGTGATTTTATCGACCAGGCTATTTTTAATGGTGCTGTGGCTGTGATTTGTCAAGAAAATGAGGAGTCTATCACTGATAAAGGTGGTATTAAGATCTATAATAGGCCTGATGCTTTTGATTTATTAATTAAATCTTTACAAGAATTATATCCTAAATTACCAAAAAATATTATGGCCATAACGGGCACTAATGGTAAAAGTTCAATTTGTCATTTTGTTTTTCAATTATTGAATTTTTTGGATTTAAAATCTGCCTTTATTGGCACTTTAGGTATTAATTCTAATGTTAAAATTGATAATTTTGTGGAATCTAGTCTTACAACCTCAGATATTGTTACATTTTATAAAAATCTTAATATTTTAGCTAAAAATGATATTGATAATGTGATTTTAGAGGCTAGTTCACTTGGGATTGAGCAGGGTAGATTAGCTGGTATTAAAATTTCCCTTGCTGCTTTTAGTAATTTTACACAGGATCATTTAGATTTGCATAAAAATATGGAAAATTATTTTAAAGCAAAAATGTTGCTTTTTAATAATTTAATGGATGATAAATCTATTGCTATTTTAAATTCTGATATTGCTGAATTTAATAAAATTAAAGAAATTTGCCAAAATAAATATCACAAAATCTATTCCTATGGTAAAAAGGGAGATTTTATTAAATTATTAAATGCTAAATCTAATGACTGGGGTTGGGATTTAAATTTAGAAATTGCTGGTCATAATTATCAGACACAAATCAAAGAAATTGCTAATATTCAGATTTATAATATTATTTGCGCTCTATCTAGTGTAATTTCTTATTATAATTTGGATCAAACAAAAATAAAATTTTTATTACAAAAATTACCTGATTTAACTTCGGTTGATGGTAGAATGCAAAAAGTTGCGGAACACGAAAATGGTGCAAAAATATTTATTGATTACGCTCATAGCCCCGATGCAATTGAGAATATTTTAAAAAATTCTAAAAAAATACAACATAATAAATGACATATTTTATTTGGCGCTGGTGGTGATCGTGATAAAACCAAAAGACCATTAATGGGAAAAATTTCCTCTCAATTTGCTGATAAAATTATTATTACCGATGATAATCCCAGATGTGAAGATGCTGCCCAAATTAGAAAAGAAATTTTATCTGCTTGTGATCAAGAAAAAACTATTGAAATTGCTGGTCGTAAAATAGCAATTGAATATGCTGTCAAAAATTTAGAACAAGATGATATTTTATTAATTGCTGGTAAAGGTCATGAAAAATATCAAATTATTGCTGATCAAAAATTTGAGTTTGATGAAAAAAAAATAATTTTAGAAACAATTAATGAATTATCTTAAAATAACCTTATTATTATTTTTTATATTATTGCCAATTAGCAGATCTAATGCTGTTTCTATTATTCGTGATGGAGAAGTTGAAGAGCTTTTATGGGAATTAACTAGGCCAATTATAAAGGAGGCAGGTTTGGAAGAAAAAGCTATAAAAATTTATATAGTTAATGATCGTGCAATTAATGCTTTTGTATCAAAAGGACAGAATATTTTTATAAATACAGGGTTAATTACCAAATATAATGATCCTAATGTCTTAAGGGGTGTTTTGGCTCATGAAATTGGACATATTGCTGCTGGTCATTTAGCTAGAGGAAAAGAAGAGATTAAAAAAGCACAAAATGTAATGATGTTAACTTATATAGCTGGTATTATTTCGGCTGCTTCTTCTGGGTCTGATGCTGGTTATGCCATGTTAATGGGTGGTAATCAGATAGCGCATAGATTATTTCTAAAATATAACAGGTCACAAGAAGAAGTAGCTGATATTTTAGCTTTGGAATATTTAAAGAATATAAATTATAACCCAATGGGTTTATTAGAGATTCTTAAATTTTTTAAGTCACAAACTATTGGTGAAGAAATATTAGATGAATATGCTCTAACTCACCCAGTTAGTCAGAAAAGAATTAATTTTATTAAAGCCAATTTAAAAAATTTCTCCAAAAGTAGTTATAGTAAAATACTAACAAAGCAGGATTTAAAAATGAGAAGAGTGGTAGCTAAATTAAAGGGTTTTTTAGATGATGCTAAAATTACAATACAGGAAACAGATAAAAAAAATGATTTTAATAATCTTTATCGTAGATCTATTGCTCTTTTTAAATCTGGTCAGATTAAAAAATCTTTTAATATTATTGATAATTTATTAAGTAAAAATCCTAAGGATGCCTATCTATTGGAACTCAAAGCTCAATTTTTATACGAAAGTGGCGATTTAAAAAACGCAGTTATTTTTTATAAAAAATCTTTAGATATTAAAGAAAATAATTTTCTGGCTAGGATTATTTTTGCTAAATCAATTTTAGATTTAGATTCAAAAGATAATGATTTAATAAAAATAGCCATAAAAAATCTTAAATCTGTTATCAAACAAGAAAAAGACAATATACAAATATATAAAATATTATCTCAAGCCTATGAAAAAATAGATGATATGGCAAGATATAATTTATCATTAGCAGAATATTATTTGCTAAAAGAGGAGGTTGATGATGCTAAAAAATATGCCAAAAAGGCTAAGGAAATTTTTTACAAAGATAATAAACAAGAAATATTAAGAGCAGATGACATAATTGAATTAGCCAAAAATATTAAGAAAGATGTAAATAAATGACAATTAGCATTTATTTTTTGGACAATATATAATATGTTGTAAAATACAATATTATAGCACAGGAAATGGTAATTATTAATTGCAATATAAGCCATATATTGTAATTTGCCCAGAAATTTTGCAAAAATAATAGGAAAATTATCATTGTAATTGAGCTAAAAAAAATCACTGCTATATTCCTATATAATGCTTTTTCAAAAGAAAAGTATTTCTTTTTAATAAGTTGATTGAGTACCAAAATTAAATTACTATAGGAAGCGATTGCGGAGGCAATTACTATGCCTAAATATTCAAAATATTGAATTAATATTAGGTTTAAAACAAGATTTATAAATAAACAAATAATAGCAATTTTCATTGGTATTTTGGTATTGCCCCGAGCAAAAAAACCAGGCTCTAAAATTTTAACGGCAATAAAGGATGGTAAGGCAATAGCATAAATCATTAGAGCATTTGATACCTTCATTGTTTCAGTATCAGTAAAATTACCTCTTTCAAATAAAGCTCTAATTATTTCTTCTGCTAGTATAAAAAGACCAGCTGACGCAGGTATTGCTGCCATTAGACCAATTCCTAATATTTTATTATGTAAGTTATTAGCCTTAACGAATTCTTTTTTGTATATTTTTTGTGACAGGGTGGGTAATAAGGTGACTGAAAGTGCAATTCCAATCATTGCTAATGGCAATTGATTAATTCTGTCAGCATAGTAGATGTAAGAAATTCCTCCAGCAAATAGGCTAGCAATTGCAATATCAATTAAAAGATTCATTTGCATCACATTAGCACCAATGATACCAGGTATAATTTTTTTAAAGAATATTTTAATATCATGATTAATTTTTGGTATTTTGGGGTAAATTAAGATTTTGTGGCGTATGGAAAAAATAACGATCCAAATTAGCTGAAAAATACCAGCAAAAAATACTGCGTATGATAAATTGTAAGCTAAATTCTGGAAATCTTCTCTTAAAAATAATAAAAATATAATAAAGGTTAAATTTAAAATTATAGGAGTTGCTGAGGTTACCGCAAATTTACCAAGAGAATTAAGCATGGCTGAAAATAATGATGCAATACAAATAAATAATAGATAAAAAATTGTAATTCTTGATAAATCTATTGCTAAATTTAACTGATATTCATCACCTCTAAATCCAGGAAATATACCAGATATAAAGATGGGCATAAATATTTGTATGATAATGATAACAATTAATAAGATAAAAAATAGTAGTGATAAGGTATTTTGAGCAAATCTGATGGCGTCATTATGGCTGGATTGCAATTTACTGGAGAAAATTGGAACAAAAGCATTATTAAATGCACCTTCAGCAAAAATTCTGCGAAAAAAATTAGGTAGTTTGAAAGCGGCAAAAAATACATCTGATAAAATACTAACACCAATATATTTAGCAATTAAGACATCTCTAATAAAGCCAAAAATGCGTGATATTAGAGTTAGGAAAGAGAAGATAGAAGCAGATTTTATTACTTTCCTCATTTCTAATTAGGTGATATTTTGCCAATATTACCAAAAAATTCCGACATGATATTTTTATTTGGATCTTCTATTTTTGTATAATCAGAAATATATTTAATATCATTTATATCATCTAGGCTATAGAAGTTAGTTTTTTCAACGAATTTCTGTTCATAATCAAACTCTATAGTCATAATTTTTCTTGCTGTAATATTGGGTTTAAAAAATAATAATTTTTCTTTTATTTGAGAAAAATATATCCAAATAGGTTTTTTGCCAATAAATGATATAAGAGTAGGAGATCCCATAATATTTTTTACTTCAGCTTGGGAGGTGATTTCTTCCCTAATCATTTTATAATCTGATGAATCAAAAGAATACCCCTGTTTTTCAATTCTAGTTAGGCATGATGATGTTAAAAATAAAATAAATATATATAAGAACTTTAACATCTATAAATTATTTTTTAGATTGTAAATATACAGACCTCATGACTGAATATAAGTCAAATGAGTCTTTTTGGGCGCTATGTAAAATATCTGCTATCTGATCATATTTATTAATAGCATTGATTGTCGTTAATCCATAGCTGTGTTTATCTTTAATTAATTTGTTCTTGCCGCCAGCTTTTAGCATATTAATTGATAGTGGATCAACAGTCTTTTCAACCAATAATCCTGAGAAGTTTCTCACATCACTTGGTCCCAAAAAAGGCAATACTAAATAAGGACCACGAGAAATTCCATAATGGGCAAGTGTATCTGCAAAACTATTTTTTTTAAAATTTATATTTTTAGATTTAGCAATATCAAATATACCAAAAAGTCCAACAGTGCTATTAATCAGAAATGACGAGAAGCTTGCTCTACTATTAGATATATCTCCCTGTATTAGGGAGTTAATTACATCAAAGGGGCGGGATAAGTTGCTTAATATGTTATTAATTGATTTTCTAAATATATTAGGAGTAATGAATCTGTAAGCTGTATTAACAGGTTTCATAAAATATTTATCAGCTTTTTCATTAAAATAAAATATTTTACGATTAAGTTTTTCTAAGGGGTCGTATATATTTGTAGATTTAGAATTGTAGTTAAAATTATCTTCTAATTCAAAAAAGTTATCTTCATATTCATTTGCTTTAGCTACATTTATATGAGCTAACAAGACTACAAAGGTTAAAATTAATATGATAATTGATTTTAGATATTTTAACAGTTCAAAATGTTTAATACTCATATGGTGGTAATGTAATATCTGAATTTACTATCACAGTCATTTTGGTGCCATGTGGTATTCTTATAACTGGCTGAATATTTATAGAATCCTCAATCATTTTTGTTACCGTATCTATCACGGCTCCTGTAACTTGGGTAATGACTTGTGCTGATGCGGTATCTGTTGATATTACCGATCCGTCACTGCCAGTAGTTGTTGAAGAGTTATCTCCACTAAGGGCATCAGCAGCTAGTGCTCCGCCAACTGCTAAAACACTTGTTAATAAAGCGTTGGCTATAGTGGAGCTATATTGATTATCTACCTCGCCAGAAATACCTGATCTACCATATTGATCAGAAGCAGACAGTGATATAGATACATCAAGACCATCTGGTCTAATTATTCTATTCCAAGTTATCTCAACTCTTCCTTGTCCTCTAGCTATATTGCTTGAATATGAGCCGAATAATCTTGTCCCCTTTGGTATTAAAATATTATTTCCTGATTCAGCGTAGACGTCCCGGTTAACAATGCCTCTTATATCACCAGGAACTTCTGTATTAATAGCTGTTTCTAAAATTGCAGTCATCATTTTGCCTTGGGCAATAATACTAGATAAATCTTTATTTTGTACTACAGTTGGTGGTGTTGGTGCCAATGGTTGTTGTATGGCATTACCACTTAGATCTCTAATACCGTTTTGATCTCCAAAACTATTACCTTGTGGTAATTGAATATTTTCTGGCATTATTGGAGTTCTCCTGGGGTCAGAATAATATTCTTTTGAGTTGTTATCCTTTTTTTCTTGCTGATCTGTAGATAAATTTTTCTTGCTAGAGTTAGTTGGTAGATCGTCAATACCTGATTTTATTGAATCTTTTTGTTCAAGTTCTGGATAAATTTCTTTTTCTTCTGGTAAATCTGGTATTACAGGTAACTCTGGCAATGCAGGGAGGGTAGGTCTTTCTAGTTCCTTGTTGGTTGTTTGTTCTAAGGGAGAAATATCACCTACCTCTTCAAAATTCAGATCTTTTTCCGGAGGTAAAGCTTCTAATTCTTTATCTAATTCAATTTTAATATCTTTTGTATTATCTTGATTAGGGTCATCTGGATTTTCTTGAAATAGTAAAAAGTAAAACACTACTCCGCATGATAATAATAATATTAGTATATTTGCCAGCTTTTTTGCCCTACTTGAGCCAACGGAGTTAGAAGCTGTTAATATTTTAGATTCTTGATCATCTTCGTTATTTACAACATCTTGTTGCCCTTGCTCCTTTTGTTTTTTAAAGTTACTTTTTAACATTGATCTTATATTAGATAAAAATCAGCCATAATTAAAAAAATACCAGGTTATTTGGAAGCTTCTTAAAATTAACAATAAGTCAACAAACAAAATTGGCAAGATCCTATTTTTGTTTTTTTGGACATAGCTTTTTCATAAAAGAAGTTATGATGCCTCTTTTAGATTGAATTATATATATCATATTCAAATCTCCCCACGTATTAACCATTGTTCTAAAGCGGTCATGTATTGGATCAACAGCTAGAATTATTGATAGTAATTTACTTGTAACCGCTTCAGGCACAGCAAATGAATTATACATACTAGTTAGCATAATTAAAGAAGCGCTGGGTACAGCCGCAGTTCCAAATGATAGTCCGACAGCAGTCAAAACAACCGACCAAAATGATATGTCGGTAATTCCAGATAACTGAGCCCCTAAAAGGAAATAAACTACTAAACTGATACTAGTGCCATCCATGTTAAGAGTAGCTCCAACAGGCATTAAAGCTTTATTATGACCCTTATCTTTCATATCTTTAGGTACATTTAAGGTAGAAGCGGCCTTAATATTAACACCTAAGGTAGCTGCACTAGAAGAAGTGGCTGCAGCTGTTATCAGAACAGGAGTACCTTTTCTCAAGAAAGATAAATAACTTTCCTTATTGGTAACACCTAATGTAAAAACTGTTCTAACAATTGGCAGTACCACTAATTTATAAGTAAGTAAGATCGATCCATAACATAGTATAAATTTACCCAAATCTAAGAAGAAATTAAAACCACGATCATTAAGAATTTGTAGGAATGAAGAGTATACAGCCAGGGGTGATAATAGTAAAATCATCATCAATACTCCAAATATAATTTTATCAAAAAAGTTAATAAAAGTAATTGAATATGATGAATCTTTATTTGATTTGCTAGCATCTTTGTATTCTTTCTTAAATGTAGAGATAAACTTTACTTTATTAAAAAATTTGACCCCAATGATAATGTTTAATACATGTAAAATTTGTTTAACAACAGCAATAAAATAATGATGTATAACATAACGACAGATAACTGAAGTACAAAAAGCAAAAATCATAATAAGGATAATTGTTGGAATTCCTCCAGGAGAAGTTTTATTAAATTCAGTTGAATCAATACCTTGCAAAGCTGGTGCTATAATTTCGGCAAAAGGAAATAAATCATACATATTATATGCAAATAAATTTGCAATGAGAGTAGATATAAAATACAACAAGATTATATCGCATAATAATACAATAAAGTTAAGAGCCTTGCCTTCAGGGGTTCTAAAGAAAACGCTAAACATTGAAAAAGCAATTAACGGATTTATCCACCATTTAAGAGGTTTAAAAAAGGTATTCTTTAGATCTTTATAAATTTCTTCCTCTAATTGAATGCCCATTTGGTATGACAATACTGATAAAAATATACTAGCAACCAGTGCTATAGTCAGTATCTTAGAGAATTTATTTTCACCAGATTTGGTAGAACTCATAATAATTTGTTTAATTAACTAATGATTAGAATATATTTTTTTAAAACAATAAATCAACTTAAAATTTGTGTTAATAGTGATTACAGCCTAGATAGATTTAGGTAAATCAAGAATGTTGTGACATTTTTCTACATATTTTTGTTTGAATATGTCTTCTCGATCATCAAAATTATTTTGACATTTTTTTATAAATTGACTCCTTGAATAGAAGGTGTCAAACCTATTTTTATAATTATTTTCTAACACTTCTGGTTTGTTATTATTTTTTTTATCCTTATTGTAGCGATAAATATATATTTTATCAGTAGCTAGAAAATAATCTATATTGTCTTGTATTATGTCAAGATCCTCTTCTTTTAGCTCAAAATCGTTTTTTTCCTCTTCCTTATATTGTGATGAATAAGGAAATTGTATATTAGCTTCTTTTCTACATTCTATTTTACCCTGTAAATTAATTTTTTCTAAATACTGCTCAATTGAATTTAGACAGCGAAAGGAAGATTTTGCTTTTTTAATACATGATGGTAGGGTTGCTTGTTGATATTTTTGACATTTATTTTTAATAAAATCTATTTCCTTTTGGTTTTTTATATTTTCTCCCATTCTAAGATCTTGGTTATGTGGTTGACAGGATATTATAAGAAATATAATTGTTGGGAATAAAATTTTATTCATTTTGTTAAAAATTTTGTTGAAAATAATAGACTAATTTACAGAAATAATATTAATATTCAAATTTTGATTTAAAAATTAATAATATATTTAGAGATATTTTTAAGATATAAGTTATAATAAATAATGATTAATTACCAATTACAATTAAAACAGATTAAGGAAAATAGTTCAATTATTAAAATAAGTGATGACGCAGTTGGTTTTTCATTGTCAAAATTCATTCAAAATTCAGATAGAAAATATTTTTTACATATTACGCAGAATGACAAAAGGCTAGAAGAGATTAGATCGCAAGTGGAGTTTTTCTTACCAGATATTAAAATTATTTCTTTTCCTGCTTGGGATTCATTGCCTTATGATCGTGCTTCTCCTAAGAATTCTATCATTGCCACTAGAATTAAAACCCTAATTGAAATTACACAAAATCAAGATCAAAAAATCCTGGTTATTACAACTGTCAATTCTGTTTTACAAAAACTATCTCCTAAAAATCAGATTAGTAATATGGGCTTTGAAATTAAGGAAAAAAATTCAATTCCTATTGAAAAAATGATTAATTTTTTAAGTGATAACGGGTATAAAAGAATAGGTACAGCTAATGATATTGGAGATTTTGCAGTGCGTGGCAACATAATTGATGTTATAATTTATAGCAAGTTGCAAAAAAATGATGATTTAATTGGTTATCGTTTTGATTTTTTTGGTGATGAAATTGACGAAATTAGGGTATTTGATCCTATTACTCAAATTACTTCTAACTCCGTTAAGTCTGTGAGTTTTTTTCCCGCTAGTGAAATTATTTTAAATGAAAAATCAATTAAAAATTTTAAACAAAATTACCAAAGATTATTCGGTTATCCAGACTCTGATCAATTATATGATCATGTAGTTGATGCAAGGGAATATCCAGGAATGGAAAATTTTTTACCATTATTTTATCAAGATGATTTAGATAATTTATTTTCCTATTTTAATGTAGAAGATAGTTTTATTTTATTGGAGGAAAAGACTTTTCCAGATATATTTGATAGAGCTAACAAGGTAGATGAGTATTATCGATCTAGATTGGACACAATAGATGAGTCACGTAAAAATGGTAATATATATAACCCATTGCCACCAGAAAAATTATATCTTAATGAAGAAGAATTTAGATTGAATTTAGAAAAATTTTCTGTTTGCAGATTTCATAATTTTAGTAATCCTAATGTAAATGACAGAAATATTGATTTAAATATTAAATCTATTCCTAATTTTTTAGAAGCAAGTAAATCTAACAAGAAATATGTTTTTGATTTACTATCAGAGTTTTTACAAAAGGAGTTAATTGGTAGAAAAATTATAATTACCACTACTAGCGAGGGTTCTAGGTCTGTAATATCTAAGATATTGCAACAGAATAATTTTTTAATAAAAGAAATTAATCAATTTGATGATTTGGATAATGTTAAAAAAAATGAAATTGCAATTGCTATTTTTGATCAAATAAATGGTTTTTATAGTGATAATTTAGCCGTTATTAGTGAAAATATCCTTTTAGGGGAAAAAATAAAAAGAAGAAATAAACAAAAATTAAGTAAAAGAATTTTAGAGGAGGGTTTTGCCTTAAAGCAAAAAGATTTGGTGGTTCATATGCAGCATGGAATAGGTCGTTTTGAAGGTTTAGAAACGATGGATATAGGAGGTAATAAAAATGATTTTCTGAAAATTACCTATAAAAACAATGATAATCTTTTTGTACCTGTTGAAGATATTGATTTGATAACAAAATATTCTGGAGAAAATTCATTAATTGAGTTGGATATTTTGGGTGGAACAAATTGGAAAAATCGCTGCCAAAAAGCTCGTAACAGGATTAAAATTATTGCTAAGAAATTAATTAATTTAGCCGCTAAAAGAAAAATACAAAAAGCAGCAATTGTAGATGTGGAGTCTGGATTTTATGATGAATTTAAAAATGATTTCCCTTTTGTTGAAACTGAAGATCAGCTAAAAGCAATTGAAGAAATTGAACAAGATTTAATTAAAGGTTACCCAATGGACCGTCTAATTTGTGGCGATGTTGGATTTGGCAAGACAGAGATTGCTATGAGGGCAGCTTTTATTGCCGCCTCAAGTGGCTATCAAGTGGCAATTATCACCCCTACTACTCTTCTTTGTCGCCAGCATTATAATAATTTTTTACAACGATTCTCCAAAACTAAATTTAATATTTCTAGCCTATATCGCATGAACACAGTTGCCAAAAATCGTGAAGTCAGATCTGGTATGGAAAATGGAGATGTTAATATTGTTGTTGGTACTCATGCAATTTTAGCTAAAAATACCAAATTTAATAATTTAGGTTTAATAATTTTAGATGAAGAGCAGCATTTTGGTGTAGCTCAAAAAGAAAGAATTAAGGAATTTAAAAGTGAAATACATTTACTCAGTCTTTCTGCAACACCTATACCTAGAACGATGCAGATGTCATTATCTGGTATAAAAGAGATGATTATTATCGCCACACCACCAATTGATAGGATAGCAATTCGTAATTTTGTTATGCCTTATGATTCAGTAATTGTTAAAGAAGCGTTGATGAGAGAGTATCAAAGAGGTGGTAAAAGTTTTTTTGTTGTACCTAAGATTGCAGACTTAAGGCAAGTAGAAAAACATCTTAAAGATTTGGTGCCAGAAATTAAAATTAGATCTGCCCATGGTCAAATGAAGCCAGATGAGTTAGATGAAATAATGAATGATTTTTATGACAATAAATTTGATATTTTACTGTCTACTACAATTATTGAGTCTGGAATTGATATTGCAGATGCTAATACAATTATTATTTATAAGGCTGAATATTTTGGATTAGCACAATTGTATCAATTAAGAGGTAGAGTAGGTAGAGGAAAAATTAGAGCATATTCTTATTTAATGAGTAGTGCAGGTCGTAAATTAACTAAAAATTCAGTTAAAAAATTAGAAGTCATGCAAAATATTGATGCGCTTGGTGCTGGATTTTCAATTGCATCACATGATATGGATATTAGAGGCGCAGGAAATATAATAGGAGATGAGCAGTCAGGTCATATTAAAGATACTGGTATTGAGCTATATCAGTCAATGCTCAATGAGGCAATTGAAAATATTTCTAATGAAGAGGTCAAATCTATTGACAATTATCAAGTAAAAATAAAGCTAGGATTGTCACTTTTAATATCAGAGGAATATATCTCTGACATTGATTTAAGAATGAGTATTTATAAAAGAATAGGAAATATTAAATCTACACAGGAGAAGGATGGAATAGAAATGGAATTAGTAGATCGATTTGGTAAAATGCCACAGGAAGTACATAATTTATTAGAAATTTC
The DNA here is from genome assembly GCA_020054695.1 of Rickettsiales bacterium. Lineage (GTDB taxonomy): Bacteria > Pseudomonadota > Alphaproteobacteria > Rickettsiales > UBA1997 > CAJQHK01. The sequence goes on from JAHXBT010000013.1 coordinate 33,225, forward strand.
ATATTTAAAGATCCTGGCAAAGAAAATAAATATCGCTAAGATTGAGTCTAAAGGTAAGGATATTGTAATTGAATTTAAGAATAATAAATTTACAAATGTAGATGAATTATTAAAAATAGTTTTTGCTAGTGAGGGTAAAATAAGATTAGTAGGTGAAAAAGTTTTATTTGCAAATCATCAAAAAAAACCAAAAATTGATTTAGCCAATTTAGCAATTAGTAAATTACAAAAAATTATATAAATATAATGTCACAAAAAATTTCTGTTATTATTCTTGGTGCAGGTAAGGGTACTAGGATGAAATCAAACAAATCAAAGGTCTTGCATCAGGTTGGGTATTTACCAATGATTGAACATGTAATTCATGGTGCTTTAGATTTAAATCCTAATGAGATTAACATAGTTATTTCTCAAGAAATGGGTGATATTGTCAAAAATGATTTGCAGGAAAAATATCATAATTTACATTTTACTATTCAAGGGGAAAGATTGGGAACTGGTCATGCTGTAAAATTGGCAATGGAGAATTCTAAAATTGACCCCAATATATGTTTAGTTCTCTATGGTGATACTCCCTTTATAGAAAAATCAACTTTAAGAGATATAATTGATAATTCTAAACAAAATGATGTGTCCGTTCTTGCTTTTGATGCTAAAGATCCGGGATCTTATGGTAGATTGTTAACTGATGGTAGTAAGTTAGAAAAGATTGTAGAGTTTAAGGATGCGAGTGAAAAGGAAAAGAAAATTACCCTTTGCAATTCTGGAGTTATGGCTATAAAGGGCAATCAAGTCAACAATTTACTATCTCAAATTGGCAATAATAATGCTTCAAAAGAGTTTTATTTAACGGATATTGTTGCAATTGCCAAAAGAAACAATCTAAGCTGTTCTTTAATTAAATGTAAAGAAGATGAGGTTTTGGGTGTAAATTCAAAATCACAATTAGCAGATGCAGAGAAAATTTTCCAAGATAAGATGCGTTCAAAGATGATGGCGGGCGGTGTAACTTTAATAGATCCCAACTCTGTGTATTTTTCTTTTGATACTAAGATTGCTAATGATGTTATTATTCATCCTAATGTTGTGTTTGGTCCTAATGTAGAAATTGATTCTTTTGTAGAAATTAAATCATTCTCTCATATTGAGGGGGCAAAAATTTCTAAAAATTCTATTATTGGTCCTTTTGCTAGAATTAGACCTGGCACAAATCTTGGTGAAGGGGTAAAAATTGGTAATTTTGTTGAGATAAAAAAAGGTAAAATTTCCAAAGGAACTAAAATTAATCATCTTTCTTATATTGGAGATGCTAATATTGGAGAAAATTCAAATATTGGAGCCGGTACTATTACCTGTAATTATGATGGTTATAATAAATTTACAACCAATATTGGTTGCAATGTCTTTATTGGTTCAAATTCTGCTCTAATTGCACCACTTAATATTGATGATAATTCTATGGTTGGAGCTGGTAGTGTAATTACAAAAGATATTGAGAAAGGAGATTTGGCAATTGCTAGAGGTAAACAAAGCTTTATTAAGGGGGGTGGTGTAAAATTTAGGAATAAAAATTTAAAAAAATAAATCAATTTTCTTTAAAGAAAATATGGTTTAATTAGTCATTTTAGCTTCAGTAATTCTATTATAATAGCTAGTTTGTTCAATAATAGGCAATGGTATTTTACTTATATTTTCTGTTCTAGATATATATATTTTAACATAGCGATTATTTTCTTCTTGAGTTTTATTGTTAGTAATCATATTTGGTCTTTGCTCCCCAAATGATTTATAGTAAATAACATTTTTTGGTACACCATTTTTAAATAATTGGTTTTGAACCATTTTAACTCTTTGTGTTGATAGATATTTATTATATAATTTTTTACCTGATGAATCTGCTGATCCAATTAGTAAAATTGAATATGTATCATCATAATTATTGAGGAACTCAAATGTTTCCTTTAGTGCCTTTTCTGCTTCATTATTTAATTTATAGCTATTGAAATCAAAATATATAATAAATTCTGTTAGATCTAAATATTTTTCTTCTTCTTTTAATCTTTTATTACTTATTTTATACTCTTCAATTTCGTCTAACAATAGATAGAATCGATTCTTACAGCTAGAATGTGGTATAAAATGCCCCATCATATGACCTTTACCACTAATCCAGCAATCATATAGTAAGATTAGATGAGATAATTGTATTGGTAAATTTATTTTAGTATCAAAATTATTTACTGACATTAATCTTTTCCCGGCAAATATTGCCTCTTCTATCTTGTTAGGTGGAAAAGACCAATTTTGTGGTATTTCTGGACTAATATATGCCCCACTAAAGGCATCTAGGGCTTTTTGTGAAAAATGATTACTTGCATCTTCTTGCTTTATTCTTTTGAGATATTTGGCATAATCTACATACTCAGAAGCAAGAAAGGAATTATATTTTTTAATTGCTTTAATTTTCGGCTCTTTTTCAATCATTATTTCAAAAGGCTCTTTAAAGCAAGAAGTAAGGATTAATATAAGGAATATAAATATTAACTTATTTATCATTTTCTAACTTTTCAATTCATTTAGAAATTCCTTTTTTAAATTAAAATATTTATTTTATTTATTAATTCGCTTTGTCATTTGTTTATTTATTTTTATATTCAATACCGTACTTATTAAAATCTTTCATAGCCGTTTCGTCTTTACGGTCACCAAAGATTAAAATATTATAAATTCCTTTTTTTTCAACTACTATCCTCACTTTTCTATTTTCTTCTACTTCTCCCCAAGCCCTTCCAAAATGCTTTACAGGATTTACCCAAACTAAACTATCTTTATTAAGATATTGGTAATAATCTGGTAAATCAATATAATTATCCCCTGCCACGCATTCTATTTGGTACTTATATATATTGCCTCCAGCACTTGGAGTTTCTACAAAGTAATGTCTTAGTCTATGAGTTTCTTTCTTTTTAGGATCGGGGTGTGCAATATCAAACGATCCAGAACCTTTAGATATTGATCCTATAACACTCAAATTTCCATAAATGTAATTTTTGCGTCGGGCTACTCGTCCCAATACCAACCTTACCCCCAGTGTCCTGTATAATTACTCTGCCATTTGTCGACCCTGATCTAATATACCAACTCATATCGGTTCCGTAGTGAACATGAGAAGCGTACCCACTATACCCACTCTTTTTGCTCGAAAGAAACAGTGTTCCAGTTTGTGTTGTACTTCCATCAATATGTAAAGATGTGGTAGGACTGCTTGTTCCAATGCCAACATGGCCACCATTTTGGCAAATATACACATTAGCATTATCTGGTTGTATTCTGATAGGCACTGCTTGTCCTGTGCTGTAATTGTATGAAAAGAGCTTAGATTCTGGTCCCCAATTCTGAAGACCAATAACACTATTATTATTAGCACCGCCAGTAACTATTGCATTTTGTACAGCTAGTCCAACCCATGCACCAATCGAGCTTCCTAAATCGGCTCCAACGGTTAACTTTTGTCTTGGATTGTTATTAAGAATACCTACCTTTCCACCATCCGCAATAAAAATCCCATTCGTGCCACTATCATCACTTAAATTCAATCCTTGGTCACTATCTGCTCTGACCTCATCTACAACATTTATTTTATAACTTTCATTACAAAAAATATCCGACCACTTACCATATTTACCACATGTTATTTGTAAAATTGCATCATCATCATTACAACCACAACTGGTATTTGGATTGCTTATATTGGTAATATCAATAGTTTGACCATAGGTTGAATTATTACTGGGTATAAAATCTTCACTCAAACAAGATTCTAATTCTGATAATTGAGAATTATAATTCTGATTAATAAAACCTTGTTCTATCCCACATTTAACAAATTCCATCTCAGCATCCCTTAATAATTGATCTTTAGTTTTAAAAAGTAAATGATCATCAAAAGTAATTATTTCTTGATTTTCTGTTGTTGTTTCATCCGAATTTGTAAAAAATACTCTACCATAACTAGCATTATGTATATTTTTATTTTCCTCATTAGTTATATTAGCAATTGATTTTTGCATTGCACTATCAGGAATATAAGCACCTTTGCCATTTTCACCATGACTTATAAGCAACATTATTGATTTATCTAATAATGTAGAATTTGTTCCTGATTCTCTAGATTTAATACTTATATAATCAACTACTGACGGGGTGGACAAGTTCTCACCCAGCCTATCAGATCCTGCGAAATATTCAAATCCATATAGTGATGTATTACTTGTAGTTTTGACACCAAATTCTTTAATCATGACGTAAGAAAATTTATTTCCATAACCATCTTCAGCATCATCTTTATCTAAATTTAATACATCTATAGGTACCATTCCATACAATATTTCCATACTATTGTTTTTACCAAGATTTCTAGCATCATTTTCATAATTAGCAGGATCTGGATTACTATTCCCTCTAAATTCCCAGCCACTATCGCTATCATTACATGTGCCGGATGTTCTAGATTCCTGACCATAATCACTATCGCTATATGATGAATTTAATCTTGCTGGACATGGTAATCTATGATTTTCGGATAGGTAATTGAGAATCGCTTTATATATTTTATCTTGCCTATCTAAGGTAACTAATTCTGCTTGTTTAAAATTTTGATTTTGAGATATTTTAGTAAATAAAATACCGCCACTAGCAATTAATAAGCCAATTATAAACATAGCTATAGATACCTCCAATAAACTATATGCCTTTCTTTTATTATAATTTTTACTCATAATTTATTACATAATTGTGTTCAAAATATGAAAGTATATGTACTGACTTTAAGATAAAATTTGGTATCACATACATTGATCTGGGATCATAGATGTTATATCCTGCCAAATTCCATATTCACCGCATTTTCTGACTAAACTAGCGCCACTACAACCAGAAGGACAGTTAATTTTAGCATAATTATCTTCAATATATATAATATTTTCAAATATAACACTTGCTCCAGATGCACATGAACCTAAATTGCCATCATTATCTTGAGTATGATTATTAAATATAATTTTACTATCATTTTTTGCACAGAAAAAAGTACTTATCTTAGCATTTTTTAATATTTCTTGTTTATTTTTAAATAATAATATATCTTTATTTTTATTATCATTTTCATCAATAGTTTTAAAAATATTATTATTATCACTATTCTCAGCATTAAGATTATTATCATCTCCAGGGCTTACTATTACAAATAGATAGCTGGAATTAGGTCTAATATCGCTATTTAAACCATCTTTTGGCTCTATTTTGTTTGATCCTTCGCTAACGTTAATAATTTCAAATGATGTATCGTTAACTCTGCCAGAAGGATCAGGATCATTATTAATATCATACATTGTTTTAGTTGCAGCAAATCCATTTGTACCGTTTGGATTGTGAGTTTTGGCCGTAAATCTTTTATCAACATAATAAGTAAAATCATTATTAAATTTATCTTTTACAATTTCGTTAGTTAAATTAAGGCTATTATAAGGTAAAGTGCCATACACAATATTATTATTAGTAAGAAACGTACTGGAATTATCACAACTGCCTGGGTTATCATCTTCATTACCACTATTATTATTACCAGGACATGGTAACCTATGATGTAAAAGGACAAAATATTTAATCTCTTCATATATTTTATTAAGTCTTGATCGTGTACTTAGTCTTTCAATATTATGAAGATAGTTTTTTTTTTTAAATTTACTTGCTTTTTTTGATATATTTCTCTCACTAAGATTATAAAGAGACAGAGCACTTATTGTCATAAAAGCAACTATCATCAATATAAGAGATGTTTCTAGGAGGCCAAAACCTGTCTTTTTCATATTTTAAATATAGTACTTATTAATATTATAGAAATAATAATAGCAAAAATTGCCGCTATAAAATCATCAAACATGACCCCGAAACCATTTTTCATTTTTTTATCTATTAAATTTATTGGAAATATTTTGACAATATCAAATATTCTAAATGTTAAAAAACATAAAAATATTATTAAAATATTTGTATATTCCAATGATTTTCTATCAAGATCAAAAAACAAAAATACTATTTCTAATGTTAAAATTTGTCCTAAAACTTCATCTAAGACAATTGATTTGTCATCAATATTACCTGTATTTTGAGAATAATATTTAATAAAAATAGAACCATAAATAGCAATAAAAACAAGAAAGATGGGCCATAATATATTTGGTTCAGAAAATAATTGGTTATAAAATATCCAAAAAAATATTGCACCTATGGAACCAAAAGTTCCAGGGGCTTTTTTAATCAAACCTATATAAAAAAAAGTAAGGATTAGTTTGTTCATAATATTTATTATTATTTTTTTGATAATTTTTTTGCTCCTTCAGACATTTTTTTACCTAAACCTCTAGATCCAATTTCTTGTGCTTTTGAAGCAAATCTAGAACCAGCAGCTAATTTTGCCAAGCTATCAATTGGAGCCATAACACTTTCTGGTAGACCTTTCGTACCCCAAAGAACGGATGATAAATTGGCAATTCTACCAGTCATAATATATATAACATATGTCACTAAGACAATTTTAACCAATGTTAATATTAAAATTCTTGCTCTTTCTGGTGCTAATAATATGTTGACTGTAGGAGTGACTAAACCAAATATTGCTAAATTTCCTGATTGGACAACATTGTCAGATTGCATAATACATAATAAACTATCTGCCTTAGGATCAGAAATTTTAAAATCTTCATCATAATTACATAGACCGTCTCTGTAAATATTTTCACAATCTATCTTAACTCTATTATCTCCATCTTCATTTGTACAATTAAGCCTAGTTGCTTCTTCTAATATCGCCCCCCCAACTACTCCTCCAACTTGTCCAACTACAGCTCCTCCAGCTGCGCCAACTACAGCTCCACCAAATCCAAATGATGATCCAGCCGCTGCACCGGCTGCAGCTCCACCAATTGCTCCCGCATAAGCTGCGTCATCAATCATAGTTTCAGATATTATCCCACATTCTTTTATGCCATTTGTTATTTTATGCTTCTCTTTAACATTGCTATCTTCTTGATTAGGAGCTAGGCACACACAATTACAATTTGGTTCTCCAGTATTTGGATTAATTTGAGCTGACCCAATAAAGAAGTTGTCAAATAAAAATATTATCATTGATATAAAAGAAAATATAATAATGATCTGGGTCGAAGCCTCTAATAATTGTCTTAGCCACGGATCAAAAATACCTTTTGTCTTCTCAAACAATATTGCTATCATTATCATTGGTGAGATAAATATCAATATTATCACTAATAAAGATGAAACTACAAAAACATATAAAACAATATATATTATACCAAAAAATAATGCACCAAATGTAAGTAATAACGCAGAAAATTTGACCCCTAATGGTCCAGTAAAGAAGCCAGAAAATACTAATATAGCAAAATTACCAGCTGTGATACCTGGTCCTAAACCAAGATATTGAGATAATTTACAATCAAAAGTGTCCCATATTGCTACATATTGCATTTCGTTAGGGTATGTACTTGGGTTAAAATAACATTTTTGATGTTGTTTGACAACATTATCATCTATGTTGCTAGTTACTTCCACCCCCTCCATTCTTAGATTAGATAATTCTAAATCTATTATTATGTTGCCAAAAATGGTTGCTGCAGAATATATGCCATCAAAAAAGAAGTTTTGCCAAGCTTCCCCTGTAGCAAAAAACATTACAATACCTATTTTTAAACATGTTATAATAATTTGCTCTCTTGGTATTGTCTTTTCTGCCATCATTATTTTTATTCCAAATATCATGACATAAACTATTAGAAATGCTTGTATAATATTATATAATGATCTTTGAAGAAATTCAAAAAAGGAGAAATATATTTTTTGACCATCTTCATTGACTGTGTTGCTTAAATCATCTCCTTTACGCCATTGATACCCTCCTGGAGGACAGAATCACTGATTTTCTGATGCGTTTTCAGCAGTGCATTTGGTATGTCCAGCTTTATTTGTAAACACATTTCTAAATGTTTCTCTTAAACATTGTGCAATGGGAGAGGTTAATCTAGTTATTTCTTTTGGTCTAAATTCCACATCCCATCTAGAGGATAAATTATTAAATTGAGAATCTCCTTTAAAATTAAAGCATGCATCATGAAGGTATGGTGAGTTAATTAATAGATGGCTATAATCATTACTTCTGTCTACAACCACGCAATGTTTTAACATTTGACAGTAATTTTTACATTTTCCAGCAAATTTTTTATCCAAACATGGTTCATTTTTATCTTCTGCTTCGATATCAATAAATTCGTTGCTTTTACAACTCCCACTCCCTCCTTTTTTCAAATCTTCTGGGTCATATATTGCTGTATCACATGTCTTTGTGCCTCCGCCTATATTGTGGTCAAAAGGACATAGGCTTGTTGTGTAAGCGCATAATAATGTATTGCCACCCCCATCTATATTTTTATCATCTGTTGTCATATACTCACTATCAAATTCTAGTGGTAATGCCATAGCTGTATCTACTCTACCAAATGAACAAGTATCTTCAGCAGAGCAAATTCTATAATTTTCATTAGTTAATGTGTTATCTTGTTTTACATAGTAATCTCCAGCTTCATATTTTTCGAATTCATCACCATCTTGAAATTCTGAATCATAATTATATTCAACACAAATAGATCCTGATTTACGCCTAATACAGCATCCATAGGCATCCTTATATATTTGTTTAGCATTTGCTTTTTCAGATTCGTCTATTTGTGACCATGATTTCCAAGTACTACCAACCATTATTCCCTTTGGTGTGTCTAAGTATTTTTTGCAGTTAAATTTTGGTGAGGCAGTTCCCCTATAGTAATATTTTTGAACTGCAAAAGGCCCTGCATATCCATTAGGGTTACTATCACTTGTAGTTTTAAACTTATATTCTCCTGTTGATGATTCGTAATATGCTTTGATAATATCTCCTCCATTTTCGTTCCATTCTTTAGAAGGGTCAATACAATATTCCATTTCATCTGTATAATTTCTAGTAATAGAATCTATGGCTAATTGTGATGAAGATATTGTTACGTCCCAGCCATCATTTCCTCGTCTGACTACCCTTTCAACACCGCCATTCATATATTCTCTGTATTTCCTATAGGTAATCAGCTCATTTGGTTTCTTACCAATCCATCCACCATATGTTTCTTCTCTTCTATCTTTACATAGTTTTTGATATTCTTCATTGCTATTGCTTTTAGGACATTCTTCTGTAGCTGAGGCAATCCCTAATCTACATTGAACGCATAATCGTAACTTTCTTTGATATAGTCCTATTTGATCCTGATCACGGCTATCTGGATCCCAGGCTTTCCAATTATGGCCACATAATCTTGCTCTTTTCATCACTGAGTCAGCCAAATTAGCTGTTGCAACTTCTGTTGAAAAATATGCTACAAATTGTCCCGCACCAACTGCTAATGCAGCAGAACATCTTGCATTTCCTTTTGAATTAATTACCCCTTTAGCAAGAATTTTTATGTCGTTAAAAGGTGAGGGATATATTTTTACATTTGGGCTCGATACATTGCACATTCTTTTTACTAATTTAACACTAGCTTTTAATAATAAAAAAGCTGTCATTGCCTTGGTAACACATTTTTCATTACTAATTCTAAAATTATAATCTGCTCTACTTGCTTCCCAAACTGATTTGAACAAAGGTGTAGCTAAATATTTACCTGTAATATATGTTGAGCCAACCATTGGTGCTGCTGCCCCAGATGCTGCCATAATAGACATAACTGCAGCTAGCTCTTTCTCAGATGGAAACGCGGACAAGGAATCTACAAATGTTGACGACTCAAAAAAATTAAATTTTATTAAATCATCTCTATCAATTAGTGTCATTTTGAGATCGTTATTATTCTCTCCTTTCAATTTATATTGTTCTTCTATTGATACTACTTCAGAGCATTTCCTAATTCTATCTATGCTATCGGTGTCATATTTATTTTTCATAATATAAGCATATGAGTCGCTAATATTGTAAAAAAAGATTAATATTGTAGTGATAATAAATATTAAATTAATTCTTATTTGATTAAATATTTTTTGAGTGTTTGGTTTTTGATATATAGTTAGATTACTGGAGGTAATTTTAGGAAGTAAATCATACATCTCTTGCTAATTTTAAGAAATCTTGTATCCAATTTTCTGGTTGATTACCATGCTTTTCAATCAAATCATTAAATATTGATAATGTTTCAGTTCTGCCTGATAAAATATTAATGAAATCGGTCATGCCAGACAAATTAATCCTTGCTATTACGCCGTTATTATCTTGCTTTAAGAGAAAAAATCTACTAGAAGGATCGGTGCTTTTAACCAAGTTAAATTCTCTTGAGCTCAACATGAAGACATCTTTATATACATCAGTTGCCTTTAAATTTGGTAGAAATATTTGAGAAGAGGTTTGTTGTACAAGGGTGTCAGATATTGTACTTTTTGCAGCATCTTCTACTGATTGGGTAGCAAAAATTACAAAAGCATTAAATTTTCTAAGTACTTTTAGCCAATTTTTAATTTTTGGGGCAAATATTGGGTTATCAATTAATGCCCAGGCCTCATCGAGAACTATCATTGTCGGTGACCCATCTAGAGAATTATTAATTAAATGAAATAAGTATAATAATGTTGGTGCCAGACTTTTACTGTCATCTAATATGTGACTCATTTCAATTCCAAATACTCTACCTGTTTCAAAATCAGTTAGATCTTCAGGATTGTCAAATAATCTAGCATGTGATCCATCACCATACCAAATGGACATTTTCCCAACTAGTGAATCTGGACCACCAATACCAAGGAAAGGTATAATATTGCTTAATTTACGATCTTTGAATTTAAGGTTGTAGTTGCCATTAATTGCCTGGTTAATTTTATCTAAATCATCGGGTGACAATCTATCTCCATTTGATGTAGCAAGTATTGTTAAAAATTCCACTAAAAAGGCGCGATTACTACTTATGTCAGGTAGTTGGAATGGATTAAATCCTGAATTTTTTTCTATTGTCGGTTCTATATTTTTACCTCCGATGGCATTAATAAAAATTTTGGCGCCATAATCCTTATCAAAAAAGAATAAGTTACAATTAAATTTTCTTGCTTGTGCACAAAGGAATGTTAATAACAATGTTTTACCAGATCCGGTAGGACCAATAATCATTGTGTGACCAACTTCTCTAATATGAAAATTGAAAAAATATGGCGTACCTGATGACGTGTCAAAAACAGTAACAGCATCACCCCAGTGATTACCACCTCTATTGCCGTAAGGATAATTATGAAAAGAAGTAAATGATGCTAAATTTAATGTATTAATTGTAGATCTTCTAACTGCATAATCAAAATTACACGGAAGTTGAGCCCAATAAGCTGGTTCTAGATTTATTTTTTCTCTTACAGAGTTAATTCCTACATTAGATAATTCAACCGCTGCTAGCGAAAGGTAGTTTTCTAACATTTTTAATGAATCAGCTATGCATAAAACGGTAAAATGATGTTCTCCAAAAGCAAAATCACCACTCATTGCAGAATCAAGTGCCATGTCAATTTCAGAAATTTGAGAAGTAGCAACATCTTCTGATTGAATTAATCTTCTTTGTTGTAATTGCATTGAGCTAATGGCTTTTCCTCTATCGGTAAATTCAAAAGATTGGCTTATTATTAGTTCAAACGGTAATTGCATAAAGCCATCAAACATACCTGGATACGTACTATTTCTATATTCTTTAATAGAGATAATACCAGCATATTTAATTTCATTTTGATGTCTAATTTCAATTGATTTTTTACCAAAATGTAGCCTACTCATTGGTAAATAGTGGTCAATGCCAATTGTTGGTACGGATAATTTATATGAGTAATTAGCATTGACTATCCGTCCAAAAAACTCTAATAATTCCGAAAAAACTCCACCCTTTGTTTCAACCAAACCTAATAACTTAGAATTATAGGACGAAAAACCATTTAATATTCTAGATGTAGTTTCTTCTAATTCTTCATACATATCCCTAATATGAACTTCCCAAGAAAATTGATCTGCTTTAAAATGTAGTTTTTGTATAAAGTTTGCAAATTTAGATATAACTCCCTTGCCTTCTCCTTTAATTATGGTTATATAATGTTCATTAATATAGACATTTTCATCCGCATGTCTTTTTTTCCATTCTAAATTTAAAGAATTGGAAAAGAAATCTGGCATACTGCCATTTGGAAAAGCCTTCTCTTTTCTACGAATAGTATGGAAATAAAGGCTATATCCAGATTGAGCAATTGATCTAAAAGTATTATTTCTAACTTCCTTTTTAAAATCTAAATTGTCACTATCCATCGTTTCAAAAGGTAACCCGCTTATTTTTATTACTCTAACTAGTTCTTGCTTTTTGGTTAATATTGTATTATGGTTCCAATGACATTGATATGGTATAAAATGTGCTTCAGAAACTTCGTGTTTGGTAATTTTTTCTTTCTCTATCTTTTTCGCAAAAAACATGTATTGACTGAATGAATTTCTATGTTTATTTTAATTATAATGAAATTTACTCTTGAATTAAATCTTATTTAGACAATAATTACATTAAATTTATAATGAGTAACTTATTATTAACTTATAACTTCAATTGTGCAACCAATAAATAAAAAATTTAGAACAAATAAAGAAATAACCGCCAGAGAAGTAAGGCTTTTGGATGAGCAGGGTGAAATGGTTGGTGTTGTTAATATTTATAAAGCAATTGAGATTGCTTCTAACGCCGGTTTAGATTTAATCGAGGTATCACCTAATGCTAACCCTCCTGTGTGTAAAGTAGCAGATTTTGGTAAAATGCGTTATGAAATGCAAAAAAAAGCTGCAGATTCCAAGAAAAAACAAAAACATACCGAGCTAAAAGAAGTTAAATTTTCTGTAAATATTGGAAAAGGTGATTATGATTTTAAAGTTAAACATATCATAAGGTTTTTAAAGCATAAGGATAAAGTTAAGGTTTCTATGCGTATTAAAGGTAGAGAAATAACCCATCTTGAACTTGCCGAGAAAATCATGCTGGATATTATTAATGACATTGAAGATCTTGCTAAGATAGATCAAAGGCCAAAAATGGAGGGTAGGCAGATGGTGTTAATATTATCTCCTAATCTGGCTAGTTAGTATGTCATTTTTATCTTAAAAGGTGATAATTGGTAATGGTAAATTTCTATTTTCTAGATATTTAAACCTGCAATGGTTTTTTCTAGCTATGAGTAAATATTAAATTTAGTAATGGAGATAAAAGAGTTAATTGTTGATAAAATATTAAGCTGGGGAATAGATAAAAATAATATCCCTGTATTTAAAAAATTTATCAAAGACTTTTATAAGAATATAAGTAGTAAGGATTTTGCAGATTTTGATAATGATAATTTATTATACTTTGCCGCTATTAGTTTTAAAAATCTACAAGTAAGGGATAGTAATTGTTTTAACATTAATTATGTTAATGATAGCAAGGGTGTTACTATTTTTAATATAGTAAATGATGACAAACCTTTTTTATTAGATTCAATAGTAATTGAATTTGAAAATAGAGAATTATCTATTAAAAACATAATCCACCCCATATTATCCATCTCTAGAAATAATAAAAATGAGGTAAATGACATTAACTCTTTTTCTGATAAAAATAATGAGTCAGTAATTCAATTACATTGTGAAAAAATTTATGATGAAGATGAGATACAATCCATTATTTTTGAAATTCAAAAAGTTATAGAGACCTGTAATTTAGTTGTTTCTGACTGGCCTGATATGATGCAGTTAACAAGTGAAGCAAAAAATTATCTATTAAATAGTAAGAAAAAGTTTCATAATGTAAATATTGATGAGTTTGTTGATTTTATTAGTTGGATTGAAAATAATAATTTTATTTTTCTTGGTATAACTGAATATCAACTTATAGATAGAGATGATGATTATTTTTTAGAAAGAGTTTCAGATAAAAAATTGGGTGTTCTTAGGTCAAATTATAGTAAAATGATACCTAGTATTTATAATAGAACCACGGGGGAAATAAAACAATCTATAGAAAATCCATATTTTATAGAAATATTAAAATCAAAATATACTTCTCGAATTCATAGATATTCATATACAGAAAGAGTTAGAATACAAAAGTTTGATAATGATGGTAATGTTTGTGGTGAATATAGGTTGATAGGTTTGTTTGCATCTTCTGCTTATTATCAATCCTCTAATGATATTCCATTAGTTCGTAATAAAATTAAAAATGTTATTAATAGGGCGGGTTATGCTCCTGGGAGTCATAATACAAAGGATCTAAAATATGTATTAGATTCATATCCAAGAGATGAATTGTTTCAAATTAGCGATGATGATCTTTGTAAGATTGCAATGGAAATCGTTAATATTTCTGGTAGATCTGTTATTAGATTTTTTCCAAGAATTGACAAATTTAGTCGTTTTGTTAGTTGTATTATCTTTTTACCTAAAGATTTATTTAATACTTTATCCAGGCAGAATATTCAAGATATTTTAGAGAAAGAATATAATGGTTATGTTGATAGTTATAGTACTTATTTTACTATGCATCAAATGGCTCGTTTGCATATTATTGTTAAAACTGATAATGGTGTTAATGATGTTGATGTCAATTATATAGAGAAAAAAATTACTGAGGTTACCAGAATTTGGTCTGACGATCTAAAAGAAAGTATTTTTGATTATTTTGATTTAAAAGATTCCACTAGAATATATAAGTTGTATAAAAAGGCTTTTGCATTAAGTTATCAAAACCGTTTTTGTAGGAAAAATGTTGTACATGATATAGATCATCTGGAAGATTCAAGAAAATTTAATAAAAATCTTTGCTCTATATATAAATCAAATTTAGTTGATGATGATATTTTGGAATTAAAGATCTATAGCGCAAAATCTGAATTTGCATTATCTATTATCATGCCAATTTTAGAGAGTTTTTATTTTAAAGTTATCTCTGAACATACCTACACCATATCTTTGCCTAATGAGGTATTTTCTATACAATATTACAAAATTATAGTACCAAATTTAAAATTTAAATTAACAAATGACATAAAAAGTAATATCGAAGATATTATTAATAATATTTTAAGTAATATTACAGATTCTAGTGATCATAATAAATTAGCTATTTCTTCTAATCTTACATGGAGAGAGATTTTTCTATTTAATGCTTATACAAAATACTTGTATCAGGCAAATTTAAGATATAATCAAAAATATATTTCAGATATTCTATATCAAAATTCAGAATTTGTTAAATTACTAACCTTATTATTTAATAATAAATTTAATCCTAACTTAATAAAAAATAGGGCTAAAAATATTAATAAGATATCAGATGATATTAAGAAAAAACTTACAGAAACTTCAAATATTAATCATGATGAGGTTTTACGAAAGTTTTTTAACATCATTACAGCAACAATTAGAACAAATTTCTTCCAAGACAAGGATTATCTTTCATTTAAAATAGATTCAAAAGAGGTGGTTGACCTTCCTTTGCCAAAACCTTTTGCTGAAATATTTGTATTTTCTAGTGAAATGGAGGCTGTACATTTGCGTGGAGGTAAAGTAGCTAGAGGTGGACTTAGATGGTCCGATAGGTTAGAAGATTTTAGATATGAGGTATTAGATTTAGTAAAAACGCAAATGACTAAAAACGCCCAGATTATTCCTGTTGGTTCAAAGGGCGGCTTTGTTATTAAATCAGATTTGTTAAATCTAACAAGAGATGAAATTTTAGTAAAAGCCATAGAATGTTATAAAATATTCCTGATGGGAATGTTAGATATTACTGACAATGTTGTTGATAAAAAAATTATTCATCCAAAAAATGTTGTAATTCATGACTCAGAAGATCCATATTTAGTAGTTGCTGCAGATAAGGGTACAGCCACATTCTCAGATATCGCTAATTCTGTTTCTAAAGAATATGGTTTTTGGTTACAAGATGCTTTTGCTTCTGGAGGCTCAGATGGTTATGATCATAAAAAGATGGGCATTACCGCTAGAGGGGCTTGGGTTTCCGTGGTTAGGCATTTTATGGAACTTGGTGTTAACATAGACAAAGAAGAATTTACTGTTGTGGCTATAGGAGATATGTCTGGAGATGTATTTGGTAACGGTATGCTTCTTTCTGATAATATTAGATTAAAGGCGGCTTTCAATCATTTACATATTTTTATTGATCCTAATCCTGATTCAAAAATATCATTTAAAGAAAGAAAAAAACTATTTGATTTGCCTAGGTCAAGCTGGACTGATTATAATAAAGATTTAATTTCATCAGGTGGAGGGGTTTTCTCAAGAAATCAAAAAACAATTACATTGTCATCCGAGATAAAAAGCTTTTTGGGTTTAAAAGATAATTCTTTAACGCCCGATCAGTTAATATCTGCAATTCTAAAGGCTGATGTTGATTTGCTTTGGAATGGTGGTATCGGTACTTATATTAAGGCAAGTAATGAAAATAATTCTGAAGTTAGTGATAAATTAACTGAATCTGTTAGAGTTGACGCCTCCGAACTAAGATGTAAAATAATTGGCGAAGGAGGTAATTTGGGAATTACTCAGAGAGGTAGAATAGAATTTGCCCTAGCAGGTAAAAAAATTAATACTGATGCTATTGATAATGCAGGTGGGGTAGATTGTTCAGATCATGAAGTAAATATTAAGATTTCATTGATGTCCGCTGTTAAATCTGGTCATTTGTCCGAAAAGGATAGAAGTAAATTATTAGAGTCAATGACCAATAACGTTGCAAGTTTAGTTTTAAATAATAATCGTTTACAAACCCAAATAATTACAATTGAAGAATCATTAGGATCTGTACAATTAGACAATCATTCTCGTTTATTAAATAAATTGTCAAAAAATAATTTCTTAGATCGTAAAATTGAATTCTTACCCAATTTTAAAGAAATTCAAAGAAGAAAGTTGGAAAATAGAGGTTTAATAAGACCTGAATTGGCCATTATTTTAGCATATGTTAAGATGGGTCTATATGATAATATGATCTCTTCTCCTTTAATAGATGATCCCTATTTCGAAGGAATATTAATGAATTATTTTCCAGAAAGGCTAAGGGAAGACTTTTCTGTTGCAATTAAATCCCATACATTGCGTAAAGAAATTATTACAACTGAATTAGTTAATGCAGTTATTAATAGAGTGGGGATCACTTTTGTAAATCAGCTACATGAGGAAATTAATAAAGATTTTTGTTATATTGTATCTGCCTTTATTGTTGTTAGAGATATTTTTGATTTTAAATCTATCTGGACAAAAATAGAAAAATTAGATCATGTTATTCCTTATAAATTACAGGTTAAAATGTTTGATGAGATCAATAGATTAATTTATCAAATGATTTTCCGTTTTTCAAAATTAAATAAAGACTTTTCTATTACAGATTCAGTTAAAAATTTTTCAAAGGTTAGGAGTTATTTATATCAGGATTTAGATGATGTTTTATCTACAGATTCAACGCAATATTATCATAATAAGAGGGATGAATATCTATCATTATCTATTCCAGAAGAATTATCTAACCAATTAGCATCTTTAGATTCTTTATCTAGTATTTATGATATTGTTGATATTGCTGGGGATTGTAACGTTGACTATAAGGAGGTTGCAAAGTCTTACTTTCATATTGGTACAAAACTTCATTTAAAATGGTTATCTGATAAAATTTTAGAAATACCTGTTAATAATCACTGGGATAATGTTTGTATTAAAACAATCATAGATGAAATTTTTAATTATCAATCTGTTATAACAAAAAAAATAATTAAGCTTAATGTTCAAAATAAAGAAAAAGATATCTCAAATGTTTCTAGATGGTCTGAGAAAAATAAATCTAATATTGAGAAATATGAAAAATTTATTTTGGAATTAAAATCCAACATTGCTATTGATTCATCAGTTGCTGTTGTGGTAATTAATAATATTAAGAATCTAATTTAAATTTTATATAAAGATAAATTATTTATTAAAAAAACTATTTTAATAATAATTTGGTGTAACATCAATTCTTAGGTTTTAAAGTTAGGTATTGGTATTGGTATTGGTATATTATATTAATGGGATAATAAGATAGTTCCATCATATATTAATTTTTAATGAATTTTAATATGAGTGATCAAAATAAAACTGGTTTAGTACTAGAAAATATAAGGGCAAAAATTAAAGAGATTCAAAATAATCCTAATATAGAAACAGATCCAGATCAGGAATTCATTTTAGAAGATAAAGTTGTGTATAATAATAAGAATACATCTTCTGATCAACACTCTTTTGTTGAAGATTATGACCAAAATATTGCTAACATAGAAGTTGATCATAGTACTACAAATTTAGATAATAATAGTGGTAATTTATTTAATTCTGATGAGGAAGAGAATGATATTTTTCAGCAAATTAATCAACTAGATGAATCTTTAGATTCTAACTCAGAAAGTAACGATTTAGATCAATCATTAGATGATTTATCAGATAATATTACAGATAAACCAATATCTGGCTTTGA
>JAHXBT010000016.1 GCA_020054695.1 Rickettsiales bacterium
CAATTTCCATTTATAACTCCTTAAGATTTACATGGAGATTGTCAATTACTAATAAATAGTTTTTCGATGTTTTTTAGGTATTTTTGACTGAATTATTAATATAATTGACAGTAAATAATGATATTAATAATTTTTTAAATGCAAAATAAGTTAGTGCTTATGCTGGTATAGATACTAAGGGTTATGACTTTTCTACCTCTATTTTGAGAGTCTTATTGATTGGATAACTAACATGCTTTTAACTTTTACCAAAGTAATAATTCTAACAAATTATTCTATTTGCTTGGGTTAATTCTCCAGAAAACTCTTCTGATTGTCAACCACCTAACTAATTAATATAATAGTTAAATCTTCCGAAGATGCACTAACTATTATCTGTGATTATCTGTGTAATTAAAATATTCTATTTCCAGTCAAGGGCTCCTTTACGCCACTCATAAATAAATCCAACAGTCAAGATTGTTAAAAATATCATCATTGACCAAAAACCTTCAAAACCAATATCTCTTAAAGACAATGCCCAAGGAAAAAGTAGAGCAATTTCAAGGTCAAAAATGATAAATAAAATTGCAACTAAATAAAATTGTACATTAAATTTGTTACGAACATTACCAACAGCTTCAAAACCACATTCATATGGAGAGTTTTTTTCTTCATTAAATCTAGTTTTTTTAGTTATAAATGGAATAATAATTACAGCAATGGATAAGCCAGTGGCAATTAGTAAAAAAAGCAAAATTGGTAAATATTCATTTAATGCTTCATTCATGATTTTAAAATTATCTCATTATTAATTTGTAATAAAATTTGTGATTTTAGTTCTTTAGAATAAAAATTAGATTTTATATTTTGTTCTAATTGAGCAGCTTTAGAAAAATTTTTATTGTTAACTTCTTTTAGGATTTTACTTATATTATTAATAAAATTTTTATGTTCCTTATTTAATTTCTTTTCTAATCTTTTTGGATTATTAAAGATAAAATGATTGAAATTACTCCTTAAATTATTGATTTTGTTAACGGAATTTAAAATAAGGTAAAATATAAAATATAAAAATATTAAAGATCCAATAAAAAAACTAATAGAAATAGTAATTTTGTAATCTAAAAATATCATTTCAACAAAACCACCCAAGTCTATCAACCAAGATAAAAATAAAGCGGCAATAAATATCAATAATATTAATAGAATGTTTTTAAACATAAAAATTAATCTATAACTACTAGATTTTCATTAACAAAAATATCGTTTTTACCAGCTGGCAGTGTCTTACCTTCATTTGTGTTATCTTCAATGACTTCAGATTGATAGATATTATCACCAGCAGCGATGTTTTTTCTAATTTGTTCAATATCTAACTCATCACTATTAATTTCATCTAAAGCAATAATTGGTGACTTTACAGATTTATCACGGATGGTTGGCGCGCCAGATAAAATGTCTTTAGCTCTTTTGCTTGCAACTAAACAAAGTTCAAATCTATTTTCTACAGATGAATTGTTATTTTTAGATTCCGTCTTAGTCATAATTAATATAGTTTTTTAAAATTTATCTATTTATCATAGGTATCTTAAGCAGTGATTATATTTTTTCAAGAAATTAATGTCAGTTATAATTCATAAGGAAGAAGATTTTGTTAAAATGCGTGCAGCTGGCCGTTTGGCAGCTAAAATTTTAGACTTTATTAGTGACTTTGTTAGAGTAGGCGTTACAACTGATGATCTTAATGATTTATGCCATAATAAAATTATTGAAAACGGCGCCATTCCTGCACCCTTAAATTATAAAGGCTTTCCCAAGTCAATTTGTACCTCTATTAATCATGTGATTTGTCATGCTATTCCAAATGATAAAAAAGTAAAAAATAGTCATATGGTCAATATTGACGTCACTGTTATTCTTGATGGTTGGCATGGCGATACTAGTCGCATTTATTATGCCGGTAAACCTTCAATTAAAGCCAAAAGACTTTGTGCTACAACTTATGAAGCTATGATGCTAGGCATTAACCAAGTTAAACCTGGAGCAACTTTAGGAGATGTTGGTTATATCATTCAAAAATATGCTGAAGATGCTGGTTATTCAGTGGTTAGGGATTATTGCGGACATGGTATTGGTAGGGTTTTTCATACTGAACCAAATGTGGTGCATTATGGAAAGCCAAATTCTGGTTTGGTTTTAAAAGAAGGTATGTTTTTTACTATTGAACCCATGATTAATGAAGGTAAAAAAGAAACAATACTAAGCAAACATGACAATTGGACAGTAACTACAAGAGACAAATCCCTTTCAGCCCAATTTGAACATACAATTGGCGTAACTAAAGATGGTTATGAGATTTTTACCAAATCACCAAAAGGGTTGGACCATCCTAACTAAACTAAAATGACTTATAATCACAAAGAAATAGAAGAAAAATAGCAAAAAATCTGGTCAAAGGAAAAGTTTTTTAAGTTTACGCCAAAAAAGGAGAAAAAAAAATATTATGTTTTAGAAATGTTCCCTTTTCCATCAGGTAAAATTCATGTGGGGCATTTGCGTAATTATACTATTGGTGATGTTATTGCGCGTTTTAAGAAAATGCAGAATTTTAACGTTCTTCATCCCATCGGTTTTGATTCTTTTGGACTTCCTGCTGAAAATGCTGCCATTGAAAATAATTCTCATCCTAAAGATTGGACTTACGAAAATATTGCAACCATGGAAGAGGAGCTTAAAAAATTAGGCTTTTCCTATGATTGGGATAGAAAATTAGCAACTTGTGATGTCGATTATTATAAATTTGAACAAAAAATGTTCATTGATTTTTATAAAAAAGGCCTAATTTATCAAAAAGAATCTATTGTTAATTGGGATCCAATTGATCAAACAGTTTTAGCAAATGAGCAAGTAATTGAAGGCAGGGGGTGGCGAAGTGGCGCAGAAGTAGAAAAGAAAAAACTTAAACAATGGTTCTTAAAAATTAGTGATTTTAGCGAAGAATTGTTGTCAGAATTACAAAATCTTACTGGATGGGACAAAAGAGTCCTTGCCATGCAAGAAAAATGGANTGGCAAAAGNTNTNGCGCTTCTATTAATTTTAACATCTCAAATGGAGGAAAATTAGAGGTCTTTACCACTAGGCCGGAAACTATTTTTGGCGCATCCTTTATTGGCATTGCCGCCGATCATCCGCTAGCCTTAGAAATTGCCAAAAATGATTCAAAAGCAGCAAATTTTATAGATCAGTGTAGTAAAGAGAACACTAATGAGGAGGATATTGATAAAAACGAGAAAAGAGGGTACCAAACTGCAATTTTTGCCAACCATCCTTTTATCGAGGGTAAAAAATTACCAGTTTATATTGCTAATTTTATCTTGCTGGACTACGGTACGGGAGCAATTTTTGCTTGCCCTGCTCATGATCAAAGAGATTTTGATTTTGCTAAAAAATATAATCTACCAATTACTCAAGTTGTGGGTAAAGAACAAGAGTTAATACAGGCTCATTTGGCAGATGGTAAAATGATTAATTCATCATTTTTAAATGACCTAACTGTGTCTAATGCTAAGGAAAAAATCATTAATTTATTAGAAGAAAAACAAATTGGCACCAGAAAAATCAATTATCGACTAAAAGACTGGGGGGTTTCTCGCCAAAGATATTGGGGATGCCCAATTCCAATGCTTTATGATAAAGATGGTAACGTTATACCAGTGCCACAGGAAGATTTGCCAGTTATTTTGCCAGAAGATCCCGACTTCTCCAGAGGCGGTAACCCTCTTGATCATCATCAAGAGTGGCAAAAAGTAACCATTAATGGTGAAGAATTTGTACGCGAAACTGATACTTTAGATACTTTTTTTGAAAGTTCTTGGTATTTTCTACGTTTTGCAGCTCAATCAAATGATAAGGCTTTTAATTTTGATGAGGTTAATGAAATTTTACCAGTTGATAATTATATTGGCGGTATCGAACATGCCGTGTTACATTTACTTTATGCTAGATTTTTTACCAAGGCCTTAAAAAAATGTGGTTATTTAAATTTTGATGAGCCATTTAAAAATCTTTTAACTCAAGGTATGGTTTGCCACAAGACTTTTAAAGATAAAAATGGTAAATGGGTAATGCCTAAAGATGTTACTTTTAAGGACAATGAGGCCTTTTATAAGGATAGTAATAACAAAATTATTGTTGGTAGAAGCGAAAAAATGAGCAAATCCAAAAAGAATGTGATTGATCCTATGCAAATTATTGATAATTTTGGCGTTGATACAGCCAGATTTTTTATGATGTCGGATTCTCCAGCCGAAAAAGATATTGAATGGTCAGATAATGCTCTTAACGGTTGTCATAAATTTCTTAAAAAGTTTTATAATTTAACAACAAAATTTGCAAGTGAAGTTAAAATTTCTGATATTGATTTTTATTCTGAAAAGGATTTAGATAAGTTGTCAGAAAAACAAATTTCATTAATTAAATTAACTCATAAAGCTATTTTTGAAGTTAAAAATGAATATGAAAAAAATGGTTTTAATGTGGTTATCGCCAAAATTCGAGAATTTACCAATAACTTGGAAAAATTCAAAATTGATGATGAAAATGACCAAAAAGCACAATTTTTTGCATTAAAAAATCTTATTTTACTAATTTACCCAATTTGTTCACATTTATCTGAAGAGTTGTGGCAAAAATTAGGCTTTAAAACAGCGCTTTCTGATCAAGTTTTATTCCCTAAATTTAATCAAAATTTTATTACAAAAGATAAAATAAAAATCGCCATCCAAATTAGAGGAAAATTAAAAAAAGTAATAGAAATCAATAAGGATTTAGATAAAAAAGAGTTAGAAAATATTGTTTTAACTGACGACTTAATTCAAAAAAACATTGCTGGACAAGAAATTAAAAAAATGATTTTTGTTCCTAATAAATTAGTTAATATTGTAATTTAAATATTTAATTTATTTGCAAGCTATACTAATTTTTATTAAAAACTTATTGTCAAGATGGTTAGTTCTTGCTAGATGTAATTACATTAACAATGTTAGTTGAAAATATTTTGCTCCACCACCAAAGGATCTTCTTAAGAGAAGTTATCCTTGGAAACATAATGATATTTTCTACCTATAAAAACAATTTCATTCCCCCTTTTTTACTAATAAAATAAACATAAAAGGTTTCTTCATAATTATTCTTCATCGTAGCGTGTCTTGTAATGCAAGAAGTTAGAAGTAATTATGGTATTATGATAAATAGTAGAATTATTTTCATAATTTTTTAATTTATTTTTTAGTGACCAACTCCTTAACGCCAACATAATCAACCTTCCCAGTCCCAAGCAAGGGCAATTCATCAACTATCTTTATTTCTCTTGGAACAGAAAGTTCGCTAATGCCATTTTTCTTAACAAAAGAGGATATATCAGATCTTCCAGCATCCTTCTTGGTTGTAACTAACACTAATTGCTCACCTTTTTTCTTATCAGCAACTGCAATGACAGCATGCATATTATCTGGCCACATCTTACTTAAATAAGTTTCCACAGCAGTTAATGAAACCATCTCTCCACCAATTTTGGCAAATCTTTTAGCTCTACCTTTTATTGATATGTAACCATCTTCATTGATATCAACAATATCTCCAGTGTCATACCAACCATCTTTGGTCGGAATAATCTTTCCGGGTTTATCTAATAAAAGATATCCTTTCATTACATTTGGTCCTTTAACAAATAATCTTTTTCCATCTTCAATTCCAGGCACATCTTCTAGCCTATGCTCAATTCCAGGCATTAATCTTCCTACAGTTCCAGGTCTATTATGCATGGGAGTATTAGTTGAAAGTGCTGGTGATGTTTCTGTAGCTCCGTATCCCTCAAATATTCTAACACCAAATTTTTCTGACCACAATCTTCTAGTTTCTTCATCTAGTTTTTCTGCGCCAGCAAATACATATCGCAGTGAATAAAAGTCATATGCATGAGCAAATCTAGCGTAATTACTTAGGAATGTATTGGTGCCAAACATGATGGTTGCACCAACATCATAGATTAACTCTGGCACAATACGGTAATGAAGCGGTGACGGATAAAAGAATGTTTTAATACCAGATAAAATAGGCAGCAACGTTCCTCCAGTGAGGCCAAATGAGTGAAATATAGGTAAAACGTTAAACACTACATCCCTATTACTAAAATCAACACGTGAGGCTAATTGGAATCTATTTGATTGTAAATTTTTATGACTTAAAACAACTCCCTTAGGAGCTCCTTCTGATCCAGAAGTAAATAAAATCACTGCAGGATCGCTAATTTTGGCTTTGTTTATCTTTCTAAAAGATCTATTAGCAACTTTCGATCTTACTAAATTTACAATTTTATCTGTAATTTTAATTTCCTTTTTAACATCCTCTAAATAAATAATTTTTACTTTGTTCTTTTCCATTTCTTCTATTAAGTGACCCAGATTTCCACTATCAACAAAACGTTTCGAGGTATAAACTATCTTAATCTTAGCTGTTTTACAGGCTGATACCAAATTATTACTTCCTGTAGAAAAGTTAAGCATAGCAGGAACTCTATTGTAGGCTTGGAAAGCAAAAAAGGTAACAATGCTAGAAGTCATATTAGGAAGCATTAATCCCACATATTCACCATCTTTAGTATTTCTAGAAATCTTATTACCCAAAGCAAAAGAACCGACGATCAATTGATTGTAAGTCATTGGTTTGCGATCAATATCAACTATAATTTCATGACCGCCTCCGTGGATTGATTTTGCATCTAAAAGAGACTCAAATAATGTTTTTTTGTAATCTGAACTTTCAAACAGCATATTTGTCATTATGTCATAAAGCTTATTGCCATTTGCTTCCCTTCTATCCCTTCCCGTTATTTCAGCTGCAACTTCAAACTTTAATGGCTCTAAAATTTTTAATGTTATTTTTGGAAATAACTTAGATTTCACCTTCCCTTTGAGTCTTGATAATGGACTGTATTGCGCGCCATCTATTCTAATTGGAAGTATCATTGCATCAGTTTTATCAGCAATCATGCCTGGTCCTTCATAAATTTTCATCAAAGATCCAGTCACTGTAATTCTACCTTCTGGGAAAATTACGCATTTTCTATTTTTTTTGATTTCAGATATTAAAGATTTAGTTGCCATTGGATTTGTGGGATCAAGAGCGTAAGTATCAGATACCGCCAAGAATGGTTTCATCCACCACTTATTTGCAATATATGTATTTACTGCAAACATTGGCTTTTCTGGTAAAAAAACTGCTATTAAAAGAGCATCTAAAAACGATAGATGATTGGCCACTATTAGCACTCTTTTACCAGCCTTTTTGTAGCTTTTTAAGCCTTCAATCTCAACCTTATAAAGTCTTTTTAGAATTAATTTTAGTAAGTAATTAAGCATGGTTTAATCTGTTTTTAACAATGTTTTTTATTACAAAAAATACTCCGATATTCATTGTTCCAATAACTAGAAAAACCTCATTCACATTCAAATTTAAAGAAAATAGGAAGATGGCAGCGATGCTAGCAAGAACCATAAATAGGGCATTCATTACATTATTGGCAGCTATTATTCTAGCCAGGAGTTTCTCATTTGAACGATGCTGCATTATTGCATATAATGGCACTATGTAAATTCCAGAAAAGATGGATAGAGATAGCAAACTTAAACTTATCAAAAATCCGTAGTGGTTTGAAAATAGAAAATTTGTTACACTTATTAAGCTAGTTACATCAAGAGAATTATTATAAAATATTCCAAATGTAAAAAATAGAATTATTGAAACAGTAATGCCGAAGGATCCGTAGGGAACCAACCTTCCATCAATATTTCCCTTTAGCAACTTGTTGCACAACAAAGATCCAATTGCAATTCCTATCGAAAAAATACTTAAGAATAAAGTAACTATTTTTTCATCACCATTAATGATATTTTTAGTGTAAACTGGGAATTGGGTTAAAAATGTCATACCGATTAACCAAAACCAAGATATTCCAACGATAGATAGCCATACTGTTTTTTCTTGCTTGGCATATCTGATAATTTTCCAAGTTTGTGAAAAAATATTAAAATTTATTTTTAAATTAGAGTCGTCATATTTGGACTGAGGAATAAATCGACTAGAAACATATCCAACAATAGAGAATAATATTACAATCAATGAAATGATTTCTATCCCATGAGTAGTTCTTATAAGTAACCCACCAATTATAGTTCCGAGCAAGATTGATATAAAAGTTCCGCCTTCAATTAAACCATTACCAGAAATAAGTTCATCCTCTTTCAAATGCATTGGAAGTAAGCTATACTTCAAAGGACCAAAGAACGTTGACTGAACTCCCATGAAAAACAATATCGTAAGTAACAAGATTAAACTTTGCGCATAAAAACCAATAAAACACATCAGCATTAATAAAATTTCTACCTGCTTTATTCTTTGAACTAATTTAGATTTCTCAAACTTATCAGCGAGTTGTCCAGCCAACGCAGAAAACAAAAAGAATGGTAACATAAATAAACCAGCCGCTATGGTAACAATAATTTGTGGATCTTGTCCTGTCTTAACCGCTAAATCATATGTAAACCAAATTAAGAATGCATTTTTGAAAGCATTGTCATTAAAAGCACCAAAGAATTGTGTTATAAAAAGAGGTAGGAATCTTCTTGTTTTCAATAAATGAATTTGATCTGACATAATTACTTTTTTAATTAACGTTCAAATTCCCCGTTTTCCAAGAAATTAAGCGTTTGTTGCTTCACTATTTTATTTGACGGAAAGAAAGTATGTGATGCATTTACTATTATATGATCTTTCATTCCTTTTAACTTTGTCGATTCTATTGATACCTTACCATCGTCATCTCCGGGAATTATAGAAGAAGATACTGGATCAATTGTAAAATTTCCAGCAATTATTCCAAGCTCATAATCTATCTTATCAACCAAAAGATTTTTGATTTTCTTTTGGTCCGTTGTTAATTGCTGACCAGCTGGACCATATATCTTCTTATAAAACCAATTATCTTCTAAAAAGTCAGAAATCTCACTACCTTTATTAGGAGCAGCTAATTGAACAACCCTACCCATATTCTTATACTCTTGTTCATTTAAAATAATTCTGACTATCAAACCACCCATGGAATAACCAACAAAATTTATTTTTTTATCTTCCGTGATTTTTTGGGATATTTCTTTTTTCAGAATTTTAACTAGATCTTCTAAATTATGGTCAGTTGATGGGTAATCAATATTTATTACATCATAATTGTGCCCACTTAAGTAATCTGCCAATTCTTGCATGTGGCTTTTTGATCTAGCAATGCCATGCAAAATTATCACATACTCACCTTTATCGTTGGCATAAGAAGAATTTTTGGTAGCACACAAACTCAGCAATAAAAATGTAATAGTAAATAATTTACTCATATTTCTTAATTCTTTAATAAATTATAATAAAGTAACATGTAAAACTTAAAAATTACCTCGATTTCCAACTCCCCTTAGTTCACAGCTGCTAATATGTTGTTAATAACAATCGTCCCTTGAAAATTGCTGAAATTCTATTAAATATTTTTTTAATCTTAGCATTAGGTTTTCTTACTGGTGTATTATCAGGAATGTTTGGCATTGGCAACGATTGGGGAGTTTATAGTTATGGCTATTACTTTTTATAGTACTAAACATAAGAATTCTCATGAATAAGATAATAAAATATTTAATAATTAGAACTACACCATTTATCTAGAGCACTTATTTCTAAAAAGTCGTAGACTTTTTTCTTAAATTTGGTTTTGAAATTTTAGAATGACTATTAACAGTCAAATTCTAAGAAGCTTTTTAAATGATAATTTTCTATTCTTAGATTTTAATTATTTTATTTCTTAAAATCTAATTTTTTTTATTCTCATCATTGTAATAAATCTAGCTTGGTGTTTTAATTCTTCTATGTTGTCAGGAGGATTAAGAAAATCTATTCATATTTTATTGTTCGCCAGAACCCCTCTATTTTAACATTATCAATCCATCTACTTTTACCATCCATTGAGATTTGAATTTTGTATTTTGAATTTATTGATCCAATCATTGCTGATAAATTGACTGCCCTGATCTGACAGACGGTGCTTTATAAAATAATATTGAAAGAAAAGCAATTAAACCAAAACTAGGTTTATTATAATTAGGCAAACAGCTTGGCAATTTATCAGAATCTTATAAAACTTTTGAATATAGTCGAGATACTTTTTATCGCTACCAAGACCTTTATGAAAAAAAAGGGGGGGGGTTAAAAAAATTAGCAAAAAAGGTTGATCTCAAACTAAAAATAGATCTCCAAAAAGTGTTGAAAAAGCAGTAATTGAATTGCTATTAATTTCCATCATATTGTCAACTTAGAGCTTCTAATAATACCCATTCTTCCCAAATTTTATCTTTTGAAGAGTTATCCCTTGCAGCTTGCAATAAACGACAATATTCACTTTGATTTCTATTGATGTAGCAAGATAAATATAATATTGGAGAATCCAATAAACCTTTTTTCTGCAAATAGTCAAACTAAAAAATTTGGTTTAAATAAATATCACAAACCGAAAAAGCGAGGAGCTTTAAATAACCAACATTTAAAGAAATCTTTGAAATTTTTTTAGATTGACTGTCCGGAAAAAGGTTGACACATCAGTCACGAAAATAATAATTAGAGAAGGCATTTTTTTAAGAAATTAATAAAATTAAAATATATTTAAAAAAGAGGCTGATAGTCAATATTATCACTGATGCCCACCAAACAATCTTATTAAATTTTTTGGTTTTATTACATATCTTGGCAAGCTTTTTATCAGTTGGACAGGTTTGTGGCTTTATAAATATAAAATAACCACCAACTAAAAGCACAATTGTGGCAATAGTAAATAAATAGATACTCCTTTTGGCTAACCATGTAATAAATGGAAAATTAGCATTCAAGCTGGCAAAAACTGCCCCCATTCCCAAGGTAACTAAAATTATTGGTAACGCACAACAGAGAATCGTTGAGATTGAAGTAAATAATCCAAAAAATGGCAGTAATGATTCTTTAATCTTAATCATATTTAACGATTAACCTTAACTACATTATAGCCATTATTAACTATGGTATCTTTTATGATTTTATCAGATAAATCTTTACCATCTTTGAAAGTTAGAAATACTTTTTTTTGATCTAAATCAACCTTTATTTCCTCAATTTCGTCTTTCTTCTTAAAGCTTTTTTCTATTGTTACGGCACAAAAATCACAGACTAAACCATTAACATCAACATTAATTTCTTTTGCAAAAGAGGAGGAAATATTGATTAATAATATAAGTGAAAAAAAAGTAATAAATTTTTTAAACATAATTAAAGTCTTGCAATAAAGTTAAATAAAATTCTCTTATTAGAGCTTACTCCAAATTCAGCCAAATGATCTCCTTTAAAGAACCTAGCAAGAGGAGTGACAATTACCTCATCACCTTCAAATTCTGGTTGATGAGAAACTTGAAGCATAAACCAAGTGTGAAGACTACCATAGCTTGCAACATAAGGAGCTATTCCAATTCTTGCTGATTGCTCAAAATTACTAAGAATATCTCCATCTGATTTGTAGTATCTATTTTCGTAAGAGATAAAATATTTTCTAGTCTCAAAATCCCCCGCCATTCCTGCAAAGCCATATAGTTCATTTTTGCCTGATTTATTGGCATTACCAATATTTGATTTAAGGTAAAGATTTCCTTGAGCATCTGGTAAATTCCATCTTTTTACAAGGTTGTTTAATTGAAATCCATTTAAAGCAATTTGATCTTTCCTGAAATATTCGCCTTTATAGCCAACTGAATATTTATAAGTGGGGGAATAATGAGTATGAAGAGAGTTTTTGATAGTAGTATTATTTTGCATAATTGTTGTACCGCCAGAATAGGAGATGGGGCGAGAAAAAGAATTATGAAAGGAAAATGATAAAATTAGTGTTAAAAATAATAATCTCATAAGCAACTTTAATTAATACACATACCCCCTTATAGTATAATCTATAAAATAACTAAAGGCAATCATCTGATTAGCAAAAATTAGATCATAGGTAATTTTAAACAAAACCTTAAGGTTTTATTTAAAATTACTTTTTGTAATTTTTATTAGACCTCAATTTTCTATTTGGATAATAAGCTTTTAAATTGCCATTAATTTTATTATCCTTAAAATTAGTTTTCTCTAAAATAGAAAAATCCTTTTAATTTACCACTCTCATAAAAAATTTTAAATAATCCGTTCAAATTCTTCATCTTCTCTTTATGTGCAAATAAATCAAAATGAATTTGCAGTAATTCGTCCCTTTAGATCAGAAACTAAAGATAAATCAATCAAAAGGCATATGAAAGAAAATCCAGAAAATAGAAATGCTAAAATTAAAATAATTGACGCTTCTGTTTGGTGGTAATTAAAGGGATTGAAATAAATCTGATGTTGAAATATTAAGTGCTAAAGAAATTTTCTTAATATTTACTGTGGTCAAATTCTTTGCTCCCCATTCACTACAAACCATATAAGTTCTATGGAAACCGCATTTATAAGCAAATAATTCTTGAGAGAATCCAGCTTGCTTTCTTAAATTACCAACCCTAGAACCAAATTTTTTCTGAATTAAATTACTATCTATCATAAAATAATAGAAGCAAAATACACTCTGCACTCTATAAATATTATTTTCTTGTTTTAGATTTATAAAGTTTTATCTACAATATAAATTTCATCTTTTTAAGATTATGATAGAGTGCAATTCTAGTGATATTGAAGACCAGAATGAACAAAAAGAAGTAATAAAACTCTGCGATAATATAAACTTTTACGATAATAAGTGCTAGATGATTGATGTTTTTTTATTTCAGAAGTGTCCCCAGAGTATCCCCGAAAATATTTAGAAAAGTAAAAAATGATTAAGACCTTATTGAAATTGGTTGCGGGGGTAGGATTTGAACCTACGGCCTTCAGGTTATGAGCCTGACGAGCTACCAAACTGCTCCACCCCGCGCCAATGAACTAATGTTACAATCTTTAACTTAGTTAATAAAAAAATATGGATAGAAAAAATTATTGAGGAGGAGTAATGCATCTTGGCTGATTATCACCTACTCCACAAGCCTCACATGTCACATTAGCAGAGCTAACACAGCAAATGCTTTCAGGGTTACTTCCATCACAACAGTTTCCACTATATAAAAAGTCAATAATAACATTGTCACTTTCACTTAGATTTGAACATGCGGAAATAATATCTTCCACACTAACCTCAAAAGCTTTTGCTTCAAAATACTCTTGACTTTCCAACTGAGCCTGCAAAGCCTGTTGCATCTTTATGTCATTTGATTTATCCAAAAGCAATCTACCAGACGAAACTGCAGCAATAAAAATTGCAACTATAAACAGTACAACTGATATCTCTATTAAAGAGAAAGCTTTCTTTTGTTTAATACTCATATCAATTAAATTAATTTAGACACGTCCACAATTTATTTATAAATTAAACAGTAAATATATACAAATCAAGTAAATTCTTATTAATTATAATGAAAAATAAAATTAATAAAGTAATTTTTCTTAGTAAAGATGTTCGGATTAAAAAATTTGATTAGAGCTATAATTAAAAATCTATTTTAATACAATTAAAATCTAGGACGCCCCCTGAATCCAGCGTTGTTAAACTATCCATAACTTCTAGTAACTTTTGAACAGAATATCTTGCCGTAAATAACTTTTCTTTACTAACGGCATTTTGAAATGGCTTTGACAATTTGCTATCAACAGTTCCAGGATGTAAAGCAACTATAATTGCCTTTTTGTTAGACCTACCTATTTCTATGGATGCGTTTTTTAAGATCATATTAAGAGCCGACTTAGACGCTCTATAAGAATACCACCCACCTAGTTTATTATCCTGAATACTACCTACTCTAGCACCCAGGGCAGCAAAAATTGACTTTGAATTCTTATTTAATTTTGGCAAGAAATGCTTGGCTATGATAGCTGGAGCTATGGTATTAATACTAAATAATTGATGAAACTTTTCTTTTGACAAATCTCTCAAAGACTTTTCTGGATTAATATTTTGGTCATGAAGCATTCCTGTTGCAACTATAACCATATCAATATCCTTACTTACTTTATCAGAGGCTGATTTGATTGACTCCTCATCTTCTATATCAATAAAATAGGACTCAACTTTTTTATGACTAAAATCTGTTTTTGAACGACTAAATGCAAATATAGATCTTACTTCTTCATCTTTAGATAATTGCTTAACAAATTCACTTCCTAAGCTTCCACTGGCACCTATAACAACAATATTTAAATCTTTATTTTGCATTTTTGAATAGAAAAAGCATTACTTATAAGGCGTAATTGATATAATATTAAGAATATTATAATTTAAAAAGAAAGCCAAACGGTATTAAACAAAAACTGCCTTAAATGTTTTTGCAAACTATTTCTGACTGCTCGGATAAAGCAGTAAAAATTGATATAAAAACCCCGCTCATTCTTTATTTAAGTATTTAGCAAGAACAATATTTGTAAAAAAACTAAATTGCTAGTAATTTTGTCAATATTGCGATACTTTCCACCTATAATATTATTATATTTTATGATACCACTCGCTTATCGTTAAAAGATAAATTTTAAGTAACAATGACTTACTTTTGTATCAATAATTTCTAAAAAACATTTGTAAGATTAATGTTCAAAACCGATGTCATTTTTAATTAAATTCCAAAATTTGAAGAAGCTACTAGACTTTACATCACTAAACATAACAGCACTACTTTGGAAGATTTTAACGTCATGCCTCTGCTTTAATTCATTAGCAGTTTTCAATATCTTTGCATCAGAACAATTCGGAACAATTATTCTATCAAAATCTTCCTCTATCATTGTTTTTTCTATTATTTTACAATAGTCTCCTTTAAAAATTCTTACTTTTCTTTGGCACAAATATTTGTAAACTATCTTTAATCTTTGTGGGGAGATTAGGTTTACATAATCCTCTGAAAATATAAAAATTTTTTCTGAATTTTTATAATCAAAATTTAAATTATAATCGTTTAGCCAGAGTAGATTTTTCATAGGTTAGGAAATAGTTTGTTATTTAGCTCTTCATAAGAAAAACATAAATCAGGATTTTCTTCATCTTTAATTTCCAACTCATTAGAGAAATATTTCTTAATATTTTCCAAATTAAAAATATAAGGTTTTGAAGAAAATGTACTTGCAATCCACTGAAAAGAGAGATTGTTAGAGGGTAAATCAGCATCAATTAAATTTTGTAAAAACCACATTGCTCCAGCTTGCCATTTAATTTTACGAAAATGAATTATATATGATGCTAAATACATTCGCGAGTGATTGTGTAAATATCCGGTTTTGGTTAATTGTTTGATAAAATAATTAATTACGTGATTTTCAGTAGTAGCGGCTTTAATATCTTCTGGTAATTTATTATGGTATTGATCGTGACTAAACCCAGTCTTATAATCTTCAATATTAACCCAAAGAGAATTATTATTATTGAAAAAATAAGATTGCCAAAAATAGCGCCAATAAAGCTCTTGAAGAAATTTTTCACATCTTTTAAAGCCAAATTTCTTTATTACAAAATCAGAAATTTCTTTTGTTGAAACTAACCCGTGACGAATTAGATGTGAAAAGTTACTGATTTGTCCATTGCTATAATTACGAGTTTTAGCATATTTAATTGGATCAAATTGGTCTAATCTTTTTTTAAAAGAATCTATTTCTAGATTAAAATTTTGCGAAACCTCTTCTAGGTTTATATTAAACTCTAGATCAAGATATCTATCTAAATCTTTCTGGTTTTGAAAATTATTTTTTAACTCTTTCATATGAGTGGGGGAAATTGAAATTCTTAATTTTTAATTCCTGACTCTTGCTCAAACCACTATGTCGAAGCTGATACAGTTTATATTTATTAATATTAATTAAAGCTCTTATAAAATAAGATAGAAAGAAAAATAATCAAATCCAAACAGGTTTATCAAAATTAGCAAAACAGCTGAGTGGTGTATTAGATTAATGTAATCATATTGATATAGGAAACACTTTTTATCGTTATAAAGATTTAAATTTAATCAGTAGAAAAGTATATCTCAAACCAAAAATAAAGTTCTTGTAAATGTTAAAAAAACAGCTGTTTATGTTGATATTAACTTCCACACATATTATCAATTAAGTGATTTTAATTGGATTTAAAAAGAAGAGTGTTTTTATCAATCACAACATAAATAAAACATGTTATCCTTACAATTAATAGAATTTCTAACAAAATTACTATGACGGATATGGTAAGTGGCAGGTCTTACATTTTAGTTGATTTTTAAGTTGTCTTCCGAGAACTTGCTCAAAAAAAGAAGAGCACTACCTTAAATTTAAAAAACTGCTAATTTTGGATTTGGAGAAGAAAATATTGCAATTGTTATAGATTGAATTAATTGCAATTTTTACTTAAACATAAACAATATAGAAATATCTTTTTTTAAAATTAAATTTAGCATTCTTAATAGTTATACATGAGTTATTATAAATCATTTATGGATTTGGCATTAATTGAAGCACAAAATGCCTTAAAAAATAATGAGGTGCCTGTAGGGGCGGTCATAGTAAAAAATAATAAAATTATTACCTCATCTCATAATCAAAATTTAAAACTTTTAGATCCCACCGCCCATGCTGAAATAATAGCAATCAGAAATGCTTGCAAATTATTAAATAGTCAAAGATTGCCTGGATGCGACCTATACGTCACTTTAGAACCATGCTCCATGTGTGCAAGCGCTATTGCAGCAGCTAGAATTAATAATTTATATTATATATTGCCAGATGAAAAATATGGAGGAGTTGAAAATGGTGCTAAAATTTTTACACAAAAAAACTGTCATCACAAAATTAATATTTATAACAATATAGGTAATCCAGATAAATATAAACTATTACTACAAAGTTTTTTTCGGGATAAAAGATAAAAATATAATATAATTTATTTAAAAATACTGCTTATGCAGCTGAAGCTATTATATTGCACTTTAAAATATAATTCTTCTTTTAAAATTATAGTAGCGATGCTTACTCTTAACATTTTTATTCTATCTAAATTAAAGTTGTATTTATTTTATAATTTTATTATCCGTTTTTAGATCTATTAATTTTAATAGTTGAATTAATTAATTCTTCCTTGAAAAATATCATTAATTTTTGTACTCAAGAAAAGTATGGCTAACAAAAGAGATTTAAGACTTAGAATCTGCTACGGTATTTGTTATTTTTATATTTCATGTTTTGATGGTGTTTTTCATCACATCATGTCCCAACCTAAATTTTAACTACCTTGTCATAGGGTTATTTATTTTGAAATAAAGGCGTAAAAAGATGAATATAATTCTTTTGCAATTTTTATTACAAACTAAGAACACCCGCCACCTTCTTCTGTGGCTTTTAAGGAAATCTTAAATTTTAGGATTCTTTTGGTGCCGCCCTTTGGCCTGCACTTTTAACCATTACTAGAATATTCTTTAGGGCAACTATTCCTTGCTCATTCACCTGAATTCACTTAATTTACCACCAGCAAAAATATTTTCTTCTAAGGCAAAATTAATTAACTCTGGCTCTGACAATTCCTGATCTCTATTTTTTCTCTTAGTAATAAATTCTTCCTTATTTTGAATTTTAGCAAAAATATTGTTGTGCTTTTGTTGTAAGATGGTTGATAAATATTGTTCTTTTTCTCCTGATCTTGGATAATCATGAGCTGTTAGAATTTTATAATGATTGGGGTAAGAAAAAATCTTTTGGATAGAATCAAACAACTCTTCCGCACTACCACCAGGAAAATCAGATCTTCCAACACCAAAATTTGGCATAAATAATAAATCACCAACAAAAATATGATCATTAATTACAAAAGAAGAGCAAGAAGATGTGTGACCGGGGGTATCAAGGAATTTTACTTTTAAGTTACCAATCAAAAATACTTCCCCACTAGAAAATAAATAATCAAAATTCGAAATATCAGCTTTAAGATCAAATTTTTTAGCCCAAAAATTGGCAACCTCCTTAATTTTATTGCTAATGGCAATTTTACCCCCTAATTTTTCCTTTAAATAAAGTGCAGCAGAAATATGATCGGCGTGAATATGGCTTTCTAAAATCCACTCCAAAGAAAACTGCTCATCAGTAATAAATTTTATGATCTTGTCAGCAGATTTGCTTGAAAATTTAGTAGATTTTAGATCAAAATCTAAAACAGGATCTAAAATAGCGCATTTTTTGCTATTTTCATCAAAAATTACATAACTAAATGTAAATGTTATAGGATCAAAAAAAGATTTGTAATTCATAATTAGTAGATTTATTTTTTGATCTTAGTTTATAGATAATTAATTAAAACGCAGCAAAACTGCTATGTAACTAGAACTAGGAAATCAAAAAAAATGTTCTATTTTTAAGGGAAGTTTCACAACGAATTTAATTAAAACAACTCTCCTTATTAATAGAGGTAAAAAATAATCAAGACGCTTTTTTCTTCAAAGTGGCAAAACCTCTTTGTTTGAGGCTACAAATAACCATCATTTTATATTAATAATCATAAAAAATGAACAATATAGCTTTATTTATAATTTTTTTGTAATTTCTGATATTATATCCAACTAAAGCAACATTGAAATTGGGTTTTCAACAATTTTCTTGAATGTTCCTAAAAATTCAGCGCCAACTGATCCATCAACAGAGCGGTGATCCGAAGATAAAGTAACATTCATAATAGTTGCTTTGGCAAAGTCGCCATCTTTGATAATAGCTTTTTGAATACCAGCGCCAATAGCTAAAATACAACTTTGTGGCGGGTTAACAATTGCTTGAAAATTATTAATACCATACATACCAAGATTAGAAATAGAAAAGCCGCCACCTTGAAATTCTTCCGGCTGCAATTTACCATCCCTAGCTTTTTTAATTAACTGCTTTGCTTCATTAGAAATATCAATCAAAGATTTCTGGTCAGCATTTTTAACAATTGGAGTAATTAAACCGCCGTCAATTGCTACAGCAATTGAAATGTCAACATTATTATAAAGCAAAATAGCATCATCTGTCCAAGAAGAATTAGCTGTCGGAACCTCTTTCAAAGCTAAAGCGGTTGCTTTAATAATAATATCATTAACTGATAATTTGTAATTAGGCTTACCTTTGTCATTAATAATTGCTAAATCATTGATTGATTTACGCATTTCTAGCAATTTATCTACATTTAAATCCATTGATAAATAAAAATGCGGAACGCTCTGTTTTGATTCTAACAACCTACTAGCAATAACTTTTCTAACATTATTATTTTTAATAGCTCTAAATTCTTCAGGATGCCTTTGAATGACGCCAGATTTTGAACCAGAACCAGCATTTAAAACATCGTTTTTAATAATTCTACCGCGAGGGCCAGAACCAATTAAGCTTTGTAATGAAACGTTATTTTCAACAGCAATTCTTTTGGCCAAAGGGCTGGCATAAGTACGATCAGCAGATATAGAGTCAGCAACTGCAGGAGTCTGTATTTTTATAGATTCAGCTTTCACCTCCTCTTTAACTTCTTGTTTTGCGCCTTCATTTGCAGAAGCAGAACCTACTTGCACCTCACTCACCTTATAAGAATCTAAAACAGACTTATCTTCACCTTCTTCAAGTAAAAGAGCAATTGGAGCATTAACTGCAACATTTTCAGTGCCTGCTGCAACTAAAATTTTACCTAAAATACCCTCATCAACTGCCTCCACCTCCATTGTAGCTTTGTCAGTCTCAATCTCAGCAATGACGTCACCTGCCTCTATATTATCACCTTCGTTTTTTAACCAATTAGCAAGGTTGCCCTCCTTCATGGTCGGAGAAAGAGCTGGCATTAAAATTTCAATAGTCATATTTATATAATTATATTCTTAATGAGAAAGGATTATAAGTATAATTTTAGAAAATCAAAGTAAAATTTTAGGCAATCTTTTTGATAAATAGATATCGTAATTTAAATCTTAATTGATGTATGTGGATTTTCTTTTTATGGATCATTTATATAGGCATGAAGAAGGTAGTAATATTGCAATGTTGGTGTGACACTAATATTGCACCTACAATACTTCTGTACCAAGCCATAACTAAGTATTTTTGTCTAGTTGCAGATCTTGCTCATGAAAAATAACCTTTATTAACCCCCTAAACATAAACAACTTTCAATAAGTACAAATCATAAATTCTTAATTGTTAAATTAAAACTGTAGGATCTTTGTTTTTTGGTAAAGCTTTCCAGATTTTCTTCAGAAATAACAATCCCGTAAGAAACGCAACAGCCATTATACATTAAGCTATAATTTCTATTAATAATTTTGCCTTCTATTAAATCTTTAGAAAAGCCAATATTAACATTTAGTTTTGAAGTTAACTTTATTGATGTATTTGAATTCCACTGCTCTTTTTCATCAATACTACTGTTGCTTCTTTTGAGCAGTAAGTAATTCCCTGCAAATGTCACTGCATTAATTGGAATATTATAATTAAGATCATTTACTTCATTATTATAATCTGACTCGCTTAGATGAAAATTATAAATTAAAGATAAACTATTGTCATTTTTATAAGCAATTTTACCAACAATGTTTGACTTATCATTATCATTAAAGCCTCTAATAATTACATCTTGATTAGTATCAGTAAATCTTTGGCTTTGACCAAGGTTTAAATTAAATTTACCCAGATCATTGAATAAATACGTATTAGCACCGTAACTGACTCTTTGACCCGCCTCATTCCTATCAAAACCTATTAAACGATCCTCCAAAAATAAATTAGCTTGCGTTAATTCATTATTATTAACATCCTCATTATATAAATCATTGCTTTTATCTTGGTCTGGACTTCCTACAAACTTTACCAGAGGTTCAAACATAATTATGTTACTATTAGATCTTCGAACCATTGGAAATTTCCAACTGAAAGAAGCTCTGGGATAATAATTAACTTCTTTTTTCTTATAATATTTTTTATCTATTTCTGTGTATTTGTAAGCATCCTGCATATAATACACATTCCCTTGAGCATTAAACTTAACTTCAAAAAGATTACCATAAATATTATAAGGCATTTTTACTTCGGGAACTAGAGACAGCCTCTTATATTGCAACCCCTCCCTTCTATGAATGGCCGCCATATTAGATAGAAGAGAAAATTGCGTATTAAAATATTTTGGCCTGCTTTTTATATAGTGCTCCACAATGGGCAAAGCTAGAGGGGATGTTTTACGATCTGTGTTAACAGAAATCTCTTGTATATTTAATATTTTTACAGAATAATGCTGCATCAATTCATGTTTGTTAAATTCAATGCTTGAGACAGTGTGGTCTACAAAGTCAGATTTGTAATCACGCAAAAACTCTTTATCTCCAACGTGATTAACATTAAACATAAGATCAGAAAATTTTGACAAAACAAACTTACCTCTTGCCTTACCTTGCCACCTCAAATTACGATTTATTGGCTCATTATTAACAACTATTACTTTCTTAGATTCTGCCAAATTATTATTTGCAAACTCCAAATTAACATCATATTTGTCATATTTTATTAGATTACGAAAATTATTATTAACTAAGACATGCTTTGTATCTGGAAAATAGCTAGTTTTTATTGTTAAATCTTTGTTATCACTAATATTTAAATAGTATGGCACTGTTAAGCCCAAACCTAAATTCTGACTTTTAGAATATGAAGGAGTTAAAAAACCAGACCTCTTTTTACTTGCAGGAAATAAAGTCTTAAAATAAGGACTATATAATATTGGAACATCATAAATTTTAATTATAGAGTTTTTTAATTTAATAGTCTCTTTGTCATTATTTACTATAACCTTTCTAGATGATATAGATATTGGCTCTGATTGCGTAAGAGGTTTGTATCTATTCTTATTGTTGTCATTAGGACAAACTGAAAATATGGATTTATCTAAAAAGGTTTTTTTATCTTTTTTAATGGCATCCTTTGCTATTATATACGATCCATCAAAAAAAACCAAAGCTGGATTTTCTATCTTCCCATCGTTTAAGTCATCCGAAAATATAGCTTTTGTAGCTGATATATTGCCAACCTGATAATTATTTATCTTAACATCTCCAATTGCTGTAACTAATTTCTTGGACTGGGAATATTCTATATTTTTAGCCGATATGCTGTTGCCTCCTTTTGTAAATTCTGCGCCTCCTATGGCAGATATTGTTTTTAATTGACTATCTGATTCCAAAATATCAGCTGTTAATTTAGCAGGCAGCTTATCAATTTCTTTATTCTGAGCGAGAATATTACAAGAAAACAAAAGCAAGAATATAGCTGATATTATATAGAATAATTTATTCATTATCAATTTTTAAGAAAGTTTTATTTTTTATTCTTAAATCTATAACAGCTATATCGTTAATTAAATCCTGGTCATTATATATTTTCTCCAACCTTTTCCAAGCTTTTTCAATATTTTTTTCTGGTAGTTTAACTAAAATATTATTAATAAATCTAATGTCCCACCTTCGATTTCCAATCAAACTTGCTGAATAAACATAGCGCCCTATTTCTGGTTTGGCAGAAAATATATTAAACAGTGATTTGACTTTTAACCTGGCATTATCTCCGTTAACGATTAACAAATAACCAAAATCATCTATATTCTTTACATCAATCTTAATGCCGTCCTTGTCGATTATATATCTCTTATTATTATAATCCCAAATCGCAAAAGGACTATATTCTACAATTTTAATATCTAAATTAGACGCAATATTACGATTAATAAATACTTCTTTAACCCAATTTATTTTCTCAATATCTACCCTTATATCATCAATTATTTTTGAACCTAAATTCTTAAAACCAATATTACTAACTTTATTTTTTACTATTTCTTTAATTTGATTTTCATCAGAATTAACAATACCAACAATATTAACTTCATCATAAGACAAATTAAACAACTTTAAAACCCTATTCTTTTGTATTTTGAAATGTTTTTTTATTTTGTTATTTGGGTGGTCGCCAATGATATAAAAAGATATAATAGAAACCAACAATATAAAAAAGATAAAAAATAGACTCTTCTTCAGTAGTTTTTGATGCAAAAACAGATATCTTGTAACAAACTCTTTAAATTCTATCATCAATCATTTTGATAAAATTATTAATACCAAATAAAGCAATGAATGATCCAATTCTTGGGCCGGATTCTTGACCAAAAAGAGTTTGATAAAAGCATATAAACCAATCTTTCATATTTTTCTCATAACCAAACTCCCTACCTGTTTCATAGATGATATTTTGTAAAACCTTGCCATCACGAACATCTATATTGTCAACATTTTGTAATTTTCCTTTTAACGAAATCATGGCGTTTTGTTCGTTTTGGGTAATTCCTCGATATTTTTTATGTTTTTTAATAAAATCATTATAATAATTAATAGCAGACTCAACCATTTTAGCTAAAAAGGGTGAGCTTTCCTTATTTAGTCCCTTTTCATATTTAGAAATAAAACCCCACAAAATATCATCATTTTCAGGGTTACAAGCGCTAGCTAAATTTAATAAAAGTGAGTAACTAATATCACATTTTTTGCTTGGTTTTTCCTTAAAATGAATGTGATTAATGGGATTATCTAATTTTTTAATTTCATCAGATTCTTCAAGATAAGAATTTAAAAAGGCAATGTATTCATCTGTAGCTTTTGGAATTACATCAAAATGCAACCTCTTGGCAGTTTTTGGTTTTTGAAACATAAAAAGCGATAAGGATTCGGCAGGAGCGTATTTTAACCACTGGTCAATACTAATACCGTTACCCTTAGATTTAGAAATTTTTGCACCATCTTCACTAAGAAACATTTCATAACAATAATTAACTGGTGGAGTTTTACCCAAAATTTGGCAAATTTTACGATATAGAGGCTCGTTTGGCAAATGATCCTTGCCGTAAATTTCATAATCAACCTCAAAAGAATACCATCTGGCACCAAAATCAATTTTCCACTGTAATTTAGCATTACCATCTAGAGCCAAAACTTCCTTTTCAGTACCATTTTCATCTTGGTAAATTACTGTGTTTTTTTCTTTATTAACGCCTTTCACGCCCTTTTCAATAACCTTACCAGAATCAGGATCGATTGGCATGACTGGACTATAGGTTTTTCTCCTCTCTTCTCCTAAAGTTGGTAACATTAGATCCATTAACTCATCATATTTTTCAATAACTTTTATCATGGTGTTGTTAAAAGCGCCAGATTTATATTTATCAGTTGCGGAGACAAATTCATAATCAAAATTAAATCGATCCAAAAAGTCTTTTAAGCGCTTATTCATGTGATCACCGTAGGACTTGCTTGTACCAAACGGGTCTGGAACGGCAGTCAGTGGCCTACCTATATTATCTTTTATTAAATCTTTATTGGGCAAGTTATCAGGCACCTTACGCAAGCCATCAATATCATCAGAAATGCATAATAATTTCACTGGTATTTCTGGCGCTAATTTTTTAAAAGCATTCATCACAAAGCTGGTTCGTGCCACCTCTCCAAAAGTTCCAATATGTGGTAGGCCAGAAGGACCATACCCAGTTTCAAAAAGTACATAGCCTTTTTTAGGCGTTTTGTTTTGAATTTTTTTTAATATTCTGTTAGCTTCTACGAAAGGCCAAGATTTTTGATTCATAACTATGTTTTGATTCGCTAATTAATAAACTTTTTTGCAAAAAATCATTTTAAAGAAATTAACTCACCCAAGCAATGTAAGTTTACATAATAATTTGCAATTAATCACTTTGAAGTTGAGAGTTACTATCACTATTTATATCTCTTGGTCTTCAATTTAAAAAATATAAATTACTAGCAAGTTTATGTCAACTATTTGCCAATATTAAGCATGATTTCAAAAGCATACCAACTTAACAGCTTTTTAACTATAGTATAGCTAATTACCCAACAAGACAATTTCTAACAAGAGATCTTGACCTCAAATAGCTTTAAAAATAACGATATAAAATATGAAAAGCCAAGTTCAATTGTTAATAAACTAGAAAAACCTGATGAATATTTTATGGAAGATAGTATTATACATACGAAATAAAAACCGCTAGAAAAAAAATATCTAACAACATAAATCCTGAATTATACAGAACAACACTTGACTAACTGGGGATATCTTTAGTAAAGATTTTCTTGGTGGAGTAGTAAAATCAACTATAGAGTTCATTTCATAATATTTCTTAACAACCAAGCAAAATATCAGCATAGATTTTAAAATTTTTGATATTTTTTCATTGCAAATATTATTAGGTGCAATTAACCTTATTTTTTATTAGTAATATTATTACTAACTCTTATTGGGGATATAGCTCAGCTGGTAGAGCGCCTGCTTTGCACGCAGGAGGTCAGGAGTTCGACTCTCCTTATCTCCACCATTTTTGATGTTAATGTTTTTTAGGTGCCGAAAGCAAATAAGCAATAACAAATATTTTAAGTAAAATTTTATCAGCAGACTTACTTAAAGCAAAGATTGGCTAAAGATGGGAATTGAAACTTCCGCCACCTGCTATTTTGATAAATAGTTTTTTTAATCTAGGCATTCTTTCAGTAATTGCCAAACCCAAATCGCGGGCAATTTTTACTGGCAAAATATTATTAGAAAACAATTTATCAAGATTATCGGTGGCTAAAATCATTTTTTTAGCCTCAAGTTTGGCAAGCTTATTATACTTTGCTATTAATTCATCAGAATTTAAATCCTCTCCTGATTTAAAATTATTTTCTATTAAGTCAGTCAAAATTACAACATCCTTAATACCAAGATTAAAGCCCTGACCAGCAATTGGATGAATTGCATGAGCTGCATCAGCAACTAAAAGAGCTTTTTTGTAAAAATATTCCTTGGGGTAGATTAATTCTAAATCATAAGAAAAAATCTTGGTTTTTATTTCTACCTTACCCAAATCATCGCCAATTTTTTTCATTAATTGATTGGTTAAATCTGCTTGATCAAAATCTAAATAAACATCTTTTAAGTCGGTTTTTACCATCCAGACAATTGAGG
The DNA here is from genome assembly GCA_020054695.1 of Rickettsiales bacterium. Taxonomy (GTDB): domain Bacteria; phylum Pseudomonadota; class Alphaproteobacteria; order Rickettsiales; family UBA1997; genus CAJQHK01. Next base: position 26,168 of record JAHXBT010000016.1, read on the forward strand.
ATTTATTTTGTTCTTTTAGCGGTAAAATTGCAAAAGCACCTTCAGGGAAAAATTTTTCATAAGCAATATTTTGGTGATCACGAGAATGCTCAATATCAAAAACTAAGGCTGTCTGATTATAGTGCTTGTAATTAGTTGCTATTTGGAATTTATCTCTGAAATAGGATTTTCTGCCATCAGCAATAATGATTAGTTTGGCAGAAATTTTAGAAGAGTCGTCAAAAATAATTTCACTTTCCTTATCGTTAAAATTAATATCTTGATAAGAATTTGGTGCAAAAATTTGAATATTTTTCTGAATTTTAATTCTCTGACAAAGCTCATTATAGATATCGTAACTTTTAAGCATGACTCCCATTTGTTTAGATCCTTGAAAAAGCTTACTATCAAAATGTAAATGAAAAGGTGAGTTTTTATCACTAATGTCAATATCCTTAATTTTTCCCGCTTTATCTTTTAAATTATTCCAAACATTGATCTTTTGAAATAATTTTATAGAATTATTAGAAATTGCGAAATTTTTACCGTCAGAGGATTTTTTTTTGGCTAAAAAATCTGTTTTTTCAATCAAGGCAATTGAAATTTCAGGACTGATGTCAGATAGTGAAATCGCAGCTGAAAGACCGGCAAAACCAGCGCCAATAATGGCAATATCAAATTTACTCATAATTATGCTAAATTTTATCAAAAAGACAATTATTATTATTTTTTCAATTATTGCAATTACATTTTTTGTTAATAATCGTTATTTTATAACAATCTCTTTAAAACCCTACGGTTATGAATCTGACATTCGCCTATTTATTTTATTGATTATTTTTTTCCTTTTTGGTGTAATTTTTGCTCATATTACTAATTTTTGCTATAATTTAAGGAAAAAACTTTCTGATAGTTGTCAAAAAATATTAAAAGTTAAAAAATAATGTCATTAGATGCCAAACTAGATGCTCTTTTAGAGCGTTATCAGAAATTATCAGAAAAAATCATGGACCCATCTGCTTTAGGTGATAATTATGCTAAGATTTCTAAAGAATATTCTGACTTAACTCCTGTTGTTGAGTTGATTAATAAATATAAAAAAACTTCTAGCGACACTAACGATGCTGCAGAAATGATAAAAGATATTAATGATGATGCTGAAATGAAAAAAATGCTGGAAGAAGAAAAGATTGAGGGTGAAAAAATCTTAAAAGATCTAACTGGTAAAATTAAAATTGCCCTTTTACCAAAAGATGAGACAGATGAAAAAAATGCTATTTTAGAGGTTAGGGCAGGAACTGGCGGCGAAGAAGCAGCACTTTTTGCCACTAATTTATTTAACATGTATCAAAGATATGCCGAAAAGCAAGGCTGGAAATTTGAGATAATCTCTTTTTCTGAAACTGGTATTGGCGGCTGTAAAGAAGGCACAGCTACTATTTCAGGCAAAAATGTGTTTGCTCGTTTAAAATTTGAATCTGGGGTACATCGCGTGCAAAGAGTGCCAGAAACAGAGTCTTCTGGGCGCGTTCACACTTCAGCAGCAACTGTAGCAGTACTTCCAGAAGCGGAGGAGGTTGATATTAAAATTGACGAAAAAGATTTAAGAATTGATATTTTTAGAGCCTCTGGACCAGGCGGTCAATCAGTTAACACTACTGATTCTGCCGTTAGAATTGTTCACATTCCAACTGGTATCACCGTTTCACAGCAAGATGAAAAATCGCAACATAAAAACAAAGATAAGGCTATGAGAATTCTAAGATCTCGTCTTTATGAGGCCAAAAGAGAGGAGTTAGACAAGGAAAGATCTGAAAACCGCAAGGGGCAAGTTGGCTCTGGCGATAGGTCTGAGCGCATCAGAACTTACAACTTCCCACAAGGTAGAGTTTCTGACCACCGAATTAATTTAACTTTATATAAAATTGACGAAGTTATGGCTGGTGATTTGGATGAATTTATTAACAATCTAACTGCCGAGGATGAGGCAAGGAGAATGAGCGAAAGTGAAATTTAAATAATTATGCCCTGTAAGATTGAAATTAATAGAGAACATATTGATATCAAAGTTGAAAGAGATATTGTGTCTGGCAATCGTAACAAGAAATTAATAAATTTTAAGTTTATTGCCACAAATGACCAAGACGAAGTTACAGGACACTTTGCTGGTGATTATACTAATGATAATAATATAATAATATTACAAAATGGTGAGCTTATTTTTTATCGACAAAATGAAGCCTCAATAAGACTTATAATAGAAGATAATAAAATTTTTGAATTAAAAGACAATGGCACACGAACTGAATATAATCCACCAAATGAAGCAAATATATTTCAACCTAATGTGAGTGAAAAACCACCTTGTCCAGCAAAAAACGTATCAAAGCCAAGATCAGCCAAACCCGTAGAACAAAAAGAACCATACTTATATCAATGATTTTAGCTAAAATAATCCAGCAAAAAAAGATAGAAATTACAGAAGAAAAAATCCTGTTACCGCTCCCTAAATTAAAAAATCAGTTAAAAATTACCAATTTTGGGAAAAATTCTTTTATTTCCAAGATTAAGTCTGACATCGCTACGCAAAATATTGCCATAATTGCCGAAGTAAAAAAATCTTCACCAAGCAAGGGTATAATTCGTAAAAATTTTAATCATTTACAAATTGCCAAAATTTATGAAAATTCTGGAGCTAGCTGTATTTCAATTTTAACAGATAAAAAATTCTTCCATGGTTCCCAAAAATATTTAACCGAAATTAAAAAAGAGGTTAATTTACCACTTCTTCGTAAAGACTTTATTATTGATCCCTATCAAATTTATCAGGCAAAATTAATTGGTGCCGACTGTATATTATTAATTATGGCTATTTTATCTGAAGAAGAAGCTGTTAATTTGGAACGAATTGCCATTGAAAATGATTTAGATGTATTGGTAGAAATCCACAATGAAGAAGAGTTGCAAAAAGCGCTGAAGTTACAGACAAAATTAATTGGTGTTAATAATAGAAATCTTAAGAATATGACGGTTGACATTAATAACTCCATTGATTTGTCCAAGAAAATCCCAAAAGACAAGATTATTATCTGCGAAAGCGGTATTTCTAGCAAGGAAGATATCAAATTAATGCAAAAACATAATATTAACTGCTTTTTAATTGGTGAGTTTTTTATGAGACAAAAAAATGTTGGGGAAAAGCTGCAAGAATTTATTAATTAACTTTTGTGAAATTAAAAATTAATTAATAATAATTTTAAAGAATTTCTTTTTTCCAACTGAAAAAGTCTCCCTATTTTTAAAAATATAATTTTCATCAGAGATTTTTTTCTTATTAACCTTAACTGCTCCGGCAGTAATTAATTTCCTAGCCGCTGATTTTGAATGCGTAGCTTCTGACAAAATCATAACATCAATTAATTTTGAATTATTTTCTATTTTAATTTCTTTAAAGGCATCTTCATTTTTATTCAGAAAAATTTCCTGAGCTTTTTGCAAACAACATTTTGCTACGCCCTTACCATGGCAAATTTTTGTTGCTTCAAAAGCTAGAATTTCTTTAATTTTATTCAATCCTTGTCCTTCTAACTTTTTATATTCGTTAATTTTTTTATCCGAAATATCAGTAAAATAAAATAAAAGACGAACAACATCTTCGTCTTTGACATTTCTAAAATATTGAAAATATTCAAAAGGATTTAACATATTTTCATCAAGCCAAACTGCTCCATCTGCCGTTTTGCCCATTTTTTTACCTTCTGAATTTAACAAAAGAGGTGAAGTTAGGCCAAAAACCTCCTCATTTTTATTATTTTGAGAATTGATTCTTCTAACTAAATCAACACCACTAACAATATTACCCCACTGATCAGAACCACCAATTTGTAAATTACAGCCAAATCTTTTATTTAATTCTAAAAAATCATAAGATTGTAAAATTAAATAATTAAATTCTAAAAAACTAAGATTTTGTTCACGATCAAGACGATTTTTAACCGACTCAAAAGTAAGCATTTTGTTGATAGAAAATTGATAGCCAATATCACGCAAAAATTCAATATAATTTAAACCATTAAGCCAATCTTCATTATTAACAAATTGAAATTTTGGCAATGATGGATCCTCTTTTGATAAATCGAATTTTTCTAAAGATTTTTTAATTCCTTCTAAGTTAGAATTAATATTATCCTCACTTAAAATTTGTCTCGCCTTGTCTTTGCCAGAAGGATCACCAATTTTAGTAGTGCCTCCGCCAAGCAAAACAATTGGTTTGTGACCATTTTTTTGCATCAAGCGCAGCATCATAATTTGAATTAAACTACCGATATGAAGTGATTTTGCCGTACAGTCAAAGCCAATATAGGCAGTAATTTTGCCCTCTACTAATTTTTGATCTAAATTCTCAAGATCAGTGGCCTGATTAATATAGTTACGATTTTGTAATATTTGTAAAAAATTTGATTTAAATTTTGTCATTTAATTATATTAAAACAATATTATTCCTATATAACTTATCCTCATAAACATATAAAATAAAGTAAAATCTAATAAAATTAAAATCACCAAGAATTTTAAACACGATTAAAAATATTATTACTTCTTGTATATTTAATCTTAGCCTTTATTTTAAAATTTAATGTATATTTAGGCAGACTCCTAATGAAGTTAATAATAAATTAAAATGTCAAGACAAGTAGCTATTGAAAAATATCGTAATATTGGGATTATGGCCCATATTGACGCAGGTAAAACAACCACAACCGAAAGAGTTTTATATTACACAGGTAAATCACATAAAATTGGAGAAGTTCACGAAGGTGACGCCACTATGGATTGGATGGAGCAAGAGCAAGAAAGAGGTATTACAATTACTTCAGCTGCCACAACTTGCTTTTGGAAAGATCACAGAGTTAATATTATTGATACTCCAGGCCATGTTGACTTTACTATTGAGGTGGAAAGGTCTTTGAGAGTTCTTGATGGTGCGGTTGCTGTTTTTGATGCAGTAGCAGGTGTTGAGCCACAATCAGAAACTGTTTGGAGACAAGCCAATAAATACAATGTTCCTAGGATGTGTTTTGTTAACAAAATGGACAGAACTGGGGCAAATTTTTGGAGATGTGTAGATATGTTCAAAAAAAGACTTTCTGCCAACCCATTGTTATTACAAATACCTATTGGTGATGGTGCTGAATATGGTGGATTGATTGATCTTTTAAAAATGAAATCTGTTGTTTGGGAGGACGAATCAATGGGCGCTGACTACTCTTTAAAAGACATTCCTGCCGATTTGCAAGAAAAAGCTGAAGAATATCGTAATATCTTGATTGAAACCGCGGTAGAGCAAGATGATGATGTTATGGAAAAATATCTTGGTGGTGAAGAAGTTACAGAAGAAGAATTAAAAAAATGCATTAGAAAAGGTACTATTGCTGGTGACTTTGTACCAGTTTTAAACGGAACTGCATTTAAAAACAAAGGTGTTCAAACCTTACTTGATGCTATTGTTGACTACCTACCAAGTCCAGTTGATATTGAATCTGTTACAGGAGAAGACGTTAAAACAGGTGACGAAATTCAAATCAGATATGATGATAAGCTATTTTCTGGCCTAGCATTTAAAATAATGACCGATCCTTTTGTTGGCTCTTTAACTTTTGTTAGAATCTACTCTGGAACTTTAGAAAGTGGCTCTGGGGTGGTTAATACCATCAAAAACTCTAAAGAGAGAATTGGTCGTATGCTTTTAATGCATGCTAATAATAGGGAAGACATAAAGGTTGCTCACTCTGGTGATATCATTGCTATCGCTGGCCTAAAAAACACTACAACTGGCGAAACTTTAACCGCCCCTGAAAATAAAATTATCTTGGAAAAAATGGAGTTCCCTGATCCAGTAATTGAAGTTTCGGTTGAGCCAAAATCAACAGCTGATCAGGAAAAAATGAGCATTGCTCTTCAAAGATTGGCTTCGGAAGACCCTTCTCTTAAAATTGAGAGTGACGAAGAATCTGGCCAGACTATTCTTAAAGGTATGGGTGAATTACATCTTGAGATTATTGTTGACAGAATGCAAAGAGAGTTCAAGGTTGATGCCAACATCGGTAAGCCAAAAGTAGCTTATAGAGAAACATTTACTAAACCAGTTGACGTTGAGTATGTTCATAAAAAACAATCTGGTGGCGCCGGTCAATTTGCTAAAATTAACATGACCTTTGAACCGATTCTCGACAATGATAATGACGATGAGGAAGAAACTAAAGATTATGAATTTGAAAGTAAAATTGTTGGTGGAAGAGTGCCTAAAGAATACATTCCTGGTGTTGAAAAAGGCGTTATTTCTGCCAAACAAAATGGTGTATTAGCCGGATTTCCTGTTGTTAAAATTAAAGCTATATTAACAGACGGGGCCTATCACGATGTGGACTCCAGTGTTTTAGCATTTGAAATTGCAGCTAGATCTGCCTTTAGAGAGGCTATGGCAAAAGCTGGTCCTGTTCTTTTGGAGCCCTTAATGAAGGTTGAAGTTATTACCCCTGAAGAATATATGGGAGATGTAATTGGCGATATTAGCTCTAGAAGGGGTCAAGTTGCCAATCTTGAAGCTAGAGACAATGTACAGGTTATTACAGCCAAAGTTCCTTTAGGAAAAATGTTTGGCTATGTTAACAATTTAAGATCATTATCTCAAGGAAGAGCTCAGTATACCATGGTCTTTGATTCTTACAGTGTGGTTCCTGAGAATGTGGCTGAAGAAATTAAAGCAGAAAGGTCCTAATTTTTTAGGGCTTTTTTGGCATATAACTATACAAATTATGTCAAAAATACCTGCTTATCTTATCCTTCTTTACGGCGCTTGAAGACTCTTCCTATAAACTATAACAATTTTGTTTTAGCTAAATTTAACACTCAACTACTCTTCTTTTGTTACAAAGTAGCAATATACTGTGCATTAATACGCCCTCTATAGTTTTAGAAAGGGTCTCTACCTTGATTTTACTCATTTTTTTTAGCAACCTTTTGGAACTCGCCCCGTATTATTTACACCACTGTCATCAGTGATATTCAAGAAATTTTAAATAAAATATAGAAAATTTAATTTATATCTTCAGAGTAATATGTTTTAAGGGCGTTTAACTTGTTAGCTTCTGACAAAGTAGCAACATATTTATAATCACTTTTTTGTAATTGCTCTCCTAACCAACTATTAGCATTTGTGGCTATAAAAATATAAAAAAAGATATTTAGAGAAGCTAAGTTTAGTATTACTAAAATTGCCGAAATAGACATAATTATAAAAGATTTTAGCCATATTTTATGATACAAAAACCACAAAAAACCAAAAAATAAAACATTATAGTTAATATTATCCTCTATTATCTTTATATTGTCACCGCCAATATTATTGTTTTTATAGACATTGTATATTTTTACTGAAGAGCCAAACATGATCTATATGTTATGTCAAAGTTGATCTTAAACTAGTAAGTCTGTATTGTAAGATTATAGCAGGCTAATAAATAGTTATAACAAGATATAAAATTAAAATATCAATTAATTGTCAAAAAAAGTCTTCAAGGTCTTTGATCTAGTTGGGTGCTTTAACTTAGATAGGGCTTTTGCCTCAATTTGACGAATTCTCTCTCTAGTAACCGAAAATTGTCTTCCAACCTCCTCTAAGGTGTGATCTGTTACCATACCAATACCAAACCTCATTCTTATAACCCTTTCCTCTCTTGGGGTTAAGGTTGACAAAATTTGAGTTGCGGATTCTTTCAGCTTACCGTAAGTGGCCGCATCATTTGGAGAGATTGCCGCCTTATCTTCAATAAAATCACCTAAAATACTTTCATCGTCGCCAGAAAGAGGGGTTTCTAAGCTAACCGGGTCCTTCGAAGTTTTAAGAATTTTTCTTACCCTGTCTACAGTCATATAAAGCTCCTTGGCAATTTCTTCAACGGTTGGCTCCCTTTGATTTTTTTGAACCATCTTCTTTTGGGTTTTTAAAATTTGATTTAACCCTTCATTAATGTGAATTGGCGATCTAATCATCTTAGATTGGTCAGAAATTGCCCTAGTGATTGCTTGTCTAATCCACCATGTCGCATAAGTAGAAAATTTATAACCCCTTTTATATTCAAACTTGTCAACTGCCTTCATTAAACCAATATTACCTTCTTGTATTAAGTCTAAAAACTGCAACCCCCTATTGGTATATTTTTTGGCAATGGATACAACTAATCTTAAATTAGCTTTAATCATTTCTTTTTTAGCTTTAACCTCATCCCTTTGTCCTTGCCTGATAATAGATATAATGTTACGGAATTTATCTAAAGGTAGACCAGTTAACCTTACTGAATCTAAAATCTTTTTTCTAATCTTGATAACCTCCTCCTCTTTTTCAGCAATGCATTTCTTCATATGCTTATTGCCAGAAGATTTTATTTGCTCTACCCAGTTATCCTTCTCAATATTTTGATGTTTTTTCAAAAAATCAACCCTTTCACAACCATATTTAGTAAATAATCTTAACAAATCAATTTCCTTTTCTCTAACTTGCTCATCTATTTCAGATAGCTGACCAACTAAAGACTTAATTAAATCATCATTAAAATTAATCTCTTTTGTTAAATCATCCAGATTATCAACAAGTTTTTTACTTCTTTTGTCACAATATAATTTATCATAACCGCCAGATTCTAATTTCTTAAGGATTTTTTCGGATAAATCTGAAATTTTCTGCAGTAAATCTAGCATTCTGGGCATCAATATCCTCTCCATAGAAACGAAAGATGTTATAGAATCAAACTCATCCTCTTCTCCATATAGGTCATTTTCCTCAGGCTCCTCATCTTCTATTATACCTAAATCGCTATCAATAATAATATCTCCATTGTTGCTAGCACTTTGGTCACTATTTTTCAACATTTCTTCTAATTCAGAATTGTATGTTTCGTCAATCCTAATAATGTCTCTTAGTAGTAAATTGCCCCCAGATAGGCCATCATACCAATCAATAAAATATTTCATTACCACTGGTGTTGAACATAGGGTTGCCACAACCTTATTCCTGCTGGCTTCAATTTTCATGGCAATCTCAACCTCATTCTCACGAGTTAATAACTTGAGGTTACTCATTGATTTAAGATAGTTTTTTACCGAATCTTCTGTTCTTTTTTGTGATTTTTCGTCATCTTCAGCTCTAGAGTCATGATCAGATTCTTTTTCAACAATTTGAATTTTAAATTCTGATAAAATATCAAATATTTTTTCAATTTTATCAGGATCTATTGCTTCATTTTCAATGTATTTATTGATTTTATCATAGGTAATATATCCTTTTGACTTAACGCTAGCAATTAATTTCTTCAATTTAATTGCTGCAGACTCAACATTATGTTTAGGATTAGGTTCTTTGACAGAGGGACTTAAGGCCTTAAGGTTTTCCTTATGTTGATCTTTTGAATTTTCTATATTTATACTATCAGTCATTTTTAAGTAATTTTTCCGTGACAATGTTTATATTTAAGGCCGCTACCGCAAGGACATTTCTGATTTCTACCGGTATTTGCCCACTCATCTAATTTATTATCACTAGTTTTTTTAATACTCTCTGTTTTTTTAGGCAATTGCTGATCACTTAACCCCGAATCGTTAACCGAATATTTATGTTGAGCACCTTCTTTTGATTTGGATAATTTTACAAATTTATCTAGAATCTCCTCTTTACTAACATCGCTTTGTAACTTGGCATGAGATATCCTCACTAAAGACTTTTCCTCGATATCATATATCATATCTTGAAATAGCTCAGCGGATTCTCTTTTGTACTCAATAAAAGGATCTTTCCCAGCATACGCCCTAAGGTTAATATTGTTTCTAATTTTATCAAGAGATAAAAGATGGTTTTTCCACTCGTAGTCTAGTGTCATTAAAAAAATTTGACGCCTAACTTCTTTTTCTATTTTCTCACCATGCTCTTTTTTCTTCTCTTCAATTAATTTTTCTGATTCTTGGTTAATATAATCCAAGATTTCAATATCACTAATTCCTTCTTTTTGTGATAATGATTTAATGTCTAATTTTAAATTATAAATTCGTAATATTTCTTTTTCTATGAATTCTAAATTCCATTTTTCTAAATAAGATTTTTTTGGAATAGCCTTGCCAACTACGTCCTGATTTACATCGTCTATTATCTTTTTTATATTCTCGGTTAAATCCTCTGATTTTATTAAATCCGCCCTCCTTTTAAAAATTTCCTTTCTTTGATCATTTACTATATCATCATACTTCAAAAGATTCTTTCTAATCTCAAAATGATGTGCCTCCACTTTTCTTTGTGCCCTTATTAAAGTTTTAGTTATTAGTGGGTGGAAAATAGCCTCGCCATCTTTCAAGCCTAATTTTGACAAAATTATTTTCAATTTATCAGAACCAAAAATTCTCATTAGGTCATCTTCTAGTGATAAATAAAACTTAGATTTACCAATGTCACCCTGTCTTCCTGACCTTCCACGCAGCTGGTTATCAATTCTTCTGCTTTCATGCCTCTCTGTCCCCAATACATAAAGGCCTCCAGCTTCTATCGCAATTTTTTTATCTTTAGATATCTTCTCATCTATTAATTCTATCTTTTCTTGTAATTTTGCCTTAGTTAGTTTTTTAGATTTTAGATCTTCTGTTAACGCATCTTTGTTGCCTCCTAACACAATATCAGTTCCACGTCCAGCCATATTGGTTGCAATAGTAATTGAACCCGGCATCCCTGCTTGTGAAATAATTTTTGACTCTTCCCTATGAAACTTAGCATTTAAAACTTTATGAGGTAATTTTTCCTTTTTTAACAATCTAGACAACTGTTCAGACTGATCAATTGTTACAGTACCAACCAAAACAGGCTGTTGTTTTGTATGACATTCTTTGATATCTTTAATAATGGCATTATATTTTTCAGATTTTGTTTTATAAATCTCATCATCCTCATCTATTCTATTGATCTGTCGATGCGTAGGGACTTGAACTGTTTTTAGATTATATATTTCCTCAAATTCTGCCGCTTCGGTAACCGCCGTACCTGTCATTCCAGATAGCTTATCATAGAGACGAAAGTAATTTTGAAACGTTATAGAGGAAAGGGTTTGATTCTCATTTTTTACTCTCAATCCCTCTTTGGCTTCTAATGCCTGATGTAAACCATCAGAAAAACGCCTACCCTCCTGCATTCTACCAGTAAATTCATCAATAATGACCAAGTTACCATTTTTAACTATATAGTCACTATTGTTTTTGAATAGTTTATGAGCTTTTAGGGCTTGGTTAAAATGGTGCATAATTGACATATTTTCTAGGTCAAATAGGTTTGATTCCTTTGATATCAATCCACCTCTTTTTAATATATTTTCTGCATTTTCTGACCCAAATTCTGTTAGAAAAATATGACGTGATTTTTCCTCAATTTCATAATCATCCTTTGACAATTGAGATATAATTTTATTTACCTTTTCATACAAGTCTGAATTGTCATTAGTTGGTCCAGAAATAATTAACGGACTTCTTGACTCATCAATTAAAATTGAATCAACTTCGTCAATAATAGCAAAATTACGGCCGGTTGTTACAACTTCATCCAAGGAAAATTTCATATTATCCCTCAAATAATCAAATCCTAATTCATTATTGGTAGCATATATGATGTCACATTGATAGATTTTTTTACGATCCTCGTCCGCAACATCTCCGGCTATACAGCCAACGGTTAGTCCTAAAAATTCATGAACTTGTCCCATCCAGCTAGAATCTCTTTTTGCAAGATAATCATTAACTGTTACAATGTGCACAGCTTTGCCAGAAAGAGCGTTAAGATAAGAAGGTAATGTGGAAACCAAAGTTTTCCCTTCGCCTGTTTTCATCTCGGCAATCTTTCCTTGATGCAAAATAATGCCACCAATTAATTGTACATCAAAATGGCGCATATTTAGTACTCTTTTGGCAGCCTCACGGACAACGGCAAACGCCTCTGGCAAAATATCATCGAGGCTTTTGCCTGATTGGACCTGCTTCTTAAATAAATCCGTTTTTTTCTTCAAGTCATAATCGGACAACTTCGACATCCCACCTTCTAACGAGTTGATTTTGTCAACAGTTAAATTAAAAGACTTAACCACCCTATCGTTAACAGAGCCAAAAATTTTGGTTAAAATAAAATTAATCATACTTTGCTCGATATAATAATTGATGTTTTTCAAGACGGATACTGCCGATATAAATCAATATTGACCCAATTATTGCTGACAATGCAGACCCAACCATAACACCGATCCTAATTTTATTTAATATTTCAGGATCTGTAAAGGCTAAGTTACCAATAAATAGACTCATAGTAAAGCCAATTCCTGTTAAAAGCGCAACACCGTAAAATTGTAAAACATTAGCACCTCTAAAAAAATAACCCATTTTTAACTTGTTAATCAAAATAATTGCCGTGACTACGCCAACTTGCTTACCAACAAAAAGACCAAATATTATACCCAAAACCAAAGGGTCTAACAAAACATTGATAGTGACGCTATCAAACACTATGCCAGCACTAGCAAAAGCAAAAATAGGCAATATAACATAATTTACTGGCTTATGCAATATATTTTCTAGAAAATAAAGTGGCACATCATTTTTTCTCTTATGTTTTAGCTTGCAAGGTAAAAACATAGCTAAAGTAACGCCGGCAATAGTTGCGTGAATTCCAGATTTTAGGACAAAAATCCACAATACCACCCCCAAACACAAATACGGCGTAACAGCTGTCACTCTTAAGCGATTAAGGATAAATAATAATATAAAAACAAGAAAGGAAAGCTCTATATATCCTACTACAATATTATCACTATAAAAAATAGCAATAATTAAAATTGCGACCAAGTCATCTATTACCGCAAGAGCAACTAAAAATATTTTTAAAGACTTAGGAACCTTGTCACCAAAAAGATTAAGAACCCCAACAGCAAAAGCAATGTCAGTTGCGGTTGGAATTGCCCACCCCCTCATATTACTTTCAAAACCATCATTAATATGGGCAAATATCAAGGCAGGGACAACAACTCCACCTATGGCCGCGACTAAAGGCTTAACAATTGCAGAACGATTAGATAATTCACCATTAACAATTTCATGCTTTAACTCAATACCAATGAGAAAAAAGAATATAGCCATCAGAGCATCGTCAACCCATAATTTGATTGTCATTTCCTTAAAAATACCAAAAAAAGACAGGTTTAGATTTAGTTTTGTATTAAAAAAAGATTCATAGTATGGTTGCAATGAAGAGTTGACAACAACCATGGCCAGAAGGGCAAAAAGTAGTAAAATAATACCACTAGAAGATTGGGATTTAAAAAAATTTTTAATCAACGCTCTCATTTATACCAAATTCACAAAGCTATATTAATTTTAACCCCGCCTTCAAACAACTTGTTAATGTAAAAAACAAGAAATTTAAAAAATCATAAGCTATTTATAATACAAATTATTACTAAAAACCCACTAAAGAGGTAAGCCTTACAACTATAATCTACTAAAATATAATTGCAATTAACAAAATATCTTATAGCTATACCTTATTATTAATAATCCACAACACTTACTATATCAACCCTATTAACATTCTCTATCATTTTAGCAAACACCTTGTCATGCCCAACCTTACTAACTTGACCAACCAATATGCCATAAGGCAATGAGTCGCCATCACCAGAAGTAAAAACCATGTCTCCCTTCTGTAGACCATGATCCTTATCCAAATATAAAATCTCCATTACCCCCTCATTGTTCCCTTTTGGCACGCCCCTATTTTTACTTCTAGATGTGATAATTGGTATATGTGAGTTTATGTCTGTTGGCAACAATATTCTGGATTTATTCTTCCCAACACTAGATATCCTACCAATCATCGCATATTTTCCTACCACAATTGAATCTTGTTTAATATTATGGTTAGAACCTATTTCTACAAATATTGAGTTACTATATGTCCTATTGGACCTACCTATAATTCTAGAAGATTTATTTTGTACAGATCTTAAGCCAACATAATTGGCTAAATCTTTAAGATATTCATTTTCTTCCTTTACCTTTAGCAAATTTAAAAGCTGCTGTTTTAGATTTTTATTTTCTTTTTGTAGTATTGTATTTATTTCTTTACTTCTAACTAGTTCTTTAAGGTTAGAGGAGGAGTTAATTAGGTAGTTAATAGGGTAAAAAACAACCTCAATGACCGGCAAAGTAATGTTAACAAAAGTCATGGATACTTTATCATTAAAGCTTTTATTACCTAGACTAATTGCCAAAAATATTATAGATAAAATAGTAAATAATTTTGTTTCTATTTTTCTATAAACAGAAGATATAATATAATATATACTAAAATTATTACGATATAAATTATTATTTTTCATTCTTCTAAAATATATTTTGCCGCCATATCGCTAGGCCCATCTTTAAAATTAATACCCATGGCAATTAAAGAGTCTTTAGATTTTTTAATTTGTTGTGAACACAAACTGTCATCATTTAGAAACTCTATAGCTTGGTTAGCTAAAATTTCTGGATCACACTTTTGTTGCAAAAATTCTGGGATTATTTCTTTTTTGGCTATTAAGTTAATTAAATTAGCAAACTTGACCTTGATTACCAACTTTACCAAATAATAAGTTAGATAATTTACTTTATAAGTTACTATCATAGGCAGTTGATATAACGACATTTCAATATTATTAGTTCCAGATTTGGCTATAGCAAAATTAGCATCAGTAAATAACTCATACTTATTATCTTGATTTATGATTATAATATCTTCTTTTGTATTTTTTAAATAATATCTAATAAACTTTTCCACTTTACTAGTTACTAAAATTGCAAATTTTACTTCCTTGGAATATTCTTTTTTTATAATTTTTACAGCCCCAATTAATTTTGGCAATATCTTTTTCACTTCACCAAGCCTACTTCCCGCAGTTAAACAAATCAACCCTTCCTCCTCTTTAATATTAAACCTTTTTCTAAAGGACCCTTTTTTACACATCTTCTTATTTTGTAAAATGGGATGTCCTATGAATTTACTTTTCAGGCCATATTTCTCAAATAAGGGGGGCTCAAATGGTAAAATAGTTAATAGTAAGTTATATATTTTAGATATTTTTTGAGCCCTTTTTTCTCTGTACGCCCATACTGAAGGTGCAATTAAATGACACTTTTTTGTATGTAATAAATTCTTATTATTCACAATCTTTTTTACCACTCTGAAAGAAAAGTCTGGAGAGTCAATAGAAATTATTATGTCTGGATTAATCTCTTCGATTTTTTTAACAGTGTAATTAATTCTTCTGATTAATTTAGGTATATGAGGAACGACTTCTAAAAAACCCATTAAAGATAATTCAGAAATTGGAAAAATAGATTTTATATCATATTTTTCCTTTCTATTTCCGGCTAAACCAGAAAATTCTACGTTTTTATTTCCTGAAATTAATGATTTTCATATTTTTTCACCCAAAAGGTCACCAGACTCTTCTCCTAAAATAAAAAATATTCTTAATTTTTTTACATCACTCATGAGAAATAAAATTTTTTAACAATTTTATTCCAGATTCACCACTTTTTTCTGGATGAAACTGTGTAGCTATAATATTATTTTTTGCAATAATTGATGTCAGCTTTTTGCCATAATCAACAGTTGCGATAATGTCGTCACAAGACGAAGGAACAAAATGATAACTATGGACAAAATAAAAATGTTCGTTGCACGAAATACCTCCAAGAATATAATGATCTTTCTCAATTTTTATATTATTCCAACCAATTTGAGGTATTTTTAATTTACCACTTTCGCTGTCTATTTTAACCACTTTTCCAGGAATAAATCCTAATCCTAATTTTTTACCATGTTCGTAACCAAAATCAGCTAACAATTGCATACCTACACAAATTCCTAAGAAAGATTTTTTTTTTGCAACAACCTCTTCTTTTAAAACATCCGTCATGTTGGAAATCTTAGAAAGAGAATCTATGCAATCACCAAAAGCCCCGACCCCAGGTAAGATAATTTTATCCGTCTTTTTAATATCTATTGGGTCAGAAGAAACCTGTATTTTATATTTATCATTATTTATTAATTTTAAAGCATTGTAAACTGACCTTATATTGCCAGACCCATAATCAACAATTGTAATTATTCTCATCCCAAAAAAAACTATTATTCATGCCAGAAAGAACCAAAATATTTATAATTAGTACCGTAAAATACATTGCTAGACATAACCCCCTTTCCCTGACCACCACTAGCAGTACTACTCCTGGTAAAATCGAAAATATCACTAAAAATATTATTATCCGCAACAGACTGGTCTAATCCAAAACCTAGATTTTCATCTGAAGAAGTAACCATATTGTCAATACTACCTAAACTCCAATCAAAGTTACTAGGGCTAACAATATAACTATCTGAACCCGCTTCATTTAAAAACCTTATGACATAGTTAAAACAAAAACCATACCCCCTAGAAACAGCAAATTTATATTCGGAATCTTCTATTAATTTTGGATCATATCTAAAACCTTGACTATATCTAGTTCTATAAAAACTATTACCTCTTGAATTTAACACCGTCTCACAACCGTCTCTAAAGCCTTTTTTAAATGTTGGCGTCCCCTCTGGGATCTTAATATTAGTTCCGGATAAAAAGGTTGTGTCGGCAGCTTTTAACCACTGACAACCAGCTAAAACCGACAAGATAAGCAATATTATTATTTTAGATAAAAATATTGTTTTTATATGGGTAAAATAATTTTGACACATAATCCTCCATAAGAACCCCTTCCTGCTGAAATTTGACCTCCATGAGAAGTTATAATATCCTTGGCAATAGATAATCCAAGCCCTGTTCCTATTATATCAAGATTACGAGAAGAGTCAAGCCTATAAAAGGGTTTGAAAATATTATCTATGTTGTTATCCTCCACTCCATTGCCATCGTCGTCAATATTAATAATTATGTTATTTTTGCTGGTTTTAATCGAAATATAAATTTGATGCTTGGTATACTTAATAGCGTTGTCGATTATGTTTCTAATTGCCCTTTTTAAATTATTTACTTTACATGAAACCTTAATGCCAACTCCAACTCTGTTAATATAGCTAATATTGTTATGAATAGATTGATAAGAATTTATAATTTCGTTAAAATATTTTTTAGCATATACGTCCCTACTGCTTTCAGATTGATTGCCCCTGTTAAACTCTAGGTATTCATTAATAATTATTTCCATATCGTAAATATCTGCCTCCAACTTTGACAACTCTTTGCTCTTTTTCATAACAGCTATCTGTAATTTCATTCTTGTTAACAATGTGCGCAAATCATGAGAAACGCTAGATAACATAATGGTCCTTTGATTAATTTGACGACTTATTCTTTCTTTCATTCGAATCAAAGACATACCCAAAGATCTAATTTCACTAGCACCTCTTATCTTAAAATTTACAACATCCATACCCATACCTAGTTTTTGCGCATTTCTTTTTAAATATTTAATGGATTTAACTTGGTTCTTTATAAATAATATAGAAATTAATGATGTAATGCTAGACATAGCTATAATCCACGCTACAAAAACCCCTCTTCTAGAGGTAATTATTTTCTTCTTCGGCAAGTCTAATTTTAAAATATTATTTTTTAACTGGATTTCTATTATTGCTCGATTTTTATTCTGCGAAGGATAAATAACAAACAAATCTATACCAAACCCTTTTAAGCTCATTCTCAAATAAGTAAACGAATCTATAACGGGGAATAGATTAATAAATCCTAAAAACTTTTTAGTTTCATAGTTGTAATATTTCGGATTTATATTTTTACTCTTTATAATTTCTGACCTAATGCCAGTTTTTTGAAAAAATTCACTTACTAACTTACCTTCTTTATTTTTTTTATAGATATTATATATAAGGTATATTTGTCCAGACATTGATTCTGCCATATGTTTGTTGGTGTTGCTTACATGGTTATAATAAAAAACACAGATGATAGTTACTTGAACCAGAAACAGGGGTATTAATATTATTAATAGGAATCGGTTGAGAAGAGATTTGGGTATAAACTTTTTGAAAAACATTATTTTTTATCAAGCAAATCTATGATATTTGTTATTTTATCTATATCATTAAAACATATAGTAATCTTGCCTTTATTATTTTTAGGGTTAAATTGAGACTTTATTGTAACGTTTGAACCTAATATATTTTTTAAATTTTCTGTTAAATTTTGAGCTTGTTGATTGTGTTTTTTAACACCCACCTCTTTTTTGATGTTAATGCCCTCGGAAGGAATCATCTCTTTTGTTAAGTCTGAACATAACGCTTCGGTTTGCCTTACAGACAGCGACTCAGAATTTATTATTTTAGCTATTTTAACTATGTCGTTACGATTCATTATTACCTTAACATGGCCCATTGTTAACAATTTATCTTCTATCATCTTTTGAATCTCTATAGGCAATGCAATTAATCTTAACAAATTAGCAACATGACTACGACTTTTTCCAATTTTATGCGCTATATCTTTTTGAGAATAATGAAACTCTTCTATTAATTGGTTATAAGCTCTTGATTCTTCTAGTATTGACAAATCTTCTCTTTGTATATTTTCTAATATACCCACAGCCAAAACCTGATCATTTTCTATATCACGAATAATAGCTGGAACCTCTTTCAACTCAGCCATTTTGGCCGCCCTAAACCTTCTTTCACCAGATATAATTTCATAAATATCTTGACCCTTGCTAGCCTTCCTGATAATGATTGGCTGTATAATTCCATATTCTTTTATAGAATCGCATAATTCAGATATTGTATTGTTGTCAAAATTTGTTCTTGGTTGATATATTCCTGCGATAATTTTGCTAATTGGAATTTGATAAACAGTGTACCCCCTACCAATACTTGTCATCTGAACCCTATTATTATTTAACTTTCTTTCTTCCCCAAGTAAGACCGAAAGACCCCTTCCTAATTTTGGATGATTATTGGACATATTTATTGCTCAGTTGGTTTGTCGATTTTATCATTTAAATTCCTAAATTCATTTAAAAATACCTCTATATCTTTATTATCTGCTCCTATTGATATCAAGGCATTCTTAGCTAACTGCAAGCTTGTTTCCATATCTTGCGACACTATAGATCCTGCGCCAACCATTTTAAGCCTACCGCTATTACTGCCAGAATTCACTTTTGTTACAACATTTACATGAGGAAAGTTATCATGAATAAATCTAGTAATCTTTAAACATGTCAAGTCATCTTCCATAGCTATAATAACAGAGTTTGCAGCATTAATACCAGAACTTATTAAAATATCTTTATTCAAAGCATCGCCATAATAAACATTGTGACTATTCTCTTTACCAGCTTGAACTGACCTATAATTATTACCAAGTGTAATATATTCAATATCTTTTTGTTTTAAAAGATTTGTAACGATTCTACCCACCTTGTCATATCCAATAATAATTATATGACCCGATAAATCGCCCACTTCTCTTTTTAATTTGTTGTCTTTTAAAGCTTCATGGACATAAATAGTCCTTTTAATTTGGCTACCAATAATTGCCAATATTGGCGTAAAAGCCATTGTCACTGTAACCACGGTTATTAATAGTTGAGTAATATCCGCAGACATTATTTGCATATCCTGAGCCTCCAAAAACAC
Source organism: Rickettsiales bacterium (assembly GCA_020054695.1). Taxonomy (GTDB): domain Bacteria; phylum Pseudomonadota; class Alphaproteobacteria; order Rickettsiales; family UBA1997; genus CAJQHK01. The sequence continues at coordinate 45,906 of JAHXBT010000016.1, forward strand.
TACAAAAGCAAACTCTCCACCTTGCGACAATAACAATCCAGTATGAATTGCTGGTGCAATTGGAAATCTAAAAATTCTACATAACAATATAACAACAAAGGCTTTTAAAAAGATTAACCCGGCGGACAAAAAGATTATTATATCAAACTTTTCTAATAAAAACTTAGTATCAAAATCCATTCCAACTGTCAGGAAAAACAGCCCCATTAAAAGCGATTTAAACGACGATGTTTCACTTTCAACTCGATATTTATACTCAGTTTCAGCAACTATTAAGCCAGCAATAAAAGCTCCCAATGTAAATGACATGCCCATATAATTAGTAATCGCAGCCGAACCCAAGATAACCAGCAAAGTAGTACTTAGAAATAAAGCGTCATTTCTAGTGGCAACTATAATTCTGTATATAGGTCGTAAAAATAACCTACCAACAATAAATATTATACCAAAAGCAAAAATAGCTCTAAAAAAAGCCCCAGCTAAAGCGCTACCCAAATCCGCCCCTTGCATAGAAATCAATGGCAGCAATACTAAAATAGGTATCACAGCTAAATCCTGCATTATTAAGGCTGAAATTGACAACCTGCCAACCCTGGTTGATTGTTCTGCATTTTCAGCAATAACCTGCATAATTATAGCCGTTGAAGATAGAGCTAAAGAAGATGCTATAATTAAAGAAACACCACTATTAAGATCAAAAATTCTAACAGCTATAACATAAAACAAAATAGTTGTTATTAGGAATTGCAGACCACCAAAACCAATAACATACTTTCTCATAGACTTTAACTTATCAAAAGTTAATTCTAAACCTATACTAAATAGTAAAAATACAATTCCAAACTCTGCTATTGAGGTAGTAATTTCACTTGGCTCAATATATCCAAGACCCGAAGGGCCAATAGCGGCTCCTGCAAACAGATAACCAAGCACGGGACTTAATTTTAGTTGCTTAAAAAAAGCAATCATAAATATTGATGTCGATAAAAGAATTATTAAATCCTTAAGATAAGAAACTTCATGCATAGTTGCTGATCAGTATTGCAAAAACAAAAATTTTTATTAAAATTAACTAGAAAGACCCAAAACTGATAAAAAATAACTTGAACTTTGGGAAAACTAACCAAAAAAATTAATTAACATCATTAGGTGTGTCTTTTTTATAATTAACTAAATCTTGTTGATTAAGTACTCAGGATTGACTTAGTTAATTATGTAGGAACAGATAATTTAAATTATCTTATTGATTCACAAATAAATCAAGAATAAATGTTTAAAATAGAGGGGATAAAATTAATGACAGCAAATAGCGGTATAAAATATAAAAATCGTGATGATTTATTATTAGTAGAATTGCCAGAAAATTCAGTTGCTGCCGGTGTTTTCACCAAATCTGACATAGTTGGAGATTGTATCATCAAAGCTCGCGAGAATATTAAAAATGGATCCGCTAGATCATTAGTTGTTAATGCTGGGAATGCCAATGTTTTTAATGGCGAGTCTGGACAAAAATCTGTTAAAAATATTCACCAAACTATTGCCAATTTATTTAATTGCAACCTTGAACAAATATATAGTTTTTCTACAGGTGTCATAGGTGAGGATTTAGATGATCGACTGATCACAAAAAAACTCCCCCAAATGTATCAAGATTTAAATCAAAATGATGATATTTGGGACAAAGCAGCAGCAGCAATTTTAACTACTGACCTGACAGTAAAAAAAATCAGCAAAAAATTTAAAATCGCTGGTCAAGAAATTAAAATCAATGCTTTTGCCAAAGGTTCTGGTATGATTGCCCCAAATATGGCAACAATGCTTTCATATATTTTTACTGACATTAACATTAACCAAAAAATTTTGCAGCAAATTTTCAGTGAAATTAATGAGATTAGCTTTAATTCTATTACTGTTGATTCCGACACCTCAACTAGTGATGCTGCTATGATTTTTACTACTAAAGGCGCTAAAAATCAAGAAATTACAGATATTAACGATTCAGATCTAGTAATTTTTAAAGAAAACTTGAAAGAAGCTATGACTTATTTAGCTAAAGAAATAGTTTCTGACGGCGAAGGAGCCACAAAATTAATTGAAATTAGTGTCAAAAATGCCAAATCAAAAATTTCAGCTAAAAAAATTGCTTTTTCCATAGCCAACTCACCTTTAGTTAAAACAGCAATTGCTGGAGAAGATCCTAATTGGGGCCGAATTTTAATGGCAATTGGTAAGGTTGAAGAAAAAATTAATCCTAATAAAATTTCTATTAAAATTGGAGATAATAAAATTGTTACCAACGGCTCTAAGGACAAATCTTATGACGAAAACCAAACTCATAATTATTTAAAAAATAAAGAAATTTATATTGAAATTAATATAAACCTTGGTAATTTCGACAGAACGGTTTGGAGTTGTGACTTCACTGAGGCGTATGTTAAAATAAACAAAAGTTATAGAAGTTGAAAATATTTAGATTAGATCTACTATTAACAATATTCCTTTTTATAGGTTTTCAATCTATAGATTTGCATCACGACATCGAACACCGCCACGGTGAAGAAAATCATTCTTGCCAAACATGCCTATTGCATTTTAATAACCATTTAAATTCTAGTGACTTAGTCAAAATTGAGTCTTTTTTTATATATTATCCAATAATATCAAAAAATACTATCTTTTTAGAAGGCCAATATTTTGATTATAGATCTCGCGCACCCCCTTTGTTTAGTTAATATTGTCAAAAATTAAAGAGTTACGGGTATTAAAAAATCCCAACAAACAACTAAATAAAACTTAATATGTTAAATAAAAAACTTTGTGCTTCTGCATTGTTAGCTATTTTGGCTAGCAACTCGTCTTTTGCCGTCAGCAACTCAGAATTTCAATCTTTAAAAAAAAGGATTTTAAAACTAGAAAGAGAGTTAGATAAAAAAGAATCTAAATTATCAGGCAATAAATATTCTAGCCGTAAAATTTTTGGTAATGAATTTAATCCCTCCATTGGCCTAGTTTTAAATGGAAAATTTAGAACTTTCTCTAAAAACGAATCCGAATTAAAAGGTTTTGGCATTGCCCACGAAGGTGAAAGAGGTGACGAAAATTTCTCTCTTGGCGAATCTGAATTAAATTTTGCATCTAATATCGATGACAAATTCTACGGTAGCCTAACTGCTGCAATCGTTAGGGAAGACGGCAAAGATAAAATAGAATTAGAAGAATCTTTTGTTAAAACTCGTCCAGAATTGGGCTTACCAACCGGTATGGAAATTAAAGCTGGACGTGCTTTTTGGAACTTAGGTTATCTCAATGAACACCACTCTCACACAGATGACTTTGCTAATCGTCCTCTAGCTTATAGAGCTTTTATGAACAAGTCATTTAATGATGATGGTGCACAAATCTCTTATATTTTACCAACTTCATTTTATAGCGAAGCTGGTGGTGGTGTTTTTAGAGGTGACGATTTCCCATTTGGTAACGGCGATGGTACAGGATCATATTCAGCCTACTTAAGAGTTGGAGGTGACGTCACTGAAAATCAAAATTTTCGTCTTGGCGCCTCCATTCTTTCTGGAGAGGCTAAAGGAATTGGTAGGGTCAATGAAGAAGGTGTAAAATTCATTGGTAAAACTGATCTTTATATTGCTGATTTTCGTTATAATTTTACTCCAACAGGTAATGCAAAAAATCAAGAAATTACCTTACAAGCTGAATATTTCTTCCGTAACGAGCTAGGAACTTACGAATCATCAGAGGATAGTACTAACAAAGTTAATTTTGATGATAACTCCTCTGGTTGGTACGCTCAGACAATCTATAAATTTAGCCCAAACTATAGAATTGGCGCAAGATATGCTGAGTTAAACTCTCCTTCAACTCCTGTTGGTTTGGTTGGTAGCCACTTAGATGCCGATGGTTTTGATGCTAGAACTTATACAGCCATGTTTGATTGGACCAATAGTGAATTTAGTCGCATTAGAATACAATATGACCATGAAGAGTTAGAAAAAAACAATCATGACAATCAATTTACATTACAATATATTGTAAGCTTAGGCGCTCATTCGGCTCATAAATACTAAAAAACTAACTTAAACAACCTTTTTCTTTTAATCTTGTTTTTTTATTTTTGTATTCAAATAGTTTTGTTACAAGCTTCTTGAAAAAATAGACCTACTAAAGATTATTTGAAAAAGGCCTCTTGTTCTTTTTTTACAACAAGTCTTGTTTGTTGCTAAAACTTTAAAAATAACAATTTTTAATATAACTCATATGAAATTTAAAATTTTAACAATGTTTTTTGCCATTTTTGTGGTATTTTCAGCTAGTGCAAAAGAGAAAATAAATATTTTTACCTGTGAACCAGAATGGAAAGCTCTTGCTAAGGAGATTGCAAATGACCACGCCACATATTTTTCAGCAACAAACTCCAATCAAGACCCACATCATGTCAGAGCAAAACCCAGTTTAATTTCTAAAATTAGGCAGGCAGATGTATTAATTTGCACTGGTGCTGAATTAGAAGTTGGTTGGCTACCCTTATTGCTTGAAAAGGCCAATTCTAAACTACAAGAGGGAAAGATTGGCAACATAACTGCCGCCAATTATGTTAACACCATTCAAAAACCACAAAAAATTGATAGGTCAATGGGAGATGTCCACCCACATGGCAATCCTCATATTCATCTTGATCCAAGAAATATCATTCTTGTTGCTGAAGAAATTAAAAACCGATTACAAAAAATTGATAATCAAAATTATCAAAATTATCAAAATAATTATAATAATTTTGTTAAAAAATGGCAAAAATCTATTAAAAAATGGCAAAAACAAACGGCAAAACTAAATAATATTAATATTATTTCTCACCACAAATCTTTTAGCTATCTTTTTAAATGGTTAAATATAAATGAAATCACAACTTTAGAGCCAAAACCTGGAATTAACCCCACTCCAAAACATTTAAAAAATATTTTAGAATTAACTAAGAATAAAAATATTAAATTTATTATTAGAGCAACTCATGAACAAGAAAAGGCTGGTAATTGGCTTTCTAAAAGGTCAAATATTCGTCAATTGTCACTACCTATGACAACAGATAAGGATCAAAGTTTATTTGATTTATTTAACAAAATAGTCAAATTGCTTAATTCGTAAAGATATCATATTATCAATTTTTCAGATTATATGTGGTAATTAATTTAAATAAAATATCTAAACTTTGCCGAATCTAAAGCTTGAGGGCTATAAGCCGGATTCTGTACTGAAAATAAAATAATCAGCGATAGTCATTCATCTAGGATTGTTGTCACCAACAACCTCAAGCAACCTACCCAGATATGATTTGTAAAAGGAGTACGCATATCTCTATTTGGTTTTGCTCCAGATGGGGTTTACCTATATTATTGTTACCAATAATATATGTGAGCTCTTACCTCACATTTTCACCCTTACCATCAAAGATGGCGGTATATTTTCTGCGGCACTGTTCCGTCACTGGCAAAGCCAATGCCCAGCTATTAACTGGCATCTTTCCTTTAGGAGTCCGGACTTTCCTCTTGTTAAAAACAAGCGACTACCCACCCTCACAGAAAATTATAATAAATTAAAAGAAATAATCAACTAGCAAAACATGCTACACTATAAAATGAGGTTATTGCGTTAAAGAATAAATCGAGATAAATCTATTTTATTGCCAATAAATTCTTTTAATGACTTATCAACAAATTTTTGATTTATTTTAATTTTAACTTTCTGATCACAGTCACAATTCTCAAAACTTACTTCTTCTAACACCTTCTCTAGGATGGTATAAAGCCTTCTGGCACCTATATTTTCAACCTCAGAATTTAATTTATGAGAAATTTTAGCAATTTGACTAATACCATCCTTGGTAAAGTTCAACTCTACATTTTCAACTTCCATTAAAGCAACATATTGTTTTATTAAACTACATTCAGGCTCTGTTAGAATTCTAACCAGATCCTCTTCTGTTAAAGCTTGTAACTCAACCCTAATTGGAAACCTTCCTTGCAACTCAGGAAGTAAATCTGAAGGTTTGGCAACATGAAAAGCGCCAGAAGCGATAAATAGAATATGATCTGTTTTAATTACACCATATTTAGTGCTAACATTTGTACCCTCAACCAAAGGTAGTAAATCCCTCTGTACGCCTTCACGAGAAACTTCACCACTCTTGTTGTTAGCACCTTTAGCACAAATTTTATCAAATTCATCAATAAAAACAATTGCATCATTTTGTACCAAATCAACGGCAATTCGGCTAATTTCATCCTTATCGATAAGATCTTCCGATTCTTCATCTACTAAAATCTTTTTAGCATCAATAATTTTTAATTTTGTCTTTTTCTTTTTATCTCCTCCTATTGCCTTACCAATAATATCACCAATATTTACCATACTAGCCTGACCACCCGATATATCAAAAGTTGAAGAAAATGGCGACTGCCCCACGCTTTCTCTAACTTCAACTTCTATCTCTTTATCATCCAAATAATCTGTTTCTAATAATTTTTTAAATTTTTCTTTAGTTTCTTTTGAAGATTCTTTACCAACTAGAGAATTTAAAATTATATCCTTCGCTCTTTCTTTGGCTATTTTTTCAACTTCTTTTCTCTTTTTATTACTTACTTGACTGATAGCAATTTCAACTAAATCACGGATTATAGATTCTACATCTCGTCCAACATAACCAACTTCAGTAAATTTTGTTGCTTCAACCTTAATAAAAGGTGCGTCAACTAATTTTGCCAATCTTCTGGCAATTTCAGTCTTACCTACACCGGTTGGTCCAATTGAAAGAATATTTTTTGGAACAATCTCTTCTCTCAAAGGGTTATCTACCTGCTTTCTTCTAAATCTATTCCTAAGAGAAACAGCAACTGATTTTTTAGCCAAATTTTGACCCACTATATATCTATCTAATTCTTCGACTATTTTTTTAGGAGTTAGATTAATTTTGCTACTCATAATATTTTGATTTAAAAAAAACTGTTACTATTATTAAATAATTAATTTTTAACAGAAGTTGGACAAAAAAATAAAGTTTTTCACTTTTAGAATATCTTAATTATTATTATAAATACATCTCAATGCAAAAATCAATTTATAAAAATATATCATTAAAATTATTAGCTATATTTTTTACTATGTTAAATATAGATAATTTCAACCTTACTAATGATATTAAAATTATCCCAAATATTGATATAATGCTTATTTTCTTTTTTACAATATGTAGAATAGGTATTTTTCCTATTTGGTTTATTTTTGTTTTAGGAGTTTGGGTTGATTCTCTGAACAACACCCCAGTTGGATTATCATCATTAATATATATTTTTCTAATTAAAATCTTTTTATTTTTTAACTATCCTGAAAAAAACATTAATGATTTTAAAAAAAATATATCTATCTTTGCTTTATTTTTAGCAACTTATTATATTTTAAAATTAGGATTATTATCAATATATTATGGTCAAATATATAATATTTATAATTTTTCTATAGAATATTTAATATCTATCTCTATCTATGTTGTTTTTAGCCCAATTCTATTTAGGTACAATAAAGAGGGTTATTAAAAATTAACAATGGTTAATATTAAATTTTAATAAATTTTCTAATATTTATTCTTTTATCACCTTAACAACTTCTGCAAAAGATTTTATAATAACGTAAAAGTAAGATAATACTTTGTTGATTTTAACAATAACATTCTTCAAACAAATTTTAAAAAATTATCTTCTTATAGTATAAGATCAGGTTAATCCATATGGGAAGTAAAAGATAAAATAACAATAAATTTTTAAAGTAAGGTTTATTGTTATTTAAATCAAGAATTCATTGAAGTAAAAAACTCTTTGTTATTCTGTGTGTTTTTAATTTTTTCTGATAAAAATTCCATAGCCTCAATAGAATTCATAGATCCTATTATTTTTCTTATCATCCAGGTTTTTGAAAGGGTAGATTTGTCGATTAATAAATCTTCTCTTCTTGTGCCAGATTTAGTAATATCAATAGCTGGGTAAATCCTTTTATCAGATAATTTACGATCAAGAACAATTTCTGAATTACCAGTTCCTTTAAATTCTTCAAAAATTACCTCATCCATTCTAGATCCAGTATCAACTAAAGCAGTACCAATTATTGTTAAAGACCCTCCTTGCTCTATATTTCTAGCGGCACCAAAAAATCTTTTAGGCTTCTGTAAAGCATTAGCATCAACACCACCTGTTAGAACCTTACCAGAAGAAGGAACAATTGTATTATAAGCCCTTGCTAATCTTGTAATTGAGTCAAGTAAAATAACTACGTCCTTTTTTGACTCAACTAATCTTTTGGCTTTTTCAATAACCATTTCAGCTAATTGTACATGTCTTATAGCGGATTCATCAAAAGTTGAACTAACAACTTCACCTTTTACAGACCTCCTCATATCAGTTACTTCTTCTGGTCTTTCATCAATTAATAACACCATTAACGTTACTTCTGGATGATTTGTAGTAATTGATCTTGCAATATTTTGCATTAAATATGTTTTACCTGTCCTAGGTGGTGCAACAATAAGAGCTCTTTGCCCTTTTCCTAATGGAGAGGTTAAATCAATCAATCTAGCACCTAATTCACTTGATTTTTTTCCTTCCATCTCTAACTTCAGTCTCTCATTAGGATATAAAGGTGTTAAATCATCAAATAAAATTCTATTTTTAGAAAAATCAACATCTTCATGATTTATTTTACTAACTTTTAGTAAAGCAAAATACCTCTCTCCCTTCTTAGGAGCACGAACTTGCCCTGTAATTACATCACCTTTCCTAAGTCCAAATCTTTTTATTTGATTAGGAGAGATGTAGATATCATCAGATCCTTGTTGATAATTAGTTTCATTAGTTCTTAAAAATCCAAAACCATCTACTAAAATCTCCAAAACACCCTCACCAATAATTACATTATTATAGCTTTTCATTGAAAAGCTTTTTAAAATTTGATATATTAATTCTTGCTTACCAAGTTCGTTAACATTATCAATATTATACTCTTGTGCTAATTTAATAATATCTTCAACATTACTAGATTTAAGACTTTTTAACTCCATAGTCTCTACTTCCTTAGGAGTTTTATTATTGTCTTCTCTTTCATTTTTATTTTTATCGGTATCATTAATATTCTCCTGCTCTTTATCATTAGTGTTTTTTAAGAATCTTCTTCCTCTTGTAGGTGAGGCTGTTTTAATTATAGTCATATTAATTTAATAAATAAAATGAGGTGTTTGCCTTAAAATTAACTTATTTATTCGTTTATATCTAATTTTCTAATGAAAAATTAAGGCAGGGAAAATGTAATATAATAAAGAAAAATTAATATTATTTCAATAAACTTTATATAACATCTGAACATCAAAAATTACCATTCCCTGAAAAAAGGAAATAATAAAAACAAAACACAATCTAGTTGGTACTTTTTTATTCGTCAAGAAAAATGTTAATAAAATGTTAATAAATATATTAATATTAACATGGTTCAAAAAATCATAGTAAACTAAGTTATATTAAACATTTTTTTAACAACTTTATTAACTATTAGTAAAACTTCTTAAACTATTTATTAATATTTTTGATAAAAAAATACCCTTATATATAAAGGGTTAAAAAAAATTATGTTGTTAATAAATTTGTTAATTAATATAATAAACTTAAACTTACTACTTATTACTATAATATAACTATTATATATTTTGAAATTATTAAATACTTTAAAAGGTAAAAAAACAGTTACACCTCCAATATGGTTAATGAGACAAGCTGGTAGATACCTACCGGAATATAAAGAAATTAGAGAAAAAGAGTTAAATTTCTTAGATTTGTGTTATAATCCAAAATTAGCATCTAAAATCACTTTACAACCAATAAAAAGATATGGGTTTGATGGAGCAATATTATTTTCTGATATCCTAGTTATACCAGATGCTTTAGGAATAAAAACAGAATTTATTAAAAATGTTGGACCTAAATTAAATCCTATTACCACAGAAAAAGACTTAAATAACCTAAGGATAAATAATATTAAAAACCATCTTAATCCAGTTTTTGAAACTATAAATCTTGTTAAGTCGCAAAAACCTAAAGAAACAAATTTAATTGGTTTTAGTGGCTCACCTTGGACAATTGCAACGTATATTATTGAAGGTGGTTCATCTAAAAATTTTGAAAAAATACGGTCTATAGCTATAAAAGATGAAGATTTTTTTCAAAAGTTAATAGATATCTTAATAAGCTCCATTATAGAATATTTATCATATCAAATTGAGTCAGGGGTTGAAATTATTCAGCTTTTTGATTCTTGGGCAGGAATTTTGCCAGAAAGTGAATTTAGTAAATGGGTTTTAAATCCGAATAAAAAAATTATTGATACTATAAAAGAAAGATATCCAGAAATTCCAATTATTTTATTTGCTAAAAACTCTGGTCTTTTGAATGAAAATATTTGTCAAAATATAAAATTTGATTGTCTAGCGATTGATCAAAATTTACCCAAAAAGTGGGTCAAGGATGTTATTCAAAATAAATACAGTAAAATTATACAAGGAAATTTAGATAATATTTTACTTTGCTATGGATCAAAGGATCAGATTAAAAAAGAAGTTATTAATATTTTAGATAGCTTTAATGATTACCCATTTATTTTTAATCTAGGACATGGAGTTTTAAAGGATACTCCGATTGAAAATGTTGAATTTGTCTTAGATTTAGTAAGGAGTTATAAAAAGTAGATTAATATATTATGTTTTTATGATCTATTTGTATAAAAAAAAAATTAACAAACTAATAAACCTATAATTTATTAAGAATTACTTAGTTTCTTAAGAATTTCTACTACCTTTTTTTTATCTAATTTTTCATAGTAATCATCGTTAATTTGAAGCATAGGAGCATTTACGCAAGCTCCTAAACATTCAACTTCTCTTAAAGTGAATAAATTATCTTTTGTAGTTTGATTTGTATTTATTTTTAAATATTTCTCTATATCTTCTATTATTTTTTTTGAACCGCATAAACTACATGGAGTAGTACCGCAAACTTGAATTAAATATTTACCAACAGGTTCTAAATTATACATTGAGTAAAAGCTAGCAACTTCATAAATATGAATTACAGGTAAATCTAACAATTCTGACAAGTGTTCAATAATATCTTTTGATATATAGTTATTATTTTGTCTTTGAGCCAAATCAAGTAATGGCATAATAGCTGATTTAAACCTTTCTTTAGGGTATTTCGCTATAATTTCTTTTGATTTTATTAAATTTTCTTCACTAAAGTTAAAAGACATATTATTTTATTAATTTAAAAATTCTATCAAGCCTAATATTAAAAGGCCATTTCCAAAACTGCAAAAAGGGATATTTCGCTGAGAAAAATATAATTTTTGCTTCTCCAACTAAATTTTCATGAGGAATTAATCCCACACTATTTTCAAATCTACTATCTTCAGAATTATCTCTATTATCACCCATAACAAAATAATAACCATCAGTAACAAAGTATTCTTTAGTATTATCTTTACTAAAAGTACCAAGATCTATTACCTTGACTATTTTATTATTAGGTAATGTTTCCTTAAATTGGGGAATATTAAATTTATTACCATCTTTAAAGGTATCTTGAAAATACCCATCCTTTTCTGTTTTAATTTTTACACCATTGATAAATAACTTACCACCCATCATTTGAATTTTATCACCAGGAAGGCCAATTATTCTCTTGATATAGTTAATATTTGTCTTGTTGGGTTTTTTAAATACAGCAACATCACCTCTTTCGGGGGTTTTATTAAAAACTCTTCCAGAAAAAAAATTTAATCCAAAAGGTAATGAATATCTACTATATCCATAAGTTAACTTAGATACGATTATATAATCATGTATTAGTAAATTAGGCTTCATAGATCCAGAAGGTATATGAAAAGGTTCTGCAACTAATGATCTGAATGATATAGCAAAAAATATAATTAATACAAAATCCTTTATCAAACCTTTTTTTTTGTAAAAGAAAGAACATATGGAAATAGCAACTAAAGAAAAGATAATTATAAATTTTAATTCTGCAAAACCATCAATAATTAACGATAATATAATAGATAAAATAAAAAAAGAATAAAGTAATAAAGATCTATTATTTTTTAAATTATTAGCTATTTGTCCTAATTTTATATCTGTTTTGTTTTTTTTCCCTTTTTTCTTAAACATTAATAAATTATTATAGTACTAAAATTTGTTTTAAAGAAATTTTATATCAATTTTTTTTAAAAAAAAGTACTTAATAGTACTTTTGTGGTAATTGATATTTTAACAAAAACATAATATAAATGTTTTTATGATTTTTTAAATACTATTAAAAATAGTTATTATTTATAATTTAATTACAATGATAAAAAAAATAAAAATACTTATATTACTAATAATAATATTTCCTAAAACAATATTTGCTTTATCTGTAGAAGACTTGATGTTTAAGTCTGCTATAACATTAGAACATCAAACTAGCTATATTGAGAAGAATAATTTTAAAAGAAAAAGCTTTGAAAATGATTTAAAAAACTTTAACAACATTGCTCTTGGATTACATTTAAGGCCTATAAAATATTTAGGTTTTAACGCTAATTTTAGTAAATTCATATCTAAATCTACTGATTTTAAAGGTCAAATAGCAAACAAAAAATCATCTTCCAAAGTAGAGATGTTAGATATTTCTACTTTATTTTTTATACCAATTGTTGGAGATGGTTTTATAGATTTATTTTTAGAAGCTGGTATATCTGATATAAATAACAGTTTAAAAATACATAAAATATCAGATTTTAATAATTTTAAATCTCATGAAACTGTATTTTTATATGGTGGAGGTTTACAATTTGATCCCTATATTTTTGATTTAGCTTTTAGGGTTTCATATCAAGAAAGGCAATCGAATCTTAGTATTTTAAAATCAAACATTAGAACTTTTAGGGCTGGAATAGTGAAGTATTTTTAGATATATTTGATAATAATAAAAATAATTAATGGATAATCTTAATAATTTAGTTAAAAAACTATCAAAATTACCAACATTTGGTCCTAGATCATCACGCAGATTTGTATTACATTTGTTACAACACAAAGATACCTTGATGGAGTCTTTAATTGAAGATATGACTTTGGTTAAAGATAAAACTAAAACATGTAATGTTTGTGGTAATCTTGATATCACAGAGGTTTGTTCAATTTGTACAGATCCAAAAAGAGACAATAAGATGATTTGTGTAGTTGAAGATGTTTCTGATATTTGGGCTTTAGAAAAAAATAAAATTTTTAATGGTAAATATCACGTTTTAGGCGGGGTTTTATCGGCAATTTTAGGAAAAACATTAGAAGACTTAAATATTAATTCATTGATTGAAAGGGTAAAAAATAATAATGTTGAAGAAGTTATTATTGCTATCAACCCAACAATTGATGGTATCACTACTTCCTATTATTTGTCAGAAATTTTACAAGAATTTAATATTAAAATTTCAAAACTAGCCAATGGTATTCCAATAGGAAGTGAGTTAGATTATCTCGATGAAGGAACAATAAGTATAGCTTTTAAAGCAAGAGAAAAATTTAATTAAATGAAAATTTTTAAAGAAATTCGTTATATTCTAGAATATATTTTGGTTAAAATATTTATTCTAATTTTTAAAATAATAGGTTTTAAAAAATCAACCAAACTATCTGTTTTTTTAGTGAAGTTGGTAGGAAAAACGTTATCAGTTCACAATTTAGCTAAAAAAAATATCAAAAACTCATTAAGAAAACTTAATGATCAACAAGTAGATAATGTTTTAAATAAGATGTGGGAAAATCTAGGTATGACAATTACAGAATACTATTTTATTAATAAAAAACCTAAAAAAGAATTTAATAAAATTGTTGATCTAGATAAAAACTCCCAAAAAAACATGCAAAAATTAAAAAAATCTACAAAGGGGGGTATCTTATTTTCTGCTCACTATGGTGGCTGGGAGGTGGGTGCTAAATATTTTACTATTAATGATTTTAGGTGTAAAATTCTTTATCGACCACTAAATAATAAATATGTGGATCAACTATTATCCATTGACCAAAGACAGGGTATTAAAATGATCAGTAAGGGATCGTCAGGAAGTAAGGAGATAATAAAATGTTTAAAAAACAATGAATTTATTATCATCATGGCTGATCAAAGAGTTGGTGATGGTATTAGGGTCCCATTTTTTGGTCGCAATGCTTTAACTTCTCCTTCTTTAGCAAAATTATCTTTAAAATATAAAGTCCCCTTGGTTCCTGTAAGAATTATTCGCAAAGATAATACTACTAAATTTAATTTAGAAATTTCTAATTCTTTAGAGATACCTAAAGATAAAGAATTGACAATGGATAAGAAAATTTATAAAATTACCAGACAAATCAATAAAACTATTGAAAAGTGGGTTAAACAATATCCAGAGCAATGGTTCTGGGTTCATAATAGATGGAAAAAATAATATGATTAATCAACCAAACAAAAATAACAAAAATAACAAAAAGCCAAATAATAAAAAGAATTTTATTATATGGATTGCAATATTTATTGGATTTGTTTTATTTTCAGAGTTTTTTGTCGTTGGATCCAATGTAGGTTCCACAGAAATAAAATATCATGAATTTATTAAACAAATAAATTCAGGATCTGTTAACGAAGTTCAGATCAAAGGCAGGGAGTTAACTTTTAATTCTAACGGACAGGATTTTTATGTATTTTTACCTGACGACCCAAGATTAATTGAAAAATTAGAAGCAAAAAATGTAGCAATAGATGCTAAGCCAACAGTTAGTAAGGTAGGAAAAGTCTTAGGGAGTCTTTTAGGTTGGCTGCCTTTTATTGTTCTAATAGGTCTTTGGATTTTTCTTTTTAAAGGAGCTGCGGGTGGTGGTGGCAAGGCCTTTGGTTTTGGTAAGTCTAAAGCAAAACTACTACAAGAAAATAAAAACAAAGTTACCTTTAAGGATGTTGCTGGTATCGATGAAGCTAAAGAAGAGTTGATTGAGATTGTTGATTTTCTTAAAAATCATAAAAAGTATACGGATTTAGGAGCAAAAATTCCTAAAGGTTGCCTTTTGATAGGATCGCCCGGTACCGGCAAAACCCTTCTAGCAAGAGCTGTTGCTGGAGAAGCTAGTGTTCCTTTTTTTTCTATTTCTGGTTCTGATTTTGTTGAAATGTTTGTTGGTGTTGGCGCTAGCCGAGTAAGAGATATGTTTGAGCAAGGTAAACAAAACGCCCCTTGCTTAATTTTTATTGATGAAATTGATGCGGTTGGCCGACATCGTGGTAGTGGTGTTGGTGGTGGTAATGATGAAAGGGAGCAGACTTTAAACCAGCTTTTAGTAGAGATGGACGGTTTTGCAGCAAATGAAGGAATTATTATTATTGCTGCTACTAATAGGCCGGATGTTTTGGATAACGCCCTTCTTCGTCCTGGTAGATTTGATCGTCAAGTTACAGTTCCAAATCCAGACATTATTGGTCGTGATGAAATTCTTAAGGTTCATTTAAAAAAGATCAAATCTCATAATATTGATAGTAAAATTATCGCCCGTGGTACCCCAGCTTTTTCTGGTGCTGACCTTGCAAACTTGGTGAATGAGGCAGCTTTAACTGCCGCTAAAAATAATCAAAAAGTAGTAACGATGCAAAATATGGAATATGCTAAGGATAAAATTATGATGGGAGCTGAAAGAAAAAAGATGGTTATGGATGATGATGAAAAGTCCTTAACAGCCTATCATGAAGCTGGACATGCTATTGTTGCTATAAACTCTCCCAATTCTGATCCAATTCATAAAGCAACTATTGTACCAAGAGGTCGTGCTTTAGGTTTGGTTATGAGGTTGCCAGAAAAAGACCGCTTTTCATTAACTAGAGCAAAGTTAATTGATGATTTAGCTGTTGCTATGGGTGGTAGAGTAGCTGAAGAAATGATTTTTGGCTATGATAAGGTTACAACAGGAGCATCTTCTGACATTGAACAAGCAACTAAAATGGCAAGATCAATGGTTACAAAGTGGGGATTAAATGATAAAATTGGGCCTGTTGATTGTGGTAATGACAACGAAAACCCATATCAGCAATCAAAAACTCTCTCCGAAGAAACTGCTAAAAATGTTGATCAAGAAATTAAGAAAATTATTTTAAATGCCTCTAAACAAGCAAAAAATATTTTGACTAATAAAAAAGAAGATTTTGAATTGCTAGCCAAGTCTCTTTTAAAATATGAAACCTTAACAGGTAGTGAAATTAAATCTTTATTAAAAGACAGAAAAATTGACAAGAGTGAAAAAAATACAAAACCAAAAGTAACAAATAGTTTTATTCCAAAATCAGAAAAATAAATGAACTTTATTTTTATTGCAATTGGTGGGGCATTAGGATCTCTTTTAAGATATTTATTATCTAATTTTATTCAGTTTTATTTTAAATCTCCCTTACCTTTAGCAACTATATCTGTTAATATTATAGGGTCATTTTTAATTGGTCTTTGCTATTATTTTGCTAAAAATAGTGAGTTTTTTAATGAAAATTTAAAATTATTCCTGATAATTGGATTGTTTGGTGGTTTTACAACCTTTTCTACCTTCTCGTTAGATATTTTAAAACTGGTAGAACAAAATCAGCTATGGACAGCTTTTATATATTTATCATTGTCTGTTTTTCTGTCTTTGGTTGCTGTTTTTGTTGGTTATTTTATAAGTAAATTATTTCTATGAACGTAAAAGTTACAATTAACAATAAGGAGATTGAGGTTCCTAAAGATATTACAATAATTCAGGCATGCGACATAGCTGATGTTGAGATTCCTCGCTTTTGTTATCACGAAAGATTAAAAATTGCTGGCAATTGCCGAATGTGCCTTGTCGAGCTTGAAGGTGGTCCACCAAAGCCAGTTGCTTCTTGTGCTATGAGTGTTTCTGAGGGTATGAAAATCAAGACAGATAGTCCAATGGTTAAAAAGGCTAGAGAAGGGGCGATGGAGTTTTTGCTTGCTAACCACCCCCTTGATTGTCCAATTTGTGACCAAGGTGGAGAATGTGATTTGCAAGATCAATCCTACATTTATGGTAAAGATCATAGTGAGTTTGATGAAGATAAAAGGGCTGTAAAAGAAAAAAACATGGGTCCACTAATTAAAACCCATATGACGAGATGTATCCATTGTACTAGGTGTGTACGTTTTATTACAGATGTTGCTGGCACAACAGAGCTTGGTGCCATTAATCGTGGTGAAGATACCGAGATTACTACCTATATTAACAAATCTCTTACTTCAGAACTTTCTGGAAACATTATTGATCTTTGTCCAGTTGGCGCTTTAACTTCTAAACCTTACGCTTTTAAAGCTAGAAGTTGGGAATTAAAAAAGACCAATTCCATTGATATTATGGATGCTACCGGTAGCAATATCCGCATAGATTCTCGTGGTAATGAGGTAATGCGTATTTTACCAATGGTAAACGAAGAAATTAACGAAGAGTGGATCTCTGACAAAGCTAGATTTTGTTATGATGCCCTTAAATACCAAAGATTAGATAAGTATTATATCAAAAAAGATGGTAAATTAATAGCGGCAACAAAAGATGATGCCTTAAACGTAATAAAAGAGAAGTTTTCCCGGTTGCGGGCAGAAGAAATTGCTGCTCTAAGTGGCAATTTATCAGGAGTTTATGAAGTTTTTGCCTTAAAGAAGTTAATGGAAAAAATTGGCAGTGACAATATTGATTGTCGGTCACAATCTTCTATTTTAAGTCCTAAGGATCGTTCTACTTATGTATTTAACACTGGTATAGAAAATATTGAAGAAGCTGATTCTTGTCTAATTGTTGGATGTAATGTTAGAAAAACATCGCCAATTATTAACGCCAGGATTAGAAGTAGATACCTAAGTGGTCAGTTACAAATAGCAGCAATTGGTGTTGATGCCGACTTAACTTATAAATATGATAACTTAGGTTTAAATATTTCAATTTTAAAAGATATTCTATTAGGTAAAAACGACTATGCTAAAATACTTAAATCATCAAAAAAGCCAATGATTATCCTCGGAGAAGAGGTTTTAAGTGGTAGTGTGGCTCATGATACCCTATCTTTAATTAAGGAAATTGTTAAAAAGTATGATTTTATTAAGCAAGGTTGGNATGGCTTCAACATTATGCATGATAATGCCAGTTTAACAGGCGCTTTAGATCTTGGTTTTGTTTCTAAAAATGATAAAATTCACAAAAAAACTATCCTAGATAGTTGTAAAAAAGGTAAAATCAAAGCTTTGTATCTACTTGCTGAAGATAACATTGAGTTTGCTGATTTATCTGAAACCTTTGTTATTTATCACGGTGCTTTTGGTGAAAATGGGGCACATAACGCTGATATTATTATTCCTGCACCATCCTTTGCCCAAAGAGATAATCTTTTTGTTAATATTGAGGGTAGAATACAAAAATCTAATCCAGCAATTTTTGTTGCTGATGAAGTAGAAAATGAAGAAAGTGTCATAGCAGATTTGGCTAAAAAATTAAACTTACATCTTGGCTTTTTAGGAGCTGAGTCTCTAAAAACATCTTTGTTACAGGATAATCCAAATTTTGCAAATATTGATCAGGTTTTTACCAATAAGTGGCAAGAAAATTCAGACTTTAATCTCGAAGACATTAAAGATGGTAAAATTATGGTAAAAAAAGATGATTTTTTTACCTCTAATGTTGTAGTTAGAAATTCTAAAATTCTTTCTGAATGCAACAAAGCTATGGCTAATAAATAAAATATTTGCAAAAGGTAAATATTTATAACGCGGCAGGCTGCTTTAATTAATTTAATTATAGTTGTAAATTTAGCTAAGTTATTTCTTTGGTTATTTTGACTATATTGAGGCGCGTTGTAAACTCTAAAGATTTTTCAAAAAACACAAGACCAATTTTTTTCTTCTGTTTTTCCACTTACTTTGTTTTGAAACATTTTGGATGCCTAAAGATATTTAGAACAACTACATTTGCCGCAAATTCTGAGAATGGGTTTTTTGTTAAACCTTCTGCTGGCAATAAAACAGCTTGTAAGTAATGTTGTGTTTATATTATAGGATTCATAAAATGCTATTTGTGGTATTACCGGTTTGTATTGTGTTCAAAAGACCTTCCCCGTACTTATTAGTACCAACCAAGACTAACCTACTAAAACCGCAAGATAGAAGATGTTATGATAAATGTTCTACGTGGAACATTCACATCATTTTTAATTTTTCTAGCTCCTTAATCTCATCTCTATACCTAGCTGCGCCTTCAAAATCAAGATTACCAGCCAATTCAAGCATTTTCTTTCTAGCATCCACTATTTTTCTATCTAAAATGGCTAAATCACCCTTTTTAACCATTTCTATTATGTCTCCGTATTTTTCATCAAGTTCATAAGTAATTTTTGAATTTTTATCTTTATAAAGTGCATCAAGAGGTGAGGAAAAAGATTTCTTGGTGGTTTTGGGTGTAATATTGTATTTTTTATTATGGTCTTGTTGTATTTTTCTTCTCCTATCTGTTTCTGCTGTGGCTTTTTTAATAGAGTTAGTAATTTTGTCGGCATATAAAATTACCTTACTTTCTTTATTCCTAGCTGCTCTACCTATCGTCTGAATTAAGGAGGTTTCGTTTCTTAGAAAACCTTCCTTATCAGCATCTAAAATTGCAACTAATGCACACTCTGGTATGTCTAAACCCTCTCTAAGTAAATTAACTCCAATTAAAACATCAAAAATACCCTTTCTAAGATTATTAATAATCTCAATTCGCTCTAGGGTTTCAACCTCTGAGTGAATATAAGATGTCTTGATAGAGATTTCAGTTAAATAATCATTTAAGTCCTCTGCCATTTTTTTAGTTAAAGTTGTAACCAAAACCCTAAAACCTTTTTTTATAGTTTTTTGCACTTCTACCAATAAGTCATCTATTTGACCTGTGGCTGGTCTTATTTCATATTCAGGGTCGGTTAAGCCTGTTGGCCTAATCAGCTGCTCCACTACCTCTCCAGATGTTTTTTCAATTTCATATTTACCAGGAGTAGCTGAAATATAAATAGTTTGAGGTCTTATACTTTCCCACTCTTCAAATTTTAAAGGACGATTATCTTTAGCGCTCGGTAATCTAAAGCCATGTTCAACTAAATTGCCTTTTCGTGAAAAATCGCCCTTATACATTGCTCCAATTTGAGGTACAGAAACATGAGACTCGTCTAAAAATAACAACGCATCTTTTGGCAGATATTCAAACAATGTCGGTGGATTTGTGCCAGCTTTACGTCCAGTTAAATAACGTGAATAATTTTCTATTCCTTTACAGGTGCCGGTTTCTAGCATTATTTCCATGTCGTAATTAGTTCTTTGCTCTATTCTTTGGGCCTCCAATAGTCTGTTTTGTGATATAAACTCATCAATTCTAATTTTTAAATCAGCTTTAATATTTTTAATGGCTTCAATTACAGCTTCCTTTGGTGTAATATAATGTGAACTAGGATATATAGAAATTCCTTTTAGACATTGGTAAACCTGACCTGTCAGTGGGTCAAATTCAGTCAATTCTTCAATTTCATCACCAAACATAGATATTTTCCAGGCAGACTCGTCTAAATGTGAGGGAAATATATCAATTACATCTCCTTGTACCCTAAAGCTACCTCGGGAAAAATCAATATCATTACGATTATATTGTAATATAGCTAATTGATTTAGTATTTCTTGGCGGTTAATTTCTTGACCAACATCTAAATTTAGCTTCATTTTGGAATAGAACTCCGATGACCCAATGCCATAAATACACGAGACTGAAGAAACAACAATAACATCTTTTTTTTCAAACAAAGCTCTAGTACTAAAATGCCTCAAGCGATCAATTTGTTCGTTAATAGAAGAGTCTTTTTCAATAAAGGTATCAGTTTTGGGGATGTAGGATTCTGGTTGATAATAATCATAATAGGAAACAAAATAACCTATGGTGTTATTAGGAAAAAATTCTTTCATTTCGCCATAAATTTGTGCAGCTAAGGTTTTATTGTGAGCCATGATTAAGGCGGGACGACCAGTTTTCTTTATGACATTAGCCATAGTATATGTCTTTCCTGATCCAGTTACGCCAAGCAATACCTGGTCTTTTTTCCTTTCTTCAAGTCCTTTAATTAGAGATTTTATAGCTTTTGGTTGATCTCCTGCTGGCTGAAAGGGAGAATTTAAATCGAAAATATTGTTCATAATTATTAAAAATGTTCCACATGGAACAATTGTTATAAAGCTTGGTGCATCTGATAGGATTTGAACCTACAATCTTTGTCTTCGGAGGACAATGCTTTATCCAGTTTAGCTACAGATGCTTTGTTGCGTGCCGTAAAGTAGTAATATATTCTAAAAAGTCAGGTTCAACTGAGGATGATATGTGTAAAAAATCATTAGCAGTAACTTTACATACCCCATGGATATTTTTTATAATCCTTCTTGGTCTATCAACCAATCGATCTATAACAAAATAAAGTATTTCTGCTATTGTTTGGAAGTTAATTTTTTTTGTAACAAATCTACATTGTGCAAGGGCATTTTTAGTGGCAGCTTCTGCTTTATCATTACTGTTTTTTCTTACAATCAAGGAAAAAGAAGTTATAAATCTAGAAAAGCAAAATAATAATTTACCCCTTATTTTTGCACACCACAACAAATTAAAAAGGGATTCAGTGATTGGTGGGGTGTGGGCAATAAGTGCTTTACTTATACCAAAAACACAGGCTTTTAAAAAATTAGCTGATTGGCTTTGTTCGATATAATGTTGTTTATAAGTAATTTTTGGACTCATAATATTATTTTTTAATAAAATGTTCCACGTGGAACATGCATTTTAAACAATTTTAAATTAATAAATCTTCAATTATAATTTGTAAATTATCAAGACCCATCCAGCTGTTAATATCCAATGTGCCAACAATGGATAATTTCTTACCTTTGTTTTTAGTGAGCAAAACTTCTGCCAGTTTACTTTCCTCAATATTAAAAACAATGGCCGACAAATTACCAGCAAATCCTGTTATATTTTTAGCAGAAAATAGGCATTTTATGTGGTTTTTATTGGCCCCAATTAAATTAGCTTTTATAATGTTCAAATCTTTAATGACAAATCTGGGTTTTTTATTACCGCTGCCAAAAGGCTCTAAGGATTTTAATTTTTCTACTAGTTTAATATTAGCGCTATTTATATCTAAAATGTCATCATAATAAAAAACTCTTTCTCTGGAGTGTTTTTCAACAGTTTCTTGTAATTCTGATTTAAAAAACTCTTTTAATTCAGTAATTTTTTCCATATTTATAGAAAATCCAGCAGCCATTTTGTGACCGCCACCCTCTATTAAAATATTATTTAACTTTGCTTTAAGAACTGCTGAGCCAAAATCAACATTTTCAATAGATCTACATGAGGCTTTGCCAACATTATTTTCGTCAATTGACAGAATAGCTGTTGGTTTATTGTATTTTTCTTTAATTCGAGAAGCGGTAATACCAATGACACCTTGATGCCAATCTTTGCTGTAAGCAACAATCACAGAATCTTTATATAATTTACCCTTTTTTATTTGTTCGTCAACTTCTAACAGTATTCTATTTTCAATATCTTTGCGAGATTTATTAAAATTATCTAAACTTTTTGCTAACTCCTTAGCTTTAAATTCATTATTGGTAGAAAGCAGCTGAGCTCCTAAATCTGACTTTCCAACCCTACCTCCAGCATTAATTCTAGGTCCCAGCACAAAACCAAGATGATAAGCGCTGATTTCTTGATCAATAGCTGCCATATCAGACAGCTCTTTTAGGCCTACATTGTTTCTTTGTTTCATGACTTTAAGACCTTGGTTCACAAAGGCGCGATTAATTCCAGTAAGTGGCATAACATCACAAACAGTTCCAAGGGCCACCAAGTCTAACAAGGACATTAAGTTTGGTTCTTTAAGGTTATTTTTTTTATAAAACCCCTCCTCTCTTAATTTTTTATTAAGACCCACAATCAATAAAAAACAAACAGCAACTGCTGCGATATTTTTATGAGGAAACTTTTCATCGAGGCGGTTGGGGTTTATGATGGCTAAGGCTTTGGGATTTTCCGTAGCACCAATATGGTGGTCAATAACAATAATATCAAGTCCAGACTTTGCTGCCTCTTCAAATGGCTCAAAGGCCAACGTGCCGCAATCTACGGTGATAACTAAATCAGTGCCAGACTCTTTTAGTTTTAATAAAGCATCCTTGTTTGGTCCGTAACCTTCTAATATTCGATCAGGGATATAAATATCGATCTCAACACCAATCATGCCAAAAAACCTTTTTAAAAGGGCAGACGATGTAGCGCCATCAACATCATAATCTCCAAAAACAGTAATTTTCTTTTTTTCTTTAATGGAAGAGGTTAGTTTTTCACAAGCTACGCCCATATCCAATAAATCAAATGGGTTAGGAAGGTTGTATTTGATGGTTGGTTCTAAAAAATGCGGTATTTCATCTATTTCTATATTTTTGCCAGATAGTATTTTACTNACAGAGGNANANANATTGTATTTTTGTCTTATAAATTCTGACTTCCTAGGGTCAGATTTGTTTTCTACCCATTTATAATTTGATATTGATTTTCCTATATTCATTAAAAAATAATTATTTACCTTTCCACCCCCATATGTTAGATTTTTTTACCCAACCTTTTTTACCTTCTACCTTAATGTAGCACCAATCTTGAGTACATTTTACAACATCTAAAATAACATTATTTTCAAGTCTAACAACGGTTTTTGATTTAGAGAAATCTGATTTATGTACGGTAATAAATTTTTTATTAGTAACAACAATTGATGTTTTTCTTTTTGTAATAAGGCTTTTATTGACCCAACCTTCTTCGCCCTCAAAATCCTTAATTTCTAACCAATTGTCATATTCTGCAGTTACTTTGATTGGCATTAATTTAAGTTTTAATATATATTTTACATCATAATTCATTCCTGGACCAAATCTTATATTGCTTTTAGATGATCTAAGAGAGGCAAAGTAATCCCTTTCCTTAAGCCTTGAAGCGTATGAATCAAATCCATATATAAAAATGGCTGTTAATGTTATAATTTTTAAAGAAAAATTATGCATTTCTTATTTCTTTTGCAATTTTGTCTATAGCTAGAGGGAGTATTTTTAATTCTTGCTCAGAAACTTTTTCCCTTACATCAGATAAAGTGTCTTTTTTATTAATATCAACGCTTTGTTGAGATATAATTTCGCCAGCATCGATATTTTCATTAACATAATGCACTGTACATCCAGATTTGCTATCTCCAGAGTCAAATGCTTGTTTTATGGCGTCCATCCCCTTATGTTTTGGTAGCAAAGAGGGGTGTATGTTTATTAATTTATTTACCCATTTATCAGTAAAGTGCTTGGTAAGAACTCTTGTAAACCCAGCCAGACAGATTATTTGGCAACCTTCTGTTTCAATTTCTCTATCAACTTCTTCTTCAAACTCTTTTCTAGAAGAATAGTCTTTGTGATTAATAATAATATGTTTAATATCTTTATTCTGGGCTTTTTTTATTCCTAAGGCAGTAGGGTTGTTTGATACAACTAATGCCACTTCATAATTAGACTCCTTTTTTAGGCTATAATTAATTAATGACTCCATATTTGAGCCAAATCCTGAAATTATTATCGCTATTCTTACTTTTTTTTTATTCATAACATACTATCTTCTTGAAAACTATAATATCTGCCACTTTTTGTTACAATTATATGATCTAACATTTTGATTGCAATATTTTCTAAATAATCTTTAATCTTTTTTGTGTTGCTAATATCTTTTCTAGATGGCTTGGGATTGTCAGACGGGTGATTGTGGCATAAAATAACATATGAGCAAGACAAATTTAATGCATCTTTAATTATATTGTTTTTATTGATAATAATATTGTCTATAGATTCGTATCCACCGTAAACTCGATCAGAAATCAATTTATATTGCTTGTCTAAAAATAAAATATGCATTTTTTCATTTTTTAAATTAGCAATGTTGTTCTGACAATATTTTAACATTTCTTGCCAATTATCAATGACATTTACTTTTGTTACTTTGTCTTTAGACTCTCTAATAATAACTTCCTTTATTAACTTAATACTGACTAGCACCGAATCAGTAACATTAGAACATTCTTTTAGTAAGTTATCGTCAGCATTTATAATGTTGGAGATGCTGCCAAATTTTATTAATAATGTTTTGGCAATTAGTTTGGTATCTTTACGAGAGCTAGAAGAAAATAGTAGCATTTCCAGAATTTCGTAATCCAATAAAGACTTGCTATTACTCAAGAACTTTTCCCTCATTCTGGATCTGTGTCCTAAGTGACTAGGTTTGTTTAAACTCATTAAAAAAAATCATTAAATTTCTAATCTTGTTTAACGATTTTATACCCTTGCTTTCTTCAATTCCAGAAGATAGATCAAAAAGGTTGCTACCAGAAATTTCAGCAGCTTTTAAAAAATTATCAATATTAAGTCCGCCAGAGAGAAAATAATTTTCTTTTAAGTTCAGGCTTTGTAATATTTTCCAATCAAAACTTAATCCAGAGCCACCCTTTTCACTAGTTTGAGCATCAAAAAGTAAAAAATTAGCTATCTTTTGATATTGATCAATGTAGCTTTGAATTTCTTTTTTATTAGAGTCGTTAGAAATGGCAATAGATTTAATAATAGGCAAATTAAATTTATTTTTTATATCTTGACATCTTGTTGCATCTTCTTGCCCATGTAGCTGTAGAAAATCAGGTTTTAAATTTTCAATTATTTTGACAATCTTGTCATCTTTAGCGTCAACAATTACCGCTATTTTTTTAGTTTTACCAAAGTTAATTTGAGAGAATTTTTTTGCCTTACCTAGGGTGGTGTTCCTCTTGGAGGGAGGATAAAATATAAAACCCATAAAATCGGGTTGGTATTTTAAAGTAAAATTAATCGATTCTTGGTCTGTAAAACCACAAAGTTTTATTTTCATAAGTTAATCTAGGCAGGTTCTTTGCTAATTAGACAAAATAGCTGGTAAAGTTATAAATTATATAATTTTAGTGAGATATTAGATATTTTGACTCAATTTGTAGTTCAAGCTTACATTAATTTAGAAGAGTAAGGTTTAAAATATTTTTACATAACAACAAAATTTCCTAAATTTTATTCACTATTTATTGGCAAGCAAGACACTCGTCATATTTGTTGGCATCATTTGCAGCTTCAGCGCCATCGTTGCCTGTATTTCTTTTGACTTTTGTTGAAACCTTGTCAGCCCTTTGGACAGAAGTTGATCTACAGTAATATAGGCTTTTAACTCCTCTTTCCCAAGCTCTAAAATGAACATCGTGAAGATATTTTTTAGAAACATCTCCAGGAAAGAATAAATTTAAACTCTGAGCCTGACAGATATATTCAGAGCGATCAGCAGCCAAATCAACTAACCAAAATTGATCAATTTCCTGAGCGGTTTTAAATACTGTTTTTTCATGATCATCTAAAAAGTCCAAATGCTGCACAGATCCTTCGTTGGTTGTGATGGAAGACCAAATTTCTTCAGTGTTTTTACCTTTTTCTTTGAGTAGCTTAACCAGATTTTTGTTCTTAACATTAAATGAGCCTGTTAGGGTTTTTTGTGTAAAGCTGTTAGCGGCATATGGCTCAATTCCAGGAGATGCATTGGCAGCAATAATAGAAATAGATGCGGTTGGTGCAATTGCCATTATATTTGAAAATCTTTCACTCATGCCAGCATCTTTAGCGTCTGGACACGGGCCTTTTTCTTCTGCTAAAGTTTTTGATGCAGAGCTTGCTTGAGATTTAATATGCTGAAAGATTTTTTTGTTCCAAACCTTAGCCATTGCAGATTCAATAGGTACATTTTTACTTTGTAAAAATGAGTTTAAACCCATAACGCCAAGACCAATTGATCTTTCTCGAGTTGCAGAATAAGCTGCTCTAGCCATTGATTTTGGTGCCGTATTAATAAAATCTTGTAAAACATTATCAATAAACCTCACAACATCTGCTATGAGCTGCTCATCTCCTTTCCACTCATCATAAGTTTCTAAATTAAGAGAAGATAAGCAGCAAACAGCGGTTCTAAACTTGTCTAGGTGATCAAGGCCGGTTGGCAAAGTAATTTCTGAGCATAAGTTAGAGGTTTTAACTTTTAAGCCAAGCTTCTTCTGATGTTTGGGTCTGGACTTGTTAACTGTGTCAATAAATAGCAAATAAGGCTCACCAGTTTCAATTCTTGCTGTAATTAATTTAATCCAAAGATCCCTAGCGTTAACCTTTTCAATTGTTTTTTTATCATGTGGACTTCTAAGAGCAAAGTCTTTGTTATTTTTAACAGCCTTCATAAATTCATCAGTAATGGCAACGCCATGGTGTAAATTTAAAGATCTTCTGTTGCTGTCGCCACCAGTTGGACGGCGAATGTCAATAAATTCTTCAATTTCAGGATGAGAGATAGGTAAATAAACTGCAGCACTACCGCGCCTTAAGCTACCCTGAGAGATAGCTAAAGTTTGTGAATCCATAACTTTAATAAAAGGAACGATTCCAGAAGTTTTTCCGTTACCTCTGACAGTTTCACCAATTGAGCGTACATTGCCCCAGTAACTACCAATTCCACCACCCTTCGATGCTAACCAAACATTCTCATTCCAAAGTTCAGTAATTCCTCTTAAGGAGTCTTCACATTCATTTAAAAAGCATGATATAGGTAAGCCACGATCGGTTCCTCCATTACTTAAAATAGGGGTTGCTGGCATAAACCAAAGATTAGATATATAGTTATACAGCCTATCAGCGTGGGCTTGAGAATCGGCATAGTAGCCGGCAACTCTGGCAAATAATTCTTGGTAGCTTTCGTTAGGCAAAAGATATCTGTCTTCTAATACGGTTTTACCAAAGTCAGTTAATTTATCATTTCTAGATTCGTCAATTTTTACTTTAAATGAACCCTTCTTCTTTTCTGTTTTTTTTGAAATCTTCTCTGACATAAGCTTAAAAAATAAATTATAATACAAACCCAATTGTACTAAATTGGCCTGCAAATAGTCAACTAAAAAAGTCTAGCATTTAATATAATTAACTAAATAAAGCTTGGTATAGTTGGACTAAGAAGTTAGAAAAAAAACAACAAATATAGAAATAAAAATTTGCAATTTTTTTTAATAAGGCAAGCTTTGTCTTTTAAAATATACCTTCTTCTATTTCTCTGCGGATTCTCCTCATCATAGCTTGCTATAAAAATAAATATTATGCTCACTCATTAACATGGCACCTAAAATTTCGTTAGATTTAACAAGATGATTTAGGTATGAGCGCGAGAAGTTCTGACAAACCCTACAATTGCAATTTGAATCAAGCGGAGTTTTGTCAGCAATATATTTGGCATTTTTAATGTTGATTACACCTTCGCTGGTAAAAGCTTGACCATTGCGGCCTGATCTAGTTGGAATAACGCAATCAAACATATCGACACCTCTTTTTACTGCCTCTCTAATGTCATCCGGCTTGCCAACTCCCATCAAATATCTTGGTTTATCTTCCGGTAAATGTGGCGTTGTTGAGTCTAAGGTTTGTAACATTAATTCTTGTCCCTCACCAACAGCTAATCCACCAATGGCATAGCCATCAAAATTAATTTCAATTAATTTTTTTGCAGATTCTTCTCTCAGATCTGCAAAAATACCACCCTGAACAATACCAAACAAACCATAACCAGCCCTCTTAACAAAAGCGTCTTTTGATCTTTGGGCCCACCTTAAAGATAGTTGCATAGATTTTTCAACATTTTCCTTAGAATTAGGAAAAGAAATACACTCATCAAAAATCATAGTAATATCTGATCCTAACTTTCTTTGAATTTCCATTGAGTATTCTGGGGTAAGTAAAATCTTCTTGCCGTCGATATGAGAAGAAAACTCAACACCTTTTTCAGTAATTTTACGAATTTTAGATAGGGACATGACCTGAAACCCCCCAGAGTCCGTCAAAATGGGTCTGGTCCAATTCATAAACTTATGCAAACCACCTATTTTTTCAATCACATCCTCACCAGGTCGGAGCATTAGATGGTAGGTATTGCCAAGAATAATTTCCGATCCAGCTTTTTCAACATCTTCCAAATGCATAGCTTTAACGGTAGCAGAAGTGCCAACTGGCATAAAAGCGGGAGTTTGAATGGCACCATGTTTGGTCTTTAGTTCACCTCTTCTTGCTTTACCCGATTTTGCTTTTAGTGAAAATGAAAAATTAGTCATAATAATTTATTATTCTATTCTTTGTGATAATTCTTTTAGGTTTGCCAGTTGACTTTCTTCAATTAAGTTACATTGATTTTGGTCTGTAGTTTGACAAAATCTTTTTTTTAGGCACGTAGGTTTTAATATAAAAAAAGATAATGTATCTATAATTTTTATTATAAAATATGCCATAGTGAGGTTTTTTGCTCGTTTATTGATTTTGGCGGCATGGACATTTGTAAAATGAAACACACCAAAGATGGTTAGATCTTAAAAAAATAATTTAAGCTTATTGTATCAAAAATTATTAATATATTCAATTAACTTCTCCTGATTCTTAAAATGCAATGATTTTTCTTTTAATTTCTTACTAATATTTTGCTCTTGCCCAAATAAAACGGGTACGCAGGTGCTATTAATAGCGCATTGCAGGTCAACTTCAGAATCGCCTATAAACCAGATTAAGTCATCTTTGGGGTCTAAATTTGTGCCATCAAGGGTAAAATCTACTACTTTTGTTGAAGGTTTATCTTCCGTAGCATCGTGTGAACCAATAATTCTAACAAATTTATCTGTTACAGCAAAATTTTCCGCCTCTTCTCGTAAGGTTTTTCCTCTTTTGTTGCTAATGACAAACAGTTGGATATTTTTTGCATTAAGCAAATCTAAAAGCTCCAAAGCTCTTGGTAAAAATTCTAATTTTTCAAGATTTTTTTCGTGATAAGCATTTACGTAAATTTTCCCTGCCTCTTGCCACTTATCACCAAAAAGTTGTGGAAAATAATCACGCATTGAAAGGTGTGTTCTGGATTTTATTTCCTCATCACTCCATTCTTGATGGCCCATCTCTCTTAGCATTTTATTCATGGAGTAATTAATTAATGGCCAAGTGTTGGTTAATGTGTTATCCCAGTCAAAAATTATCGCTTTTGGTAATATTTTTTTGTTCATTTATTTTATTATTATTCCTTTTCCACGAAGATCTTTATAATTAATCATCTCCAACCCCTTGCATATTGGTAAAAGATATTTTTTATTTAAATTTATTACCATACTACCTTCAAAATTACAAATAAAATTCTTTTCCAACCTCTGTTTTATAATTAAAATATCTTTTTGATTAATTTTAACTCGACAAAAATCTTTCTGACAAAAATTATCTTTGTCAAATCGCTCTTTAATTAAAAAATATTCTTCCTTACCAAATTTTTTAGCTAAATTTTTAGCTTCAAATGAACGATCGCTAGATAAAATTAATTTATTATCCTTAAAAATAGCAAAAAAACTGACATTCTTGTTAATCAAGAATATGGGATGTGTTGTAAAAAAAATAATTGAAACTCCAATTAAAATTGGTAAGAAACCTATAAATCTTAATTTGCTATGCCAAATGCAAAGCAAAATTTGACCAAAAACAATCAGCAAAAAAGAAGTGTCAGGAATGTTCTTAATGCTAAAATTAGAATTTGGTAAATTAGCCACAAATTCTGATAAATTCAATAATTTTTCTATAAAATACCCTAATATTTCTAATGGTAAAAATTCTAGACCAACACCCATCATAAAAAAGGAAATAAAAGTAAGGGGTAAAATTATAAAACTAACCAAAGGAATTGCTATCAAGTTGGTTAAAATACCATAGATTTGATAATGGTTAAAATGATAAATGATAAAAATAGCGGTAAAAATCTGTACAACAAGGGAGGTAAAAATAATTGCCAAAAAGTAAAAAAATACTTTTTCTAAAAAACTTCTAGGTAAGGTGTCCTCCTTTTTTTTTAACAAATCACAGCAGGAAATGATAGAAAAAACTGCCATAAAGGATAGCGCAAAGCCAATTTCTAAAATATTAGCAGGGTTAAATAGTAAAATGATAAAAAATGCTAATGCAATTGAACGAAAAAGGTTAATTTTTTTATCAATCAAAATAACCAAAAATACCATAAACACCATAAAAAAAGCTCGAATGGCTGAAATTGGCATACCAGTTAATAATAAATATCCTAGAGAAGTAAAAATTGCCAAAACCGCAGCAATTTTTTTAATATCATAATGCAAAGTTAAAAAATGACTATGCGACAATAAAAATCTAATTAGAAAGAAGAAAAAGCCTGCCGCTAAACCAATGTGAAGGCCAGAAATTGCTAAAAGATGCATCAATCCAGAATTTCTAATATTTTCTAGACTTTCAGTGGAAATTTCATCACGAAAACCTAAAAATAGAGCGTTTACTATGCTAGATTGATCTTTTGGCAAGATGTTTGCTATTTTTTGGGCAATTTTTTGCCTAAAATCCAAAATTTTAGCTTCAAAATTATTTTTTTTGCCTTTTTTAATAATCTTTATCTCTTTTGTAGCATAGCCAATTGCTGCGATTTGGTCAAAAAACAACATTCTTTCATAATTAAAATTATCAAAAATTTTATTTTTAGGATTTGGCTCAAGAAAGGATGTTGTTTGAATCAAATCTCCAACTTCAAGACTTTTTGGTGAAATCCTATTGTTAATAATAATTTTTTTTGGAATTTTAAAATTATGATCATCAAAATCATGATATTTTTTATGATCATAATAGGTATTTTTATCTAAAAATTTTGATTCACCCAAAAAGTTGCTGTTAAAATATCTTTTGGTTAGTTTTTTTGGTTTTTTCTTTTTATATTCTGGCCTGGAAAAAGATAAATCTTCTAAGGTTATTTTTTGTGAGACAATTTCCTCATTTTGATCATAATAATTTTTAATAGCTGCTATTTTTCCATTAATATTAGTATAAATTGCATATTTGATTTGTGGAGATCTAATAACTTTTTCGGAATAAAATTTTATCCATAAAAATCCAAAAAAAAAGAAAAATCCTAAAATTAGGGCAGTTTTTAGGGCAAAATTATCTTGATAAATAAAAATAGAGGTAAAAATAAGCAAAAAAAGGACAGTTGGGTAAAAGTAGCCGCCAAGAAAATCAATTTTTAATGCAAAAAGAATGCCAATAGCAAAAAATATTGGTAAAAAAAGAGCGTTGTTTTCTTCCTCGAAAAAGAGATGCTGTATTTTGTATGATATTTTTTTCAATGATTATCTAAAGTGTCTAATAAAATTTGCTTCTTTTGGAAGTTTATAATACTTTAAAAATATTAATAAATAAAATAAATATCTATGTCTTTTAAATGTGGAATTGTTGGATTGCCAAATGTTGGTAAATCAACTCTTTTTAATGCAATTACCGGCACTTCAAAAGCAGAGTCTGCTAATTATCCATTTTGTACTATTGAGCCAAATGTCAGTAAGGTTGCTGTGCCAGATTGTCGTTTGCAAAAATTGGCTAAAATTGCATCTTCTGAGAAAATCATTCCCATTCAAATCGAATTTGTTGATATTGCCGGTTTGGTAAAGGATGCTAGTAAGGGAGAGGGGTTAGGTAACCAATTTTTATCTCACATCAGGGAGGTTGATGCCATTATTAATGTGGTGCGTTGTTTTGAAGACGATGACATTGTTCATGTTGAAGGAAATGTTGACCCAATTCGTGACCTAGAATTAATACAGCTAGAATTAATTTTATCTGATCTTGAGTCATTAGAGAAAAGGCTGCCAAATTTAGAAAAAAAAGCCAAAAATAGCAAAGATAAGGAGTTGTTAACTCAAATTGATCTTATTAAAAGAGTAATTCCTATTCTTGCAGAAAGTAAACCAGCAAATTTAGCAAAAATCGAACATGAAGAAAAGAAGGTGTTTAAAAATTTAGGCTTAATTACCAGTAAACCACAATTATATGTTTGTAATTTATCAGAAGATGATGCTTCTAAGGGTAACGATTATTCAAATTTGGTTAGTGACTATAGCGCAAAGCAAAATATTCCAACTTTGCTAATTTCAGCTAATTTAGAGCAAGAAATTTCCACTTTAGAAGATGAATCCGAAAGGGTGGAGTTTTTGGAGTCTATGGGCTTAAAAGAAACTGGCCTATCACAAATTATTAAATCTAGTTATAAATTATTAGATCTAATTACCTTTTTTACTGTCGGCCCCAAAGAATGTCATGCTTGGCAATTAAAAAATGGATTTTTAGCTCCTAAGGCTGCAGGAGTAATACACAGTGATTTTGAGAAACATTTTATTAGAGCGGAGGCGGTTTGCTATGGGGATTATATATCAAAAAATGGCGAACAAGGAGCAAAGGATGCTGGCAAGATGCGTATTGAAGGTAAAGACTATGTTGTACAAGATGGCGATATATTTTTATTTAGAACTTCCGCCTAACCATTAGCGGCTTAAATTTAGAAAATATTTTAAGATAGAAAACTAAAAATGTTGTATTATGCCTACTGCAAAACAAAATAAAATAAATTAAAGAAAATTATTAAATATAACAATAATTCTGCTTATTGCTGATAGTTTAATCATAACCTTTTCGTCAGTCTCCTCTCACTTTTTTGCTAGGTTTGTAGGTGGGTGAATGTATGGAACATGAGATGCCTAACGATAATTATCTTAGAGGTTTTTACCTTATTCTTGATAACAAGTGTAATTTATTTAAAAATTTTAGGTAAAATTAATAAATACAAAGTGTTTTTTCAAGTAACTACTTCTTTTTTTAAATCTATTTGGGCGTTGATAGTCATAGCATTTTGTAATCTTAAAGTAGCTTTTTTATAAATAGTCTAACTCAAATAAGCTTACTTGAAACTATTTTACAGCGCAAATACTTTAAAGCTAGGAAATGCTACTGTGCTGTCTCCCTGCTTTAAAGATTTGGCTAAATCAAAGTGGTATTGGGCTTTAATTGCGCGCTGTTTTAAGTGGTTATTATGTGGTATATTTAATTAGATCTAATAATTATAATATTAATATTATTTTAAGTTGCCACAACCGCCAATAGTAATAATAAAAATAAATTGCTATTAGCAGTTGTAAAAACAAAAGTCACTTCCAAGTTAGTATGCTGTATAATAATATTCTTGAAATCTTACAAGACTTATCTTATAATATGGTAAGGTCAGTCGGCGTAAGTGACCAGGTGAAAGTTATATTATAGGAAGTAAGTTTATCTTTAATCATGAGTGAATTAATATTATCTTCAAATCGGTTATCAAATAACTTTGAGCTGAATTTTAAAAGATATCTACAAGAAATACAGAAATTCCCCCTCCTCGAAAAAGAAGAAGAATATGATCTTGCTACCAAGGTTTGTCAAAACAATGACAGGGAGTCTGCTAAAATACTAATCCAAAGTCATTTAAGGTTGGTTGCAAAAATGGCGTTTGGATTTAAGAAATATGGATTGGCTTTGTCTGACTTGGTTTCGGAAGGCAATCTTGGCCTAATGCAAGCTGTCAAAAAATTTGATCCCATTAAAGGTTTTAGATTTTCAACTTATGCTTCTTTGTGGATTAAAGCCTATATACAAGATTATATTTTAAGGTCTTGGTCTCTAGTAAAAATAGGCACCAACCTTGCTCAAAAAAAATTGTTTTTTAATCTTCATAAAATTAAAAAGTTACTACAAATAGAAAATAACGACACTATATCAGATACTAGTATTAAATATATAGCTAATAATCTTAGCGTATCAGAAAATGACGTTGTGGAAATGAATAGCCGTCTCTATGATAACGACACCTCTCTTAACAATACTACGCCAGATGGCGGTGTAGAGTCTATAAATTACATAGAGTCTTCAGATCCCTTGCCAGAAGATTTGGCAATTAATAATCAGGAATCATCTAGAAAGTTAGCATTGATTAAATCATCTATTAATTTACTAAATGATAGAGAAAAAGAAATTTTTATTAAGAGGAATTTAAGCGATAAGGCTGTTACACTTGATAAATTAAGTGATATTTATCAAATATCCCGTGAAAGGGTAAGGCAGATTGAGTCAAACGCAGTCAGAAAGATAAAAAAATATATTTTAGAACAAAAAAGAGCTCATTAAATTTTTTTCATTTTTTAGCTAGGGTGTTGTGCAGCTAGAAAAAATGATTAGTGTATGAAGCTTTTATCTCAAAACCAAAATACCCCGGTTAAGTAGCGGTTTTATTAAAAGAATTATTGCTATTTCTAAAATATTCCCAATAATATTATGATTAGTTTAAGATAAATTTTGACATTACAACCGTTAAGAATGAAAGAGAAAAATAATTTAGGATACAATTTAACATTACAACAAATAGAAAGTGAGTCAGGTTGGCTGTCTAGAGCTGAAATATTATGTCAGGCTCTACCATTTTTAAAAAAATTTGCTGATCAAACTTTTGTCATTAAAATTGGGGGTGCTGCCATGGCCAGCGATGCTAATATTAAAAAATTTGCAGAAGATGTGGTATTGCTTAAAAAATCAGGAATTAACATTATAATAGTCCATGGGGGTGGTCCACAAATAGGAGAGATGTTAAAGAAATTAAAGGTTGAAACCAGGTTTGTTGATGGCTTGCGTGTAACATGTAAAGACGCAGTTGAAATTGTTGAAATGGTTCTTTCTGGATCTATTAATAAAATGATTGCTAGCCACATTAATTCTGTAGGTGGTTTGGCATTTGGAATTTCTGGTAAAGATGGTAACCTTATTAAGGTAAAAAAGCTAGTGAAAGTGGAAAAAAATAGCGATTCAAATATTGATAAGATTCTTACTTTAGGGTATGTTGGAGAGCCAGAACATCTTAATACAGATATTTTAGAGTTTTTTGATAATTCGGATATAATTCCAGTAATAGCTCCTATTGGAGTTGACGAGGAGGGTAACACCTATAATATTAATGCTGATACTGTGGCCGGTGCTATTGCCAGTACTTTATCGGCTACCAAATTAGTTATTTTAAGTGATGTAGATGGTATTAAACTACCAAATGGTGAATTGGTAAGCCATTTAACCACAGGTGTTGCTGAAGAGTTAAT
Source organism: Rickettsiales bacterium (assembly GCA_020054695.1). GTDB lineage: Bacteria > Pseudomonadota > Alphaproteobacteria > Rickettsiales > UBA1997 > CAJQHK01. The sequence goes on from JAHXBT010000016.1 coordinate 82,208, forward strand.
CAGAGATGGTATAATCAACAAAGGCATGATACCAAAAGTAAGAACATGCATAGAGGCTCTAGATAACTCTGTTGAGTATGTTCATATTTTAAATGGTTCACGAGACCATATTTTATTAATGGAAGTGTTTACTGAAAGTGGTGCTGGAACAATGATATTCAAAGATTAGAATCAAATATTAAAACAATCATACAACAAGCTGTAGGTAGTTACTCCATTTCTATCTCCAAAAAAATAAAAAATAACACAAAGTACGACATTATTATAAGATAAAAATAATAAGATATAATAAAAATGAAGATTTTACCTAAAATAATTGTATTACTGTTGTCAATAATAATAGGGATTTTAATTATCTTACCTTCTTTAATTGAGTCAAAGTCAGTTCAGATTTCCCTTAAGAATAAATTAACATCAAAATTCCAGACAAATATTAATATAGAATCTGATATTAATATATCTTTTTTACCTAGACCAAAAATAATCATAAAAAATGTAACTATAAATAATTTTCCATTGGAAGATGGTCACATAAATATTAATTTTGACTCCATTCACATAATTCCAAAAATATCTTCTCTATTTGGTTCGTTAAAAATTAGTAAAATAGTTCTTAATAAATTCAATGCCAATTATGTAATATCTTATAATAGTGCAAACAAAAAGGAGGAAAGAAAACTAGAGTTTATTCCGATAATCAATGAAGATTTTATTGCAAATAAGATTTTTAATTTTAACAAGTCAGAAAATAACATGTTCGAATTAAAAAATATTAGTAACATAATAGTAAAAAATTCTATATTGTCGATTTTAGATATTAGTGGCAATATTTATTCTAAATATACAGACTTGTTTATTAAAATAGATGCAGACCTTGCGGAAGGAAAGGTTTACGCCGATGGGTCTTTTTTTTCAGATGATGTGCCAACAATTTTTGACTTAGATATTTCTACAAAATCTGACGATATTTCTAAATTAACTATTAATTCTCCAATTTTACAAGGCGATATATCGGGAAGCTTCTTTGATACAAAAGGTTTAAGCCTAACCAAATCCAATTTTGATGGTAAAATTAATTTGTCTGTAACAAATCTAAAGTTATTATTAGATAAATATTTTTCTCAAAAAGATTTAATTTTCAGAAATATTAACAATACAGAGGATGTACAAATATCATCTAATTTATTTCTTAAAGATGGAGTTGTTAATATTGAAAATATAAAAATTAATTCAAAACAAATTAAAGGTTCTGGCTCAATAATTGCGTATACTAAAGAAGAAAATCAATTGATAGATGCAGAATTGTCATTAGATTATCTAAGTATAGATGATTTGTGGGCGGGGAAGTTTCAGCCCATAAAAGATAGGTACCTCAATGAAGCAATTAAAAATATAGTCAATAATTTTAATAATACATCAAATATTGATGAACAGAAATTTCCAAAACTAGATGTCTCAATCTTTGGATTATCATTAAAGTCAAAAATTGCAATAAGTCAACTAAAATATAAGGAGCAATTGTTAACAGATGTATTAATTTCCATATCTACACCTAATAATAAACAAATAAAATTAGAAAAGTTTGAAATTAATGTACAAGATCACTCTAAATTAGAGATCGCAGGGATAATTGAAAATATAGGTTCTCTACCTACCCTAGATGGATACTTAATATTAAGTAGTAAAAATTTAGAATCTATAATTAATTTTACACCGCTATCAACAAAAGGTCTTAAAGAAAACTCTTTAAAAGATTTTAAAGTTAGGTCAAAAATACTAATTTTACCAAATACTACTCTTTTTAAAGATATAAAAGCAGTTTTAAATAAAGAAACCGTTATATCTGGAAATATATCCATGATTGAAAATAGTGATATTTTAGACGCTAATTATAATCTTAAGTTCAATCAATTAAAATTAGAAAATTATTTTCCAACAAACTATCTTGATAAATTTATTAATGGAAATGCATTCTTACAGAATTTTCTTGGACTAAATAACATAGATACAAGCCACGAATTATCTTTAAAGTTTGGTAAATTATCATATGATGATTTTAACCTAAATGACCAATTATTTGATATCAAGATTGGAAGGGGAACCATTGACATACCGGCTCTAATAATAAATAAGGGACAAAATAGTGGTAATATAAAATTATATTTAGATGTTTATTCTCCAATACCCATTTTAAACCTCTCTATAAATGCCAATAGTTTTAATATAAATGACATAATAAATGATACCGAAGAAGATAAATTTAAATCCTCTTTTTTAAATTATTTTTTTGATTTCCCTTCTTTGAGTAGGTTTGATGGCAATATTGATATTGATATAAAGAATCTAAACTTCAATAGTCTAAAAATAAAAGATTTAATTATAAAGGCGCCATTTACTGAAGGCGTGATGAGCCTTAAAGAGGGTTCTGCTAACATCTTCAACGGCAAGATAAATGTCAAAGGAGATATAGTTCTAAATAAACAAAAAAGATTAAATAATTCATTCCAATTAATAGAGGTAGAAAATCAGAAATTATTTAATAATTTATTTAATATCAAAAATATCGATTCTAAATCAAACATAAGTGGTATAATTTCTAGTTATGCTAGCAACAGAAACGAATTTTATAATAATATGAATCTGGAAGCAAAATTTGTATCCTCTGGGGTTGTTATAAAAAACTTTGGAATAGGAGATTTATTAATCAAAATGAATAAAAGCCCTCAATCTATTCGAAGCGTAGAAGATGTAGTTTTTTCTAATTCTGCACAAACTATTTTTAAAAAAATAGATGGATCAATAAATATAAAGCCAAATAATACAAAAAGAGAATTATATATTTCTGCAGAATCAATCGGTTTAAATGCTATTACTAGTGGTAGTATAGACTTAAAAAATAATAAGATAAATATTGGCCACAATGCTGTCATGATAGTAGTTACGCCAGATAAAAAGACTCTACCTATAAGATTTGCTCTCAATGCTTTGGGTTCTATTGACAATCTTAGTTTGTCACCAAATTTTTCTCAAATTAATCAATATTTAAAAAGCCAGTGAAAATAGATAGTTTATTGCAGAAAAAAAATAAAAATATACCTCTAGTGTGTATTTCTGCCCATACTTATCCAATGGCAAAAATAATTGATCCATTTTGCGATATTATGTTGGTTGGAGATTCGGTAGCGACAACAGTTTATGGTATGGAAGACACTTTGTCTGCAACTATGGAGATGATGATTAGTCATGGATCGGCTGTGAGAAGGGCTGTTAAAAACTCTTTTCTGGTAGTTGATTTACCGTTTGGATCTTATGAATCTTCAAAAAACCAAGCTCTTGATAATGCTCAAAAAATGATATCAGAAACAAGTTGCGATGCTATTAAGATAGAAACCAGCCTAGAAATGCTGGACACTGTTTCGTATTTAGTGCAAAACAATATTAATGTAATGGGTCATGTTGGCTTAATGCCTCAACATATTAAAAGATATGGGGGATATAAATATCAAGGTATAAAGCAGGAGTCGGCTGAGGAAATTTTAGAAATATCTAAGGCCCTAGAAAGCTCTGGCACTTTTTCCTTTGTTATAGAAGCTGTTCCAGCAAAATTAGCAGATCAAATTAGTAAAAATTCTAATTTAATTACCATAGGTATAGGTGCCTCAAGGTCATGTGATGGGCAAATATTAGTGATAGATGATCTTTTGGGACTAAATAACGATTTTTCTCCAAAGTTTCTTAAAAAATACCATAATTTGGACAAAGAAATTAAAAATTCAGTTCAAAAATTCCAAAACGACGTAAAAGAAAGAAGGTTCCCTTTTGATAATAATTGTTTATAATAATGAAAAAATTAATAGTTCAAGGTGGTAATAAATTAGATGGTCAAATTGATATATATGGCGCGAAAAATGCTACATTACCAATTATGATTTCTTCTATATTAACAAAAGAAGAAGTAATCCTTAGTAACATTCCCCATGTATCAGATATTTCAACCCTGACAACAATATTATTAGATATTGGTGTTAAGGTAAAAATGTTAGCAACTGATATTGGAGGATACCAGGGTAGGGTTATATCATTTAAAGCAGATAATATTAAAAACTTTATTGGATCCTATGATTTGGTTTCTAAAATGAGGGCGTCAATCTTGATTTTAGGCCCACTTCTTGCTAGGTTTGGTTATGCTAAGGTATCGCTTCCTGGTGGTTGCGCCATTGGCGCTCGTCCTGTTGATTTACATATAGGAGCCCTAGAGAAAATGGGTGCAAATATTAAAATTAAAGATGGCTATGTGATTGCAAAAGGCAAATTAAAGGGAGCAAATATTCATTTTAAAAAAATATCCGTAGGCGCCACCCAAAATGTTATGATGGCAGCAACTTTGGCAGAAGGAGATACGACAATTAAAAATGCAGCAACAGAGCCGGAAATAACTGACTTAGCTAATTCTCTGACTAAAATGGGTGCAAAAATAGATGGAATTGGAACTTCTCAATTAAAAATAACGGGGATAAAAAAACTGAATTCAGTCAAGCATCATATAATGCCTGATAGAATCGAGGCTGGTAGCTATGCTATTATGGCCGCCATTACCAACGGATCAATAAAGATGAGTGGAGTTGGTTTAGATATCTTTAATGAGAAATTAATTACAAAATTAAATCAGGCGGGAGTAGAAATTAAAAATGTGGGTAATAATATCATAGAGGCTACCAGAAGGGGAGGGGATATTAAGTCTGTTAATATAAAAACTAATGTTTTTCCAGGAATAGCAACGGATATGCAGGCGCAATTTATGGCTCTTATGACTGTGGCTGACAAATCTTCGGAAATTGAAGAGGCAATATTTGAAAATAGATTTATGCATGTTTCTGAGTTAAACCGCATGGGAGCAAAAATTTCTATCAATGGCAATAAAGCGACTATAGAGCCTGTGGCAGAGCTATCTGGAGCAAGGGTTATGGCAACTGACCTTAGGGCTTCTGTTTCCTTAGTAATTGCAGCCTTAGTTGCTAAAGGAGAGACAGTAATAGATAGAATTTATCATTTAGAAAGAGGTTATGAAAGATTAGAAGATAAATTACTCTCCTGTGGTGCCTCAATTTCTCACATAATAAAATAATACTATTTACTTATAACATGCTATCGTCTTTTAATCTATTTTTTTATAAAGAGGTATAAAAAATTTATATTTTGTTAGATTCAAATACATTGCTTAATTAGCTTTAACCATGCAAATGATCATTTTCAGCAAAATTTATTTTGGAAAAATGAGAAAAGTTTGCGCAATATATTAACCTCCACTGGTTTCAGAAAGTTTTTTTTCTAATCTAAGAAGTCTATGATATTAAAGATTATATTGCCTAGCAAATTTCTACAAATTGTTTCATAATTAATTTTGTACCAGTTTTTTGAAAATTAATCTCAAATTTCTTTTCATCTTGGGACAATATAAAGCCGTAGCCAAATTTTTGGTGAAAAACCTTTTTACCTTTAAGATTTTGCTCTAAAAAACCCCCTCTTTTGCTAGAATTTTGATGTTTTTCTTCTTTTGGTACAAAATTTTCTGGATTTTGCCCTAAAAAATCATTTTTTTCAAAAGAATCATCATTAAATTGGCAAATATCTTCAGGTAATTCGCTCAAAAATCTAGAAATTATAGAATTTTGATAAGAGCCAAAAACAAATCTTGATTTAGCATAGCTCATAAAAACTCTTTCTTTAGCTCTGGTAATTGCCACATAAAACAGCCTTCTTTCCTCTTCTAGTCCACCCTCTTCCATTGATTTTGAACTTGGGAAGGTGCCGTCTTCTAAGCCAGGAATAAAAATATTTTTAAATTCCAAACCCTTTGCAGCGTGGATAGTCATAATATTGATTTTATCAGAGAAGTTATCTATATTATCGCTATCTGAAATTAGGCTGATATGATCTAAAAATTGCTGCAAATTGCCAAACTCAGTAATCGACTTACAGAATTCTTTAATATTTTCAACCCTAGCTTTAGCTTCATAAGTTTTGTCATTTTGCCACATCTGCAAATACCCAGATTCATGACAAATACGGTCTAATAGTGCTGATAAATCATGATTTTCTTGGTAAAATTTTGACCACAAATTAATTTGATTAGCAAAATCTAATAATTTTTGATTAATTTTGGTACTAAAATCTCCACCAATGTCGCATTTAAAAATAGTATCAAAGATTGAAGAATTAATATCAAAGGATTTGGTAGATAATTTATCAATTGTAGTCTTGCCAATACCTCTTTTGGGTAAATTAATTATCCTTTCCAAGGCTAAATTATTATTTTTGTTGGCAATTAATTGTAAATAACAAATTAAATCTTTAATTTCTTTTCTTTCAAAAAACTTTAAACCGCCAATAATTTGATAAGGTAAAGATAGCTGTATAAAAGCGTCTTCAAAAGAACGAGTTTGATAACCAGCACGAACCAAAATGGCCATATTTTTATAAGAATCACTATTTTTAACTAATTTTTTTATTTGCTGCGCTACTCCTGACGCCTCCTTGCGATCATTATAAAATTTGGCAACTGAGATCTTTTGACCATGATCTTGATCGCTAAAAAGTGTTTTTTCGTGTCGCTGAGAATTAAAAGAAATAACATGCGAAGCGGCTTTTAAAATATTATTTTTGGAACGGTAATTTTGTTCTAAACGAATAATTTTGGCATCTGGATAATCCTTATTAAAATTTAAAATATTAGAAATTTCAGCGCCGCGCCAAGAATAAATTGATTGATCATCGTCGCCAACTGCACAGATATTTTTATATTTTGCTGCTAGACTTTTAAGCCAAATATATTGGATATTATTACTATCTTGATACTCATCAACCAAAATATATTTAAATTTATTTTGATAATATTCTAAAATATCTGGTTTTTTTTGAAATATAACTAAATTTGATAATAATAAATCCCCAAAATCAGCAAAGTTGAGACTTTTTAACTCCTTTTGATATGAGGTATAAATTCTAACAAAATTTGGTAAATTGAAAATATGACCAGAGCAATTTTCTGGCGAAATATTGCGGTCTTTACAAAGAGAAATTTGCCATAGATAATTTTTAGCCGGAAATTCTTTTTGATCTATCTTTAAATTATCAAGAATTTTTTTAATAATTCTATTAGAGTCGTAAGAGTCAATAATAGTAAAATTTTCATTTAAATCATAATATTCTGGATATCTTTTAAGAATTCTGCTGGCAATTCTATGGAAAGTTCCAAGCCATAAATTGTTTGCTTCATCGCCAATTTTTTCAGAAATTCTATGCTTCATCTCGGCAGATGCTTTATTAGTAAAAGTTACTGCCAAAATTCCATCTGCTGTTGCAGCATAAGAATCTAAAATATAGATAATTCTCTCAGTAATAATTTTGGTTTTACCGGTTCCGGCGCCGGCTAAGGCTAATAGCGGGCCATCAATATTTTTTACCGCTTGCTCTTGTATTTTATTTAGATTTGTCATCATGTTTATTCTCAGAAAATTTATTATGACTAAAAAGGTTCATGATAATAATAAAAATTACAATAAAAAAACTGATAATTATAAAAAACCACATAGTTATAAAAAAATATTATTTTTTCTATAAAAGACACCGCTTATTGTCTCTTGATTTTTCAGGGGTGCAATAGAATTAAATTCTAATAATTTAAAGCCTTTTGCCAAAAATAGATCAACTGATTTTTGATATCCCTTTTCTAAGTTATCAAAAATTATTACTCCCCTTTCTTTCAAATAATTCAAAACCAATTTACTGCAGGCATTTCTTCTCTTACCATCAATTATTATAATATCATGTTTTTTATTAAATTTGGTAATTTCCTGCGGATATAAATTAAGATCTTCTTGTAAAATTAAAGTAGAGTTTTTTGGCTGAATATTTTGCAAATAAGAGTGCCAATTAGGATTGTTGTCAATGGAAATAATATTTTTACATTTTTGAGAAAATTTTAGAGTTGAGTGGCCAGAGCCATATTCAAAAATTTCAAGATCTTTTGATAACTTTTTTTCCAAGAAAGCAATAAACGCATAGTTAAACCAAAATTCAGGATTGCCGTTCTTGTCAACGGGCTTTTCTACTTCCCACGACTTATACCAACCTAAATTCTCTAAATATGCTATTTTTTCTTTTACCATATATTAATTGGTATTATTATTGATCTTCTATCCATACAAAACTAGTGGGTTTTTATATTCTTTTGTGGTATTGGCATATTATGAATAGTGGAAAATATTTCTTTAAAACTTTTATCATGTTTTTCTTCTAAATTATCTACTCTTTTCTCCAATAATTGATCTTGATTGATTATATTTCTTGATTTAACAAAAAATCATATAATTTAATATTAATCTTAATAACTTTTGGATTGCGTAAAATAGAGGATAACATTGTAACTATCTGTTCCATAAAAACATAAGCAGTATGACAAAGACCTATTTTAAGGTTAGAATTGCAAGTCGCAAATTACGACCTTCAATTTTTAAATTATTCTTTCGACATTTGAAACATAAAATCTTCTAAGAATCTTTTTATATTTCTTTTTACTCATTGCAGTAATATTTTTAGTTTCAACGTTATAAAGCTTTGCTAAAATAAAATCTGTCATCACATCTTTACCCCTGATATAAAAAATTAATTATGATAATGGGCTATCATTAGCAATTATTTTATTTATAAATTAGTAATTAGTGTTATAAATTCTAGATATTATAATGCTTTCTAGCTAAATACTTTCTCAAAAATTATATCTGTATTTCTAATGTAAAACCCGTAATCAAAGATATTTTCTAATTTTTTTTCGCCTAGTTTTTCTAAAATCAGATCATTTTGTTTTAAAAGAGTAAGAAAGTCTTTATTTTCTGTCCAAACTTTCATGGCATTTTCTTGCACAATTTTATAAGCATCTTCACGAGAAATTTTTGCCTCTTCAATTAAAGTTAGCATAACCTGCCCCGAGAAAACCAAGCCATTTAATTTTTCCAAATTCCTTATCATATTATCTGGATAAATCATGAGATTTTCAACCAAACCAATCAAGCGGTTTAAGGCAAAATCAGCAACAATCAAGGCATCTGGCGCTATCATTCTTTCAACTGATGAATGAGAAATGTCTCTTTCGTGCCAAAGTGCAACATTTTCCAGCATTGGAGTTGCAGATGAACGGATAATTCTAGCCAAACCGGTTAAGTTTTCTGATAAAATAGGATTTCTTTTATGAGGCATGGCAGAAGATCCTTTTTGACCCTTGGAAAAAAACTCCTCAACTTCCAAGACCTCTGTTCGTTGTAAATGTCTAATTTCAACTGCAATATTTTCAATTGAAGAGGCAATTACTGACAAAACACAGAAAAAATGTGCGTGACGATCTCTTGGAATTACTTGAGTTGAGATATCTTCAGCTTTTAGTCCCATTTTATCTGCAACAAATTCTTGCACTTTAGGATCAACATTGGCAAAAGTTCCAACTGGCCCAGAAACAGCGCAAATGGCAATTTCTTCCCTTGCTGCTAATAACCTACTCTTTGCTCTTTTAAATTCAGCATAAAATCTAGCCATTTTCAGGCCAAAAGAGGTTGGTTCAGCATGAATGCCATGAGAACGACCAACACAGATTGATTCCTTATGAGCATAAGCTTGTTTTTTTAAGGCAGACAATAATTTATCTAAATCTTCAATAAGTAGATCAGCCGACTGTGTTAGTTGTTTTGAAAGGCAAGTATCAAGAACATCAGAACTGGTCATTCCCAAATGTACATATTTTGAGGCGTCACCAATTGATTCAGACACATTAGTTAAAAAAGCAATCACGTCATGTTTGGTAACTTTTTCAATTTCTAATATTTTATCAACATCAAATTTACCATTTTCTAAAATTTGCCTAGAAGTTCCTTTTGGAATGGGGGCAAACTCCTCCATGGCCATAGAAGAAAAGGTTTCAATATCTAGCCAAATTTTATATTTATTTTCATCAGACCAAATTTTGGTCATTTCAATTCTTGAATATCTAGGTATCATTTTTTTGTAATTTTGTTACTTCAATTAATTTAATTGATTTTGAATCAGAATCCAAAACCCTAAAAGATAAATCGCTTCTTTTAAAAGATTCACTAATTCCTGGCACTTTCTTTAGAATAAAGAACATAAAACCGCCAATAGTTTCAAAGTCATCTTCTTCATTTTCTGCAATACTCACCTCCATCATCTCTTCCACTTCTTCAATATCAACCCTACCTCCAAAATGAAAGACTTTGTTACTAATTTGTTTTTTAGTAAGGTAGATATTATCTTCTAAAATGTCATGCTCATCCTTAATTTCACCAACAATTTCTTCAATAATATCTTCAATAGTAATAATACCATCAGTTCCACCATATTCATCCAAAATAATAGCAATATGAACTCCAGAAGAGCGCATTTTTACCAAAAGATTGGTAATTTTCATAGAATGAGGCACATAAAGAATCTTCCTAGTGATATCGGCAAGTTTAAATTTTGCCTTATCATCATTAATAAATTTTGTAAGATCTTTGCAATGTATAAATCCCAAAATATTATCAAGGTTTTTATTATAGATAGGCATTCTACTATGTTCTTTTTCTAGAATAACTCGTTTTATTTCTTCTAAATTAGTCTTTTTTTCAATAGCATTGATATTATTTCTTGGAACCATGATATCGCCAACCCTAATATGGCTAATTTGTAAAATATTATCAATCATAGTTTTTTGCTCAACGCCAATAATTCTAGCATTGTAAGATTTAATAATGACATTTTTTAAACGTGAAGCGTAGTATTTTCTTTTATTCTTAAAAAAACTCATGACAAGTTTAATCATTGAATCTTTTTTTAACTCACTTTTATTTAAAATCTTGGGTCGTCCTTCCATTAATTTTGGATTAATTGATCAAATGTCAAAATAGTATTCTTTGCAGCTTTCACTTCATCAACTCTTCTTCTGGGAGTGGAAATTGGATATGAATGGAATTTATCACCGTTACCACTTTTTACCTCCTTAGAAATATAAATCATAGTATCAATAAATTTATCAATTACTGTTTTATTTTCAGTTTCAGTTGGTTCGATTAGCATGGCGCCAGGAGTAACCAATGGAAAGAAAACAGTCATTGGGTGCATACCATACTCAACCAAAGCTTTAGCAATATCTAAGGTTGTAACTCCTTGCTCTTTTTGAATCTTATCATTAATAAGGCATTCATGCATACAAAATCCTTCAAAAGGCACATTATAATGACCCTTTAATTTTGTTAAAATATAATTAGCTGACAAAACAGCATCTTCGGCAACTTGTTTCAGGCCATCAGCGCCATGGGACATCATGTAGGACAGGGCGCGAACCATCATGCCAAATTGACCATGGAAACCCTTGATTTTACCAACAGTATGTTTTGGAGCAGAAATTTTATATCGATCACCATGCTTAACAACAATTGGGGTAGGGATAAAATCGGATAGTTCTTTAGATACAGCAATTGGACCGCATCCAGGGCCACCACCTCCATGTGGCGTGGAAAAAGTTTTATGTAGGTTAAAATGCATAACATCCACACCAATATCTGCTGGCTTAATCTTGCCAACAATAGCATTATAATTAGCTCCATCACAATAAAAATAAGCACCAATCTCGTGAATAATATCAGCAATTTCCTTTACTTTAGACTCAAACTTGCCACAAGTATTTGGGTTAGTTAACATAATGCCGGCAATATCTTTGCCATATTCAGCAACTAATTTTTTAAACTCAATAAAATCAACCTCACCTGTTTTCTTATCAGATGGAATAACCTTAATATCATAACCACAAGTAGCCGCAGTTGCGGGGTTGGTGCCGTGAGCTGAGTCAGGAATTAAAATGATTTTACGAGCGTCACCCTTGGCGGTTAAAGCTGCACGGATAGTTAAAATACCAGCCAATTCACCTTGAGCACCAGCAGCAGGAGCGAGACAAGTAGAATGCAGTCCAGTCATAGTGGATAACCAATTTTGTAATTCATGCATTAATTCTAATGCTCCTTGAATTGTTGACTCATCTTGAAGTGGATGAATATTAGCAAAACCAGGAAAACGTGCTACTTTTTCGTTAAGTCTAGGATTGTGTTTCATGGTGCAAGACCCCAGGGGATAAAAACCAGCATCAATTGAGTAATTTTCAGATGATAAATTAACAAAATGACCAATTACATCGGGTTCTGTTAATTCTGGTAGGCCAATTTCTTTCCTCTTTGCTCCACCAATTTTCAATTCAAAATCAGGAATTTCAGGCAAATCAACACCGCAAGATCCTGGTCTTGATTTTCTAAAAAGCAAATCTTCTTCTAAATTTAAACCAACATTTTTTGGCACAAAATTATCCATATCTTTAATATTATTTAACGCCTCTTCTGTCATTATAGTATTTCTTTAAGATTCTTTTCTAAAGCTGCCATATCTTCATCACTAGTTAATTCTGTTGTGGCAATAACCATCAAATTATTATCAAGAGCTAAGCCACCTATAATATTTTTTTCTAATAATTTTTGATTTACCTCCTTAGAATCTTTGCTTAATTTAATAGTAAATTCATTGAAAAAGCTATTATTCACTAACTCAATACCATCAATTCTTGTTAAAATATCAGCTAATTTGCAGGCTTTTTGGTGATTTAATAAAGCTAAATTTTTAAAACCAACCTCACCAAGTAAAAATGAATGAATAGTAAATGCTACAGCACATAGACCTTGATTAGAACAGATGTTTGAAGTTGCTTTATCTCTTCTAATATGCTGTTCTCTAGCATTTAAGGTTAAAACAAACGCCTCCTTACCATTTTCATCGTTGGTAGCGCCACAAATTCTACCCGGCACTTGCCTTACATATTGTTTTTTGCAAGCAAAAAAACCAAGATGTGGACCACCAAAATTTAAGCCAACTCCGATAGAAGAGGCCTCCCCAACTACAATATCAGCCATTTTTGGCGCTTCTAATAAGCCAAGAGATAAGATTTCGGAAATTACTACGATCATTAAAGCTCCAACCTCATCAGCTTTAGTTCTGGTTGCCTCTAGGTCAGAAATATTACCATAAAAATCTGGATAGGCAGTAATTACAGCAGCTGTTTCTTCGTCAATTTTAGACTCCGAAATTAATTCAATTTCAGCCAAATCAGTGTAAGTCTGCAGAACTTTAAGATAGTCAGGATTTAAATTGCCTAAAATAGCAATTTTCTTTTTACCTTTTTTTATTCTAACTGACATTAAAGCAGCTTCTGACACGCCAGTAGCTCCATCATAAAGAGAAGCATTAGAGACGTCCATCCCTGTTAAACGAGCAATGATAGTTTGAAATTGAAAAATGGTTTTTAAAGTACCTTGAGCAATTTCTGGCTGATATGGGGTGTAAGCAGTTAAAAATTCTGACCTTTGAATTAAATGATCAACGGCGGCAGGAACGTGATGATGATAGCAACCAGCACCAAGGAAAAAAGGCTGAGAAGAAGCAGAGTTATTTTTTTCAGATAATTTTCTTAAATAGGAGTCTACTTCAATTTCACCCCTATGATCAGGTAACTCCCTAATTTTCTCTGTTAAAATAGATTCTTTTGGAGCGGATTTATAAAGCTCATCAATATGATTAATGCCAATATCTTGCATCATTTGCTCCTTTTCAAGCTTAGTTAAAGCCAAATAGCGCATTATGTAATAAAGTTTAGTTTGTAAATAAATAAATTATATAGATATTGCTTTAAAATACAACTAAATAATAATAATAACCAAAAATTTAATAATTAGATATCAAAGGTTGATTTATTTGGTTAAATAATAATTATTTAAAATTTCCAGATAAATATTTTTTAATAATTCAATCTCAGAAATTTCAATATTCTCATCAATTTGGTGAGCGGTTTTATTAACAAGGCCACATTCAATTACTGCTGAGTAATCCTTGATAAATCTAGCATCTGAAGTTCCCCCTGTTGTGCTCAATTCTGGTTTTTTACCAGTAATATCTTTAATAGAATTAATAACCAAATTCTGTAGATTTTGATCATTGCTTAAAAAAGATTCACCACTAACTCTGTAATTCATTTCATATTTGATGGCGCTGTGATCTAAAACATATTTAACCCAATCAATCAGTTTTTTTGAACTCCACTGATCATTAAATCTGATATTAAATCTTACTTTGGCCTGACCAGAAATAATATTGTTAGATGATATATCATTAGAAATATGAGTAATTTCTAAATTAGAAGGGTCAAAATATTGAGTACCGTCATCTAAATTATAATCTTTTAGAATTTTTAAAATATTAACTAACTCAGTAATTGGATTTAGGGCGTTATGTGGGTAAGCCACATGACCTTGCTTACCGATTAAAGTAATTTCAAAATTTATACTCCCTCTGCGTCCGATTTTAATCATTTGACCAGTTTTTTCTGGATTTGTTGGTTCGCCAACAATGCAGTGGGAAATTTTTTGATTATTCTGCACCATCCATTCAAGCATTTTTTTGGTACCGTTAATCGCGTCACCCTCTTCATCGCCAGTAATTAAAAAGCCAATGCCAAAAGCAGGTTCATTTTGTTCTAAAAATTCTTCTACAGCAATAATAAAAGCAGCAATTGCACCTTTCATATCAACTATACCTCGACCATAAATTTTGCCATCAGAAATTTTTGATTCAAAAGGATTAAATTGCCACTTTGTCAAATCGCCGGTTGGAACAACGTCAGTATGACCGGCAAAATAGATAATTTTATCAGAATTTTTAGGGTTTAAAATGGCATGAAGATTGTCAACATCGTAGGATTTATCGCCAGAAAAGCTAATTTTTTGGCAATTAAAGCCTAAATTTGTTAATTTTTTTGATAAAAAATCAATAGCACCCTCATCTTTTTGACCTGTAATAGATTTTTGTTGAATTAATTTTTGTGTGAATTTTATTAAATTTTCTGACATTTCGTTATAAATTATTCTTAATTCTGTTACATATCTCGTTAATCTGGTTGGCATCTTCACCTTCTACCATAACTCTAATTAAACTCTCTGTACCAGATTTTCTAACTAAAATTCTACCATTTTGACCTAGTTTTTTCTTTTCATTAGCAATTAAATCCTGTATTTCTTGTTTTTCTAGGGGGTTTTCTCCAGCAAATTTAACATTTTTTAAAATTTGTGGTGATAATTCAAAAATATTGGCAACCTGACTTAGTTTTTTATTTTCTGATATTATTAGAGCAGCAATTTGCAAAGATGAAACCAATCCATCACCAGTAGTAGAATGATCAGATAAAATAATGTGACCAGATTGTTCGCCGCCAAAATTACACCCTAATTCCTTCATTTTTTTCATCACATAGCGATCGCCAATACCAACTCTAACCATATTCATACCGTGATAATTGAGATATTTTTCCAACGCCATATTCGACATATGAGTAACTACCACAATATCTTTTTTGAGATTACCTTTGTTATGTAATTTATTAGCTATTAATCCAATTAATTTATCTCCATCAATAATATCTCCCTTTTCATCACAAATTAACACACGATCAGCATCTCCATCAAGGGCAATTCCAATATCAGCCTTTTCTTCCAAAACTTTGTTTTGCAGTAATCTTGGTTTGGTTGATCCGCAATCTTGATTAATATTTGATCCATTAGGCCTGTTGCCAATTGCAACCACATTAGCTCCTAATTCCCAAAAAACACGCGAAGCAATATCGTAAGCAGCACCGTTAGCAGCGTCAACTACTACCTTTAAACCTTTTAGGGATATGTTTCTTGGTAATGTATTTTTTACAAACTCCATGTATCTATCTTTTGCTTCCTTAATTCTAGAAGCTGTGCCAATTTGGTCAGGCGGGCTTAAATATTGGTCAATATCGCCATCGATCATTTCTTCAATTTCCTTTTCAGTTTTATCATCTAATTTTGAGCCATTGCGATCAAAAATTTTTATACCATTATCATGATAAGGATTATGAGAAGCTGAGATCATAATACCAATATCGGCGCGAAGAGATTTAATAAGCATAGGAATTGCGGGGGTGGGTACCGGGCCAACCAAAAATACATCCATGCCAACAGCAATCATACCTGCAGTTAAGGCGCTTTCAATCATATATCCAGAAAGACGAGTATCTTTACCAATAATTATACGGTGTTTGTGATTACCCTCCTTAAGTTTTGCACCAACAACCATTCCAACACGAAGGGCCATATCGGCAGTCATAGGAAATTTATTAGCAGCACCTCTAATACCATCAGTACCAAAATATTTTCGCATAATTAGCGTGAAAATTTATGAGATCTTTTGATCTTTTTTTGTAATTGTAAAATGCCATATAAAAGAGCTTCGGCAGTTGGGGGGCAACCAGGAACATAAATGTCAACAGGCACAATACGATCACAGCCACGAACTACACTGTAAGAGTAGTGATAATAGCCACCTCCATTGGCACAACTGCCCATAGAAATGACATATTTAGGATCGGCCATTTGATCATATACTTTTCGAAGTGCTGGAGCCATTTTGTTTGTTAGAGTGCCTGCAACAATCATTACATCAGATTGTCTTGGTGAAGGACGGAACATTACGCCAAAACGGTCAAGATCATATCGACTAGCGCCAGCTTGCATCATTTCTACTGCACAGCATGCCAAACCAAAAGTCATTGGCCATAATGATCCAGTCCTCGCCCAATTTACTAAATTATCTATTTTGGCCACTACAAAACCACGATTTTTAATTTCATCCAAAGGTGCTTTTAATAAGGCATCCTGATTTAAAGGTGTTTTTAACTGTTCCATAAATAATTAATTATCATCAAATACAATACAATGTTAAAAGGAAGTTTTATAATTGCAATTCTCAAGAAGATTATCTACTTTAAAATATATGATCTTGATCACCACTAACGCATGGTGCTATTCTTATATTTTGTCAATGACTCAATCAGTTTCCAATCTTTGTGTTTTTCAATTAACTGTCTAAAAATTAAACTGATTTTAACTATGTAAAAGGTCTCAAAGATTGATAAATTTTACTATAATTATTTTTATTTACCCCTTGTAAAAAATTAAATAGATATTATATGATATCTTGTACCAATTACAAAACTTTAAAATGATCTAATTTGTAGTTAAGTGGACATCAGTATTTTAATTAATGGTTTTTGATGGAAATAACTTAATTTGTTTTTTCTTGCTAAAATTATAATTAAAATTGACAATTATCCTCATCAGTACATGAGGACGCGTAATTTAAAAAATTTACCTACAGCAAAATTTGTTTTAAAGGTAAAAATTGGTCTTAAATTTTGAGGCAATCCTCAATTTGGTATTAATAATTTAATCAATTTACAATTATGAGTAATATTAAACCATTACATAATAATGTTTTAGTAGAAAGGCTAGAGGCTGAAACTAAAACTGCAGGTGGTATTATCATCCCCGATACTGCTAAAGAAAAACCTTCTGAAGGTAAGGTGGTTGCTGTTGGAAATGGCGCTAAAGACGAAAATGTTAAAGTTATCGCTTTAGATGTTAAGGTTGGTGATAAAGTTCTTTTCGCTAAGTGGGGCGGAACTGAAATTAAACTTGAAGGTAAAGATCTTTTAATTATGAAAGAATCTGATACCTTAGCTATAACTGAATAATTATAAAAATATGTCAGCAAAAGAAATTTTATTTAATACAGACGCTAGAACAAAAATTTGTGAAGGTGTTAACATAATTGCCGATGCGGTGAAAGTAACATTAGGACCAAAAGGTAAAAATGTTATTATTGAAAAATCATTTGGCGCTCCAAGAATCACTAAGGATGGTGTTTCTGTTGCAAAAGAAATTGAATTAAAAGACAAGTTCCAAAACATGGGTGCAGCTATGATTAAAGAGGTTGCTTCGAAAACCAATGATATCGCTGGTGATGGTACTACAACTTCTACCGTTCTTGCACAAGCAATAGTTAAAGAAGGTTCAAAATTAGTTGCAACTGGCGTTAATTCAATGGATCTTAAAAGAGGTATTGATTTAGCAGTTGAAAAAGTTCTTGAAGAATTAAAAAATAACTCAAAAGCAGTTAAAGGTAATTCTGAAATTGCTCAAGTTGCTACAATTTCTGCTAATGGTGATGCTAATATTGGCGAAAAAATTGCTGATGCAGTTGAAAAAGTTGGGCCAGAAAGTCCAATCACTGTGGAAGAAGCCAAAGGTCTTGATTTTGAAACTAGTATTGTTGAAGGTATGAATTTTGATAGAGGATATTTATCTCCTTATTTTGTTACAAATTCAGAAAAAATGACTGTTGAATTCGAAAATCCATATATCTTAATTTTCGAAAAAAAGATTACTAATCTACAGCCGTTAGTTACAATTCTTGAAGCTGTTGCGCAGTCAGGCAGGCCATTATTAATTATCGCTGAAGATATTGAAGGTGAAGCTCTTGCTGCTTTAGTTATCAATAAATTAAGAGGTGGTTTAAAAATTGCTGCTGTTAAGGCGCCTGGTTTTGGTGATAGAAGAAAGGCGATGTTAGAAGATATTGCTTGCCTAACCAAGGGTCAATTAATTGCTGAAGATCTTGGTATGAGTTTAGAGACAACTACTTTAGAGCATTTAGGTTCTGCTAAAAAAGTTGTAATTACTAAAGAAGAAACTACTATCATTGATGGTACGCGTTCTGACTCCGACGTTGAATCAAGATGCAACCAGATCAAGCAACAAATTGAAGAAACTACTTCTGACTATGATCGTGAAAAGTTACAGGAAAGGTTAGCTAAACTTTCTGGCGGCGTTGCGATTTTAAAAGTTGGTGGTGCGACTGAAGTTGAGGTTAAAGAAAAGAAAGATCGTGTAGAAGATGCTCTTGCTGCAACTAGAGCTGCAATGCAGGAAGGTATTATCGCTGGTGGTGGTTCTGCCCTTCTTTATGCAACTAAAGTTTTAGATAATGTTAAAACTAAAAATGAAGATCAAAATAGCGGTATTAGTATCGTTAAAAAGGCACTTCAAGCACCTATTCGTCAAATTGCTGAAAATGCTGGTGTTGATGGAGCTGTTGTTGCTAACGAAGTTTCTATAAAAAATGACAAGGAGTATGGTTATAATGCTCAAACTGGACAATATGTAAATATGTTCAAGGATGGCGTTATTGATCCTGTTAAAGTTGTTAGATCTGCACTTCAAGATGCTGCTTCAATCGCTTCTTTGCTAATTACCACTGAAGCTGCAATCGTTGATGCTGAATCTGAAGATAATAGTGGCGCTGGTGCTGCAATGCCTCCAATGGGTGGCATGGGTGGAATGCCTGGCATGGGTGGATTCTAATAATTCACTAATTATTTGGGTAAGCCTAAAGATCTTTAGGCTTACCTTACTTCATCTTTTTTTACCCAAATTCTAAATAAACACAACCACTTCCCGAATAGAATTTGTTATAAACTTTTATCATTTCTTTAATATTTTATTTGTTGTCAAGCATCACTTATCGAGATAGACAAACAACCTCTCTACAAGAAGATATTATCTAAGGTAATGCTTTTTTTCTCGAACAGTTGATGATGCACCTTCTTTAGTTTTCAAAGATATTAGTTTTAGTCTAGGTTACGAGTGATTTTCTATTATAGCTTAATCCATAACATTTTTGAAATGAAAGCAGACCCTAATGTCTTAGGCATCTATTTTTCTAATTTAATGATTAAATTTTCCTCTTCAATTTTATGATAAAATTTTTCAGAAGAATTGGTTAAATCAATAAAATTAATCTCATTACCTAAGGTTTGGTTTTTAATGTAATCCTTGTTGTCAAGAATAATTTTCTGCAATTTATCACTACAATAAATTTTAATGTTAATGTAATGTGAAATATTAAAATCTTTTTCTTTCCTATCTTGCTGGATTAATCTCACAACGTCTCTAGCAATCCCTTCATTTTCTAATTCTTCAGTTACATTAAGATCTAGTTCAATTAGGCAATCATTTGTTGGTAGAGGGAATATTTTTTCTGGGTATTTAGTAGTTAATTTAATTTCAAAGTCATCTTTTGATAGAATTTCTCCTGAAATCTGAATATTACCATCTTCTAATTTTTGCCATTGATTATTTTTAGCTGCTGTAGAAATTTCTTTCATTTTTGGACCAAATTTAGCGCCAATTTTTTTAAAATTTAATTGTAATTTAAATTCAGCAAGCTCTGAAATATTATTATTTAGCTCAATGTTTTTTACATTGACCTCATCCTTAATAATATCAGAAAAATCAATGATTTGACCAGATCTCTTAGTAATAATTTTAAGACTGGCAAGAGGTAATCTTACTCTTAATTTATATTTATCACGGATAGAAAGAGCTATTGAGCAGATATTTCTCACTAAATCCATATTTTCGACCAATTTTTGGTCAGATTTAATAAAAGAAAGATCTGGAATATTTTGCAAATGTACTGAGTTTTTCATCTTACTTGTCCAATTTTAGTTACTTTTTCACCAAATTCTGTTAATATTTCTGAAATTTTTTCTACATCTTTTTTTTCACAAATAGTAACCATACCAATACCACAATTAAAAACTCTACGCATTTCTATTTCATCAATATTACCTTTTTCTTGTAAAAATTTAAATATTTCTGGCCTGTCCCAAGTTGAAAAATTAATGTCGATATTTAAATTTTCAGGAATGATTCTCATAATATTTTCAACCAAACCACCACCAGTAATATGAGCAAAACCCTTGATTTTACCTGTTTTTGCTGCCTTCAAGCAAGATTTAACATAAATTTTAGTTTCTTTTAATAGAGACTGGCCAATTGTTAAATTATTTGCAAAATTTTCTGATAAATCAATATTTTGATTTATGATAATTTTATTGACCAAAGAAAAGCCGTTAGAATGTACGCCATTTGATGCCATACCTAGAATGATATCTCCTGATTTGATATTGTTTTTTGGCAAAAGATGTTCTTTTTCAGCCACACCAACACAAAAACCAGCTAAGTCATAGTCATTGTTCTGATAAACAGAAGGCATTTCAGCGGTTTCGCCTCCAATTAGGGCGCAATTTGCTTGTTTACAACCTTCTACTATGCCCTTGATAATTTCCTCTCCAACCTGCAAATCTAACTTACCACATGAAAAATAATCTAAGAAAAATAAAGGCTCTGCATTTTGAACAATTAAATCATTAACTGACATAGCAACCAAATCAATGCCAATCGTGTCATATTTATTAAGTTTTTCTGTTAATTTGACCTTGGTGCCAACGCCGTCATTACAAGAAACTAAAATAGGGTTCTTGTAGCCACATTTTTGTAGATCAAACAACCCTCCAAAACCTCCAATATCGGGGTTTGAACCTGTTCTTGCTGTACTTTTTACCAGAGATTTAATATTGTTTACAAATTGATTACCTTTGTCGATATCTACCCCTGATTTTTTGTAATTTTCGCTCACTATATTAAGTATTTATGGATCTTTAAATTTTAACCTAAGACATATTAATATATGCTTTTCCAAACTAAAGTGGTATTGAATAAGCAATATTATGTCTGAAAAACTAATTATCAATTACTGATTGCCTATTAAAAAATAATTATTAAAATTGTTACTGTATTTAGAGTTAAGTGAATTTAATATATTTTATATAATTATTTCAATTTCCCTCCTAATTATCTTATTTAATTCAATTAAAAGTATTATGTCTACAGGCAAAATTAAGTGGTTCAACCCAACTAAAGGGTTTGGTTTTATAGTACCTGATGAAGGTGGTGCAGATGTTTTTCTACACATTAGTAATTTAGGTAATGAAGATGCCCACTCTATAGAGGAAGATCAACCAATTTCTTATGAAATTGAAGATAACAGAGGAAAAAAATCTGCCGTTAATATAAAATTAGGCTAGTTTAAACTTCCACACCATTTTAACTTGAAGATTATAACAATCTTGAGGTTAAAATGGTATAATGTGAGTTTATTAAATTTAAAAAGTTCATGTTATAATTTTTTATATCATGTCAAATTACGACCAAAGTAATATTTTTGCCAAGATCATTCGCGGTGAAATTCCTTCCACGAAAATTTATGAGGATAATGATATCCTTGCCTTTGAAGATATTAACAAAGTAGCCCCAGTACATATTTTGGTTATACCTAAGGGGGAGTACATCTCATTTTCAGATTTTGTTTTAAAAGCTAGCTCTGATAAGGTCAATAATTTCTTTAAAAAGACCGCACAAATCGCAAAGGAGCAAAATTTAGATTCCGGCTATCGTCTTATTACCAATACTGGTGTTGATGCTGGACAAACTGTTTTCCACTTTCATATTCATATCATAGGTAAGAAAAAAATGAGTGAATTATTAGTCGTATAAATAATAACTCTTACCTTATAATTACGCCTTATTTATTCTTGCTTTGTTTTTAAAAAATAATTGTAGCAAGTTGAAAATTATACAGATCCAGATAAATTATAATTAATGTTACTGACAATAAAGTAATTTTTTCTAGTAACTAGTGAATAATTTATTTAGCAACTTATAGAGGTAAAATTCTGCCTAAATTCTTAAAATTACGATAAGATTTTTTTGTTAAAGTAAAGCCCCAGCAAACTCTTTAGCATTAAATTCTCTTAAATCTTCTATTTTTTCTCCTACTCCAATAGCATAAATAGGTTTAGAAAATTTTTCAGTTATTGCTAATAATATACCTCCCTTAGCAGTTCCATCTAATTTGGTAATTATTAAGCCAGTGATATCAATATATTTACTAAAACTTTCAATTTGATTAATAGTATTTTGACCATTTCTTGCATCAATTATTAGAATATTTTCATCAACATCTTTCCCGCTTGCTTTTTTAACAACACGATTCATTTTAGACAACTCTTCCATTAAGCTTTTTTTGTTTTGTAATCGACCAGCCGTATCAATTAATAATACATCAAAATTTTCATCAATTGCTTTTTTTACTGATCTAAAGGCAACAACGGACGATTCTTCACCTTCTTTGGTAGCTTCAATTATTTCTGCTTCTGATCTTTCTGACCAAATCTTTAATTGTTCGTTTGCTGCAGCTCTAAAAGTATCGCATGATCCTATTAATACCTTTTTCCCTTCTTTTTTTAATGAGTGAGATATTTTACCAATAGTTGTTGTTTTCCCCGCCCCATTAACTCCATTAAAGATTATAATGTAAGGTTTTTTCTGGTGATTAATTATTAATTTTTTTTCAACCTTTTGTAATAATTTTGATATTTGCTCTAATAATATTTTTTTGACTTCCTCGAAACTAATATTTTTATTAAATTTAGATTTAGATATATAGTCAATAATTTTTGTAGTAAATGCCACACCTACGTCTGCACTTATCAATAAGTCTTCTAATTCTTCAATTTGTTCATTTTTTAGTTTCTTACTAGAAAAGATACTCTTAAAATTAGTTTTTTGTGAAAAAACACCTTCTTTAATAGATTTTTTTGAAAAAATTCCCATGTTATTTTTAAATATTTTAATCAGAGATCTGATTCTATTTTACAGCGAAATAAAACTCAATTATAAAAAAAATATAGTGTTTTTGGTCTTTTATTTTGGTTTAAATACCATGTATCAGATAAATTATCCTGTGCTTTATTCTGTTTTGTTTTTTTTTGTATTTTTTATTCCAACGGTTAAAAAAAATATTGCTATTGATCATTACAATAGGTTAAAATTTGCTCTTATTAGATATGAAATGGTTTATTTGTATCAAGTTTTATCCTATATAATAATTTTTATTATGATATTATTGGTATTTTTTATTTCTGCTTAATATTCAACAATCTAAATGACAAAATTTATATACAATCTTATCGTAATTATATTTAGCACTTTGTTAATTATGTCTTGTGCTAGTGTAAAAAAAGAGAATATGGCAAAAGATGAATATTCCAAAGCAATGGAGTACATCAAAAATAGCAACTTCATTGAATGTGCTAATAAATTTAATGAAGTGATAGAAGAGTTTCCATTTTCTATATGGGCAAAAGAAGCTAAAATTTTAGCAGCATATTGCCATTTTAAAGAACAATCATATGGCGATGTTATTGCTTTGACAGATGATTATATTAGCAATTATCCTGCAGATCAAGATGTTGTTTATATGCAATATTTAAGGTCATTATCTTATTACAAACAAATGCCATATATGGATAGATCGCAAGATGAAAGTAAAATTGCCCTATATGGGTTTAAGGATATTATTTCTAAAGATTCAAGATCAATTCACGCTAAAGATGCAATTAAGAAGATAAAAATAATTAATGAAAATATTGCTGGATATTATATGGAAATAGGGAGGTTTTATCAACAAAAAGACAACTTGATAGGTGCAATTAATAATTTTAATTATGTAATTAATAATTATTCATTTACTAATCAATACCCAGAATCATTATATAGAATTTATGCAATTTATTATAAATTAGGTATAACAGAGGAGGCTGACAAAGCTAAAAATAATTTATTGAACTTAAGTCTAGAACAGGATAATAAGTGGTTGACGTTAATAAAAAAATCAAGCTAGGTATCATTTTAAAATACATTTAATTTATATAATTATGTTAAAATCATTTAAAATAGTAATCATTTCTTTTTCTTTCCTTTCTTCATTTAATGTTTTTGCTAACGACTTAAGTAGTCGTCCAGATTATCATGCGCCAATTGGCGTTATGAGGGACCATATTCATAGCAAAGGTAAGATAATGACATCTTATCGTTTTGGATATATGTATATGGACGAAAATCGTAATAATAGAGATCGTCTAACAGAAGATGAAGTTAATTCTAGTGCTATTATTCCAACCTCTATGATTATGAAAATGCATATTTTTGGTTTTATGTACGGTCTTACAGATAATTTAACTATCTCAGCAATGACAGGTTTTTCTGGTAAAAAAATGGATCATATTCGTGCTAGCAATGACGAAACTTTCATTATGGAAAGCGACGGTCGCACCGATAGTAAAATATCTGCTCTTTACCAATTCTATAAAAATGATCGCCATATATTACAATTTAATGCAGGATTAAATATTCCTACTGGATCAATTAAACATAAAAAATCAGATGGCAATCGCTTTGCTTATCCAATGCAAGTGGGGTCTGGAACTTATGACTTATTACCTGGGGTTAGCTATAGTGGATTTGCTGATGATTGGTCTTGGGGTGGTCAATTTAACGGAACTTTTAGGTTGGGTCGCAATAATAGTGGATATACATTGGGTGATGTTTATAATCTAAATGTTTGGGGAGCTAGAAAATTAAATAATTTTTTTAGTACCTCACTGCGCTTAGATGCCAATTTAACAGATGAAATCATGGGTAAGGATCGCAATATTAACCCTATGACTATGGGAATGATGGCAGGACAGTATATGTCTGCACCTATGAATCCTAATCTTCATGATAAAAAGCAAATTGATGCATTAATTGGTATTAATTTTATTGCGCCATCTGGTGATTTAAAAAATCATCGTTTTGCTGTTGAGTTTGGCTTGCCAGCCTATCAAAGAATTGACGGGCCAATGTTGGAAACTGACTATAAATTAACTTTTGGTTGGCAAAAAGCTTTTTAAGTAATTTTGCTGTTTATTGTAGTATAAAGTTTTTTGTAATTTTTATTCAATAAGGTGGATTACAGTATGATTCTAAGATCGTCAAATTTAATAAAATATTGTAATTTATTCTAACTCCAATAAGCATGCGCCACCTTGACCACCACCAACGCAAAGAGTAGCTAGGGCGGTTTTTCCTCCTCTTCTCTTTAGCTCTTTCAATGCGTGAATAATAATTCTTGTGCCACTCATTCCAACGGGGTGACCAAGAGAGATACCTCCGCCATTAACATTAAGAATTTTATCATCTATTTTGCCAATGGCAGATTCTAGGCCTAGTTCTTTTTTGGCAAAGCTATCGGACTCAAATGCTTTTTTGCAAGCAATTACTTGCGCGGCAAAAGCTTCATTAATTTCAATTAAATCAATATCTTCAAATTTAGTATTAGATTTTTGAAGTAATTTTGCTGTAGCAAAAACGGGCCCAAGACCCATGCGATCAGGATCCAATCCGGCATAGGCAAAGTCTTTGAGATAACCAATGGGTTTTAATTTTAACTCTTTTGCTTTTTCTTCACTCATTAAAATTACAGCTGCTGCGGCATCAGTTAATTGAGAGGAATTACCTACAGTCACTGTCCCAGTATTTTTTTCAAAATATGGTTTTAATTTAGATAAATCTTTCATATTTTGATCATTTCTAATACCTTCATCATTTTCAATTATCTTGCTATTTTTATCATCGCCATTAAAAATAGTTATAATTTCATCAGTAAAAATACCTGCCTTAATTGCTTTTTCTGCTCTATTATGACTGCGCATAGAATATTCATCCTGCTCTTTTCTATTAATTTTAAATTCACGAGCTAGATTTTCAGCAGTTGAGCCCATCATTAATCCAGAAATTGGGTCTGTTAAGCCTTGTTGTACTGCTATTACTGGTGATAAAAAACTGGGGCGAAACTTTAGAATTGTTTTTAATTTTTGACCAAATGATCTTGCTTTAAATAAATCAGCAAAGAATTTTGTCATTTTTGAATTATAAAGCAAAGGAATATTACTCATTGATTCGACGCCTCCAGCAACAATGGTTTTTGCATCACCAAGAAGAATTTTATCAGCAGCTGTAGTTATTGCCTCCATACCTGAGGCGCAGTTACGATGAACAGTAAAAGCGGGAACGTTATTTGGAATGTTTGCTTTTAAAGCAATAACTCTAGCAATATTTGCTGCATCACTTAAATTTGCAACATTACCTATAATTACTTCATCAATAATATTAGGGTTAATTCCAGTTTTTGTTAGAAGATCTCTTACAACTTTTGCTCCAAGATCGTGGGCTGATACGTTTTTTAAAGATCCTCCGGCCTTACCCATTGGGGTTCTAAGTCCTTCAATTATTGCAATTCTTTCCTTCATAAATTTTTGATAATATTGCTATTTATAAATACAGTAATATGAATTATATGGTAATATTTTTTTAAATCTATAGTAAAAATAAAGCCAAAATGATTTTGATCTATTTTATAAGATATTTCTCAGGATTAATAGCTTCCTTTTTATATCTTAAGCTGAAATATAGTTGTTTTTCTAAAACATTACCAGTGCTGCCCATAGTGGGAATTTTTGTCCCTTGTCGAATTTTCTGCCCCTTTTTGATTAGAATATTATCCAAATGGGCATAGGCCGAAATCCAGTCGTTACCATGTTTTATGATAATTAAATTACCATAACCCCTCAATTCATTTCCAACATAAGCAATTTTACCATCACGAACGGATAGTACATCATTATTGTCAGTAGGTTTAATATTAATTCCATCATTATATAATCCACCAGATTTTTGGCCAAATTTTGAAATTATACTGCCAGATTTTACAGGCCAAATAAAGTTATTATTATCTATATTTGGTGCTTTTTTTATTATCTTTTTTATTCTTTTTTTAGATTTTCGTTTAATTGATGCGGTTTCAGAAATCCTTATTTTATCGCCAATTTTAATATTATATGGTTTTTTTAACTCATTTAATTTAATCAATTCACTAATGTTCATATCATAAATGCGGGCTATATAATATAAATTTTCTCGTTTTACAACATTATGATATTTAAAAGAGGGTAATTTTAATTTTTGACCTTCTTTTAGAACATAAGGTTCCTTTAAATTATTAATTTCAATTAAATCTCTATTTGGAACATTATAAGTTGCTGAAATGGCATATAGCGTATCCCCATCATTAACGACTACGTGAGAAGAGTTTTTTTTATCTTCTATATCGCCCCTTTTAGTTGTTGGCAAGTTATTATGTTTTTTGTTATTTAATATTGCTAGGTTATTTTTACTTATTTCTTGTAATTCAATTCTATTTTTCTTGTAATAATTTTTACTAGAATATATATTGGTTCTATTGGTGATAATTTCTGCCTTATTTTGATAGCAGCTAGATAGTAGAAGCAAAATTGTAAATCCTAGCAACAAATTACCAAGATTTTTTAAGAAATAACTCATAGGTATCTTAATAATTAAATTTGATAATAATTTAAAAAGATATTCAATATTTAGCATTTGTATTAATAATAAAAATAATTTCATATTATGGTTATATCTTTAATAATTATTCTTGGCCTAATATTTGGTAGCTTTGCTTCCATGGCAAGTTATGAACTAGGTGCCAAAGATGGTAAATTACTTAATATTATAATAAGACGATCTTTTTGTCCAAAATGCAATAATATTTTAAAAATAAAAAATTTATTTCCTGTATTGTCTTGGCTTTTTCAACGCGGTAGATGTTCATTTTGTCATAGTAAGATTTCTTATCGCTATGTTCTAACAGAGATACTATGTGTTGCATTATTTGTCACTAGCTATTTTGCTTTAGGGCAAAAATTAGATATTCATTTATATTTAATATTAACAATTATAGTTATATTAATGGTAGCTTCTATTGTTGATTTAGAGCATTACTTCATTCCAAATATTACACAAATAATATTAGTTATATTGGCAGTTTTTTACCACATCTTTGTAACTAATAATGTAGATATAAAAACATATTTAATATCTGGATTTTTATATGGATTGTTTATCTATTTTATTTTTTATATATTTTTAATAATTAGAGGCAGATGTGTGATTGGCAGTGATGATTTAAAGTTTTTTCCGATAGCTGGATTGTTTTTAGGTTTAGAAAATTTTGTATATTTTATTGCTTTTCTTGGTATTTTTGGTATAATATGTGGTACGGGTTGGAAATTTTTTAAGCAGGAAAATTGCTTTCCTTTTGCCCCCGCACTCTCACTTGCTTTAATGACGAACTTATGGGGTTTTAATAAGTTATTTGATTTGGCTGATATTTTGGAGTGTGTAATTCTAGAATGTGTAGGTTAGATGCTTTATATAAGGATATTTCCAATAATAATATTTTCCATATTGCTATTGCTATCTAGAAATTTATTTGCTTCATGTTATGAGGCAAATAATATGTTCAACAGTGATGGTGATATAAAAGGTCTTGTCGTAAATTTTTCTCAATGTGCTCCAGACGGGTCCGGATCACCCGCTCCATATAAAATATTAGTTCCTAGAGATAGCAACTTAAAACAATCTTCGTCAATAAAGTTTACCATTACAGATAGCGATTTGGCTTTAATTACTAATGATAAAAAAATCATTAGATTCTACGGTTTGGATGGTCTAATTGCTGAAATATCTAAGAATAACTTAGGTCAACAAACCTGGCTAGGGGGTGTTAACATTGAAAAAGAAGGGCAAACATATATTTTATCCAACATTAATTTTTTAGGAACTCATAAAATTTCTTTTGGCGACACAGGATTTATAGGATCTATAGATGACATTAGGTATAGAACTGTTGATGTGAGTGATTTTTTACCTTTTATTGTTAGTAATCCCTACCATATTAATCCGAGTTTAGCTCCATTGTTTGGTAAGACGGCAACTCTACCTGATGGTATAATGCCAAAATCAACAATATATTATGATCATGAAAAAAGCTCTGTTATTAAAGGTGATTTAAATTGTAAAAAGGATTATATAAAATCTGATGATTTGGGCTATTATTTTGAAAAGACTCTAGATAAAGATTTGAAAATTAGTGGATGTTGTTATAAGGAAACAGTTAAACAAGGATTTGCAAACAACAATATAAAAACAAATGTTGATATTGATTTCAGTCAAGATAGAGTAGGAAGAAGCAATGCTTTAAACCTTAGTGATTTGGAGTGTGTTAACGGAAGCGTTAGCGCTAATTTATCTTATTATTTTGATGACAGTAGTTGCGAAATACGGTTTTTAGGACAGTGTTCTGGTGATGGAATTGTGCCGTATTCTTCTTTGATTAATGATTGCTCGCCAATAACCGCTGGAGATATAATATTTGAGACAAATGGAACCGATTCTATGATAGAAATTGACTGTAAGGTTGGTTGCAAATATTCAAATATTAACGACACTTTGAAATATTCATTATCAAGCTCTACTGCCGAGGTAACTATATCAGGCGAAAAGTGCGTTAAAAAAACACAAACAATTGAGTCTTGGACAAGTGAGGTTCCAAAAGGTATTAACAAAAATACTAATATAGAATATAAATTTAATGGAGAAAGTTTAAGTCTAGATTGTATGTCAGGATACATAAGTGGTACAGTGGAGTATTATTTTTCTGATGGATTGGAAGATATCAATTTTACTGGCTCCTGCGCTCCAAAAGAGTATAAGCTTAGCGATTATAATAATTTTGAATTACTGGAGGGTTTAAATGGAGATATATCGGTTTCCTATAATGAAGACATAAATTCTATAGAAACAAAAAGCCCATTGGGTTGTATTCCAGGATATGAATCAGACGGGGATTTAGGATATTATTTTACTGATATCGATACTGATGGAAGGCAAGATCTTGTAATTTACGGAGGCTGCAATAGAAAACAATATATGCTTAATAACTACGAAAATTTTGACAGATTAATAACTATTGATGGATCTATATCGGTTACTTATGATGAAAACAAAAATTCTATTGATAGTATGGGATCTTTAAGTTGTAATGCAAATTATAGATCAGACGGGGATTTAGGATATTATTTTACTGATATCAATGCTAATGGAGAGCAAGATCTTGTGATTAGTGGCAATTGTATGTTAGATGATTATAATTCTGTTTTAGCAGATCATGATGCTCTTACTTTTGATATTATTAAACAGGATAATTCAAATATTAATAATATTTTAACACCTCTTACATTGCCAGCCTTGGGTAGTAATGGCACTAATATATCTTGGTCATCATCTGACAACAATATTGGGGATAATAATGGTGGAATTAGACAGGATGGTATTGTAATTAGACCAAACCCCGGAGTTGCAATTAACAATGTAACCTTATATGCCAATATATCAAAGGGCAGTGAATCAATGCAAAAAACCTTTGCTTTAAAAGTAATTCCATATACTGAGTATAGTAGATATGTCGGTTATTCACAGTATCAATATAATGGCTATGGTATGACAAACCACTACTCATCAACAACTACAGCTAACTACACAGATTGCGCAACATCATGCAAAAATGATAGATATTGCATGTCTGCTTTTTGGCGAGATAGTGAGAGTAAGATATGTAAAAAATTCAACAATGCTAATGATATTGACTCTAGTTGGCAAAATTATAATGATAATCTAAGATATTATAAATATTAATATATGTATAAAAATTTTATTAGACCTATTTTATTTAAATTTGATGCTGAAAGAACACATGATTTTGCAATAAGATTGATAAAAAATAATCTTCTAATATATCCAAAAATTAAAAATTATGATTCTCTTAAAAACAACATTTGTAATATAGAATTTAATAATCCAATTATAATGGCAGCCGGTTTTGATAAAAATGCCGCTATAATTTTAAATTTATTTAAATTTGGGTTTGGTTCAGTTGAATGTGGCACCGTTACTCCAAAAGCACAAATTGGCAATGATAAACCAAGAATTTTTCGCCTCAAAGAAGATGAAGCAATTATAAATCGTTTGGGTTTTAATAATGTTGGTATAAAAAAATTTTTACAAAATATTATAGATCAACAAATTAATCAACCTTTTGGTATCAATATCGGGAAAAACAAGGATCAAAAAGATCAAGTTTTAGATTACATTAATTTATTAGATATTGTTTATGGCTTAAGCTCTTACATCACTATAAACATTTCCTCTCCTAATACTAAGGATTTGCGCAATATTCAAAAAAAAGATGAATTAGACTCATTCTTACAGAAAATTATGCAAAAAAAGACTGATTTACTACAAAGAACTAATAAAAATATTCCAATTTTCTTAAAAATAGCACCAGACTTAGATCATAAAGAGCTGAAAGATATTTCTGATACTGTATTACAAAATAAAGTTGATGCAGTTATAATTTCTAACTCAACTATTTCTCGTGACAATCTTAAGTCAAATAATCAAAAAGAGCAAGGTGGTTTGACGGGAAAGCCGCTTTTAGAAATTTCAAATGATATTTTATCAAAATTTTATAAATTTACAGATGGTAAGGTTCCTTTAATAGCCTCTGGTGGTGTATTTTCAGCACAAGATGCATATCAAAAAATTAAATTAGGTGCATCAATGATACAAATTTATTCAGCCTTTATTTATAAAGGTTTTTCTTTAGTAGAGAAAATAAAAAAAGAATTAGATTTATTAATCAAAAAAGATGGTTTTGAAAATATTAATGATGCAGTAGGAATTGATCATAAAAAATAGCAATTTATATTTTATGATATTCGTAATTTAAGGCTTCACTAACAGCTTTATAAGTAATTTTACCATTAACAACATTAACTCCATTTTTTAAGTTAATGTCATCTGCAATTGCATCCTTATAACCTTTAGATGCTAAATTTATAGTAAATGGTAAAGTAGCATTTTCTAATGCCTGAGTTGAAGTTCTGGCAACCGCTCCCGGCATATTTGTAACGCAATAGTGAATTACACCATCAATATCATAAATAGGATCGCTGTGGCTGGTAGGTTTTGATGTTTCAAAACAACCCCCCTGATCAATTGATATATCAACCATTACAGATCCTTTTAACATTTTTTTTACCAGATTTTTTGATATTATTTTTGGCGCAGCTGCGCCAGGTATTAGCACTGACCCAATCACTAGATCAGAATTTATAACATTCTTTTCAATATTTTCCTCAGTAGCATATAAAATTTCACATGAATTGTAAAATATATCAGATAGATATCTTACTCTTTTTAGTGATTTATCTAAAACTGTTACATTCGCGCCCATTCCTATTGCTACTTTTGCAGCATTAGTTCCAGCAACGCCACCACCAATGATGGTAACCTTGGCTTTTGATGTACCTGGAACACCTCCCAATAGAACACCCCTGCCTCCGTTAGATTTTTCTAATGATTTAGCTCCAGCTTGAATAGATAATTTACCAGCAACTTCGCTCATAGGCGCCAGTAAAGGTAGGGATCCATCTTCAGAGCTAACTGTTTCAAAAGCAATAGCGATGCATTTAGAATCAACTAGCATTTGGGTTAATTTGGGTTCGGCAGCTAAATGTAGATAAGAGAAAATTATTTGACCCTTTTTTATCATTTTACATTCTGATTCTTGCGGCTCTTTGACTTTTAAAATCATATCAGATTTACTATAAACCTCTTTAGCATCTTTAGCAATAACAGCTCCAGATTCTAAATATTCGTCATTAGTAAAATCAATATTTAATCCAGCATTATTTTCAATGATAACCTTATGGCCTGAGTTAACTAACTCCCTTACTCCCGATGGTGTAGCACCAACTCGATATTCATGATTTTTAATTTCTTTTGGTATCCCTATTAGCATAATTTTAAGTTAAAAATATTTTAAATATTTTATCACATTGATCATTTTAGATTATTATTCTTTTAAAGAAATTCAATAAGTTTTTGAGGTGTTTTTTAATATTTGATCTATTTTTAATATTCCTACCTTAACATTAGTAATAAAAACCTCATCAGCTTCAAATAACTTGTTAATATTAGCCTTGATCTCGAATACTGTATTATTTTTTATAAACTCACCCCTTACTGTTCCTGCGACAATTCCTGTTTCTAATGGTGGCGTATAGATTATATTGTTTTTTTTCCAGAATATATTAGCTGAGGATGTTTCTGCTATTTCCTCTTTTTCATTTAATAAAACTACATCAAATAAACCTCTTTCATCTGCTTCAATTTTAGCCATAACAGAAATTAGATTATTTGATATTTTGCCATTTAATGGAAGAAAATTCGATGATAATCTTCTATACTTACTTATTCCTAAGATAATTTTGTCGTATTTTTGTTCAATATGGGGTAAATTTTCAATTATTATCAGTGGTTTTATGTTCTTGTTTGGTAAATATCCTGTACTTCCTGATCCGCGGCTAATAGATATTCTTACAAAACCATTTTTTAGTTTGTTTTTATTAATTAATTGATATGATATTTCTTCAAGGTTGGATATATTTGCTTTGATTTTTAGTTCATTTAAGCTAAAACTTAGCCTTTTCAAATGTAAGTTAAGGTTTTTGATTTTATTATCACTTATACGACAAGTTTCATAGACACCATCACCAAATCTAATAATTCTTTGGTTAACAGAGATAAGTCCATCTTCTTGTGTTGTAATTTTATTGTTGATAGCTAAATATTTCATAAAATGGAATAAATTATAATGATGAAACTATTTATAATATTATTTAAATTATTTTTAATTGCATCAATTTGGTTTGGTGGCTTTATATTTATCTATCTTTTTTATAAATATCACAATCTGCCAGATGTGGAGGATATAAACTTACGTCAAGGCGATAAAATTATTCAAATTAATTATTCAGATAGTTCAAGAATTAGAACAATTGGTGATTTATATTCAAATCAAATAACCTTTGATCAATTCCCTAATTATTTAATAGGTGCGTTAGTTGCTACCGAGGATAGAAGGTTTTTCTTTCACAGGGGGTTTGATATAAGGGGTATTATTAGGGCATTTTTTGTTAATTATAAATTGGGTAGGATAAGGCAGGGCGCTAGTACTATAACGCAACAACTAGCTCGTATATTATTTTTAAATCAGGAAAAGACAATTGATCGTAAAATTAGCGAGATATTGTTAGCATTTAAATTAGAAAGTGTTTTTAGTAAAGAACAAATAATAACCTTATATTTGAATCATGCTTATTTTGGCGCTGGTAATTATGGTATTAGTGATGCCGCTCAATTTTATTTTAATAAGAAGGTTAGAGATTTAAATTTAAATGAATCAGCAATTTTAGTTGGCGTTCTAAAGGCGCCATCTAAATTAGCGCCAAATAAAAATAGAAAATTAGCTGAGGATAGGGCGGATATTGTTATACAAAATATGGTGAATAACGGTTCTCTTGGTTTAAATCTCATTAAGGATTTAGATTATAATGCTGATTATAAAAAAGATAATCTAAGAGAGTTTTACTTTACTGATTATGCTTCTCAAAAATATCAAGATTTTTTGAATAAAGAACAGAAAAGTAATAATTTTTTTAAAATTACTACCACTCTTAATAATAAGCTACAATCTTTAACTGATGCGGCTGTAGATAAATTATATCTTAAATACCCAAAAAGGTTACAAAATAGTCAGATTTCAGTTATAACAATGTCTTATGAAGGTCAGATATTATCAATGATAGGTGGTAAAAATTACAGGCAGAGTCAATTTAATCGAGCAATAAATGCTAAAAGACAGATAGGATCTATCGCTAAGCTTTTTATTTATCTAACTGCTTTTCAACAAAATTTTGTTCCAGATGATATTTTTGAGGATAAAAAAATTAAGATCGGCAATTGGCAACCCAAAAATTACAATAATAAATATTATGGATTGGTAACTCTTAGGCAATCTTTTGCAAAATCTTTAAACTCTGTAGCAGTACAATTAGCTCAAAAAGTAAAGGTTGCCAATATAGTGGAAAATATGAAAATAATGAATATAGAAAGTAAAATTAATCAAGATATTACAGTTGCTCTTGGCACAAGCGAGACAACTCTTTTAGAATTGGTAACAGCTTTTTCTATTATAGCTAATGGTGGAAACTACATAATACCTTCTTTTATTAATAAAATAGAGTCAGAATCAGGCAAAATAATGTATAATAGGAGATCGTCCAGCGCAGGGAAAATATTTAGTAATAAAGAAATCGATATGATCAAGTCTCTTCTTAGGTCAGTAGTAACTGACGGAACAGCCAGCAATGCTAATATTGCAGGAGACGTGTTTGGTAAGACTGGAACTACTCAGGATTTTAGAGATGCTTATTTTATTGGTTTTAATTCAAATTACGTAGTAGCTATTTGGATTGGAAATGATAACAACAAATCTACCAATAAAATTACAGGCGGTATGTTACCAACATTATTATTTAAAGACATAATAGAATCTTTTCCAAAATCTTACTGATTCAATTACATCATGAGTTGCAAAAAGGATCAGATAAATTAATTGATATAACTTATCTGAAATATTTAATATATCTCCCGAATTGTTTTTTGAAAAGTTGCAAAATAGTCAAAATAACAATGACTATCAACTACTATTACAAAATAAA
Organism: Rickettsiales bacterium; assembly: GCA_020054695.1. Classification (GTDB taxonomy): domain Bacteria; phylum Pseudomonadota; class Alphaproteobacteria; order Rickettsiales; family UBA1997; genus CAJQHK01. The sequence continues at coordinate 118,476 of JAHXBT010000016.1, forward strand.
CCCTTATTTAACAAAGGTTTACTTTCATTAAAAATTCATAAGAAAATAAAAGAGTGTCTTTTTAGACTATTAAAAAACTTAATGTAGTAGTAAGTGTGTTTTTTGTAAAATGCAGGTTAGATTATTAATTTAAATTTATTTAAAGATGATTTTTGTACCTTTGGCAGTTATAATAAGTTTAGCTATTATAGCTATATTTGTTTAGAAATATTAATTAAGAGAGGACAATTTACTTTCTTTAATTCCAAGCGTACCCCATTCTTTTAATATATTTGTAAAACATATCTTACAATTTTTCCTGTAATAAATAATTTTATTTATATAGAAGGAGATATCTTGTAGATTGGAAAGATTGCCTAGAAACCATGCTTTCTAAAATAATTTTAATGATCTGGTAGATTTATAAAATATAGCTTAAGACCATAAAAGTAATGATAAAACTTCCTAGTAAATTTATTTAAATTTACCTTTAGTAAAAAGTTGTTTTAAAGATTGGGCTTGTAATGACGTATTTTGACCTGAAGATGGATTTTTTTAATAGATAATCATTTTTAGCTAAAAATTAACAAAAACGCTGGGCAATATAGGTATGCTAATCTCATTTTTTATAAATTTTATCTCAAAAATGCACCCAAATAGCTATTCATTTTAAAAGTCAAAACGCCATAAGTAGTTAATTAGCAGTTCTATTTACTAATTTATCTTTACCAATCCAAGGCATCATAGTGCGAAGTCTTTCACCAACTTCTTCAATTTGATGTTTTTTAGCATCATCACGAAGTTGGTTGAATTTTTTATTACCAGATTTGACTTCTTGCATAAAATCTTGCACAAACTTACCAGATTGAATGTCATTTAATACTTCTTTCATTCTTTCTTTAGATCCAGAGTCGACAACTTTTGGTCCTGAGATAAAGTCACCATATTCAGCGGTATTAGAGATTGAATAACGCATATTAGCAATACCACCTTCATAAAGTAAATCAACAATTAGTTTCATTTCATGTAAGCATTCAAAATAAGCCATTTCTGGAGCATAACCAGCTTCAACAAGAGTTTCAAAACCATTTTTAATAATTGAGGTAACACCACCGCATAAAACAGCTTGTTCACCAAATAAATCAGTTTCACATTCTTCCTTGAAGGTGGTTTCAATAATACCAGATCTGCCGCCACCAACTGCAGAAGCATAAGATAGAGCGATTGCTAGAGCGTTGCCAGAAACATCTTGAGCAATAGCAACTAAGCATGGAACGCCACCACCCTTAACATACTCACCTCTGACAGTGTGACCAGGTCCTTTTGGAGCGATCATTATAACATCTAGATCCTTTCTTGGCTCAATAAGATTAAAATGAACATTTAAACCATGTGCAAAAGCAAGAATAACTCCTTCTTTAAGATTGTCTTTTAGTTCGTCATTATAGATATCTGCTTGAAATTCATCCGGAGCTAAAACCATGACTAAGTCAGCCCAAGCCGCAGCTTCTTTGTTGGTTAGAACTTCAAAACCAGCATTTTGTGCTTTAGAAATTGATTGCGATGTTTCTTTTAAGGCAATTTTTACTTCATTTACACCGCTATCGCGTAAATTTTGTGCGTGAGCATGAGCTTGGCTACCATAGCCAATAACAGCAATTTTTTTTGATTTAATGATATTTAAATCAGCATCCTTATCGTAATAAACTTTCATTATATAATATTTAATTTAATTAACTCCTTTTTTAGAGATTCTTGTAGCTTCTTATCGGGCTCTGATAATGGTAGTCTAATTTCATTATCACAAAGTCCAGCCAAATAACAAGCATATTTTATAGGAATAGGGTTTGTATTTGCAAATAATAATTGATTTAAATGAGACAAATCCGTTTGGATTTGCATAGCACGATCAAAATTATCAGCATTGCAAAGTTTTTGCATCGAAGAACATAAATATGGCGCAATATTTGAAGTTACAGATATAATTCCGTCACCACCCAATTTATTGAATTCAACTAAGGTTGGGTCTTCACCAGAGAGGATTGAAAAATTATTTCCTACCATTTTTCTAAGATTTTGTACACGAGATAAATTTCCAGTTGCATCTTTAACTCCAACGATATTTTTTAATTTTGACATTCTGGCAATTTCCTCATCAGTTATATCAATCATTGTTCTTGATGGCACATTATATATTATAATAGGAATATTAGAATTATCATTAATTGTTTTATAATGTAAATAAATACCTTCTTTTGTTGGTTTGTTATAATATGGAGATACTATTAAGGCGGCATCTGCTTTATGGATTTGAGCTTTTTGGGTTAAAGATAGAGCTTCTTTAGTGCAGTTTGATCCAGTGCCCGCAATAATTTTAATTCTGCCAGCCGCAATTTTGACTGACAATTTTATTAAATGATTGTGCTCATCATGGCTAAGAGTTGGTGATTCACCAGTTGTACCGCATGGCACAACTCCAGAAACACCCCCAGCAATTTGTTTTTCAATTAAACAGGAAAAAGCATCCTCGTCAATTTTGCCATTTTTAAATGGAGTTATTATAGCTGTAAATAAACCTTTTAACATTTAGATTAATTATTTAAACCCTAATAATTTGGTATATACCTACACTATCATACAGTTCTAAAATTTATTGTAAAGAATTTAATTGACAGTAAAAACATGGCATGTTATACATGTCAGGGCAGTTTTCAAAGAATTATTATTAATTAAATCTTTATTTATAGCTGATTTGGTTAATATTTTAAATAATAAACATTAGGTGATTATATTATACTACTTTATGATATTTGGTCATCAAATCTTAATCACATAAGCTAAAATATAATGGAAGAAAAAATAATAAAGGTTGTTAATGCCAGAGAACATAATCTTAAGAATGTATCAGTTGATATTCCTAAGAATAAGTTAGTTGTTGTAACTGGTCTTAGTGGCTCTGGTAAATCTTCTCTTATATTTGATACTGTTTATTCCGAAGCTCAAAGAAGATATATTGAAAGTTTATCAGTTTATGCTAGGCAATTTTTAAATATGCAAAGCAAGCCAGATGTTGAATCTATTTCTGGTCTTTCTCCTGCTATCGCTATTAGCCAAAAAACTACCTCAAGAAATCCTCGTTCTACAGTTGCTACAGTAACAGAGATTTATGATTATATGAGGTTATTATTTGCTAAAATTGGTATTCCTTATTCTCCTGAAACTGGCTTGCCTATTTCCAATCAATCTTCATCACAAATGGTGGAGCAGATTAAAGAATTACCTGTAGGTACTAAATTATACATTTTAGCCCCAATTGCGAGAGGGCAAAAAGGTGAATTTAGAAGAGAAATTATTAATATTAAGAAGCAAGGTTTTGCAAGGGTAAAAATTAATGGTAAAATTTATAAATTAAATGAACCAATTCCTAAGTTAGAAAAAACTAAGAAACATGATATTGAGGTTGTAGTTGATAGAATTGTTATGTCAGCCAATCTTGGTAATCGAGTTGCTGATTCTGTAGAAACTGCTCTCAAATTATCAGATGGTTTAATTTTTATAGAAATAGTTTCTGTTCCTGATGATTATCAAAAATATAAAAAGAGGGATATAGTTACATTTTCAGAAAAATTTTCTTGTCCAGTTTCTGGATTTACTATTGCTGAAATTGAACCAAGATTATTTTCTTTTAATAGTCATTATGGTGCCTGTGAGTCCTGTGATGGCTTGGGAACAGAATTATTCTTTTCCGAAGAGTTGGTTGTGCCTGATGAAAATTTATCATTACAAGAGGGTGCTATTGCTGTTTGGCAAGGATCTGAATCTAAGCATTATGGTCAAATATTAGCAGCTCTTGGTGAGAAGTACGGGTTTGCCTTAGACGTTCCATTTAAAGAATTAAGTAAGGAATCTAGAAGTATAATTTTTTATGGTATTGAGGGTGAAATTGAAATGAAATATCAAGATGGATTTAGAACTTATAATGTTAAATATGAATTTGAAGGTGTTATTAACTATCTTAAATTCCAATATAATGATTCTAGTAATTCTTCACTGAAGGAAAATATAGCAAAATATCAAGATTTAACAACTTGTCATGTTTGTAATGGAGCCAGGTTAAATCAGGAGGCGTTATCTGTTAAAATTAATGGTATAAACATTGCTGCTACTTCTGGATTTTCAGTTGTTCAGGCTTTAGAGTGGCTTGGTGATCTAAAAAATCATTTAGATGATACTGAAATTAAAATTTCTGAGAGGATTATTAAAGAAATTAGTAAAAGATTGGGCTTCTTAAAAAATGTTGGTTTGGAATATTTAACTCTAAATAGAAAGGCTGGAACACTTTCTGGTGGTGAAGCCCAGAGAATTCGTTTGGCATCGCAAATTGGTTCTGGACTTTCTGGCGTAATATATGTTTTAGATGAGCCTTCAATTGGCTTGCATCAGTCAGATAATAATAAGTTAATTGCTACATTAAAGAATTTACGAGACATGGGGAATTCAGTATTAGTAGTTGAGCATGATGAGGACATGATGCGTGAATCTGATTATCTAATTGATGTTGGTTATGGTGCTGGAGTTCATGGTGGGAAAATTATTTCCCAAGGCACGCCAGATGAAGTAATTAATGATGATAATAGCGTTACAGGTCAATATTTGAGTGGTAAAAAAGAAATACCAGTACCAAAGAGGAGAAGAGGTGTTAGTCAAAAATATATGATCACTATTAAGGATTGTGTTGTTAATAATTTAAAAAATATTACTGCTAAATTTCCGTTGGGTGTGTTTTGTTCGGTTAGTGGTATTTCTGGCGGAGGTAAGTCAAGTCTAGTTATCCATACTTTGTATAAAGCTTTGCATCGTTTGGTTAATAATGCTAAATCAATTCCTGGGCCGTATAAATCAATCGAAGGTTTTGCCTATATTGATAAAATCATTCAAATCGATCAGTCTTCAATAGGTAGAACTCCAAGATCTAACCCCTGTACCTACATTAGTGCTTTTACGCCAATTAGAGAATTTTTTACTAATTTACCGGAAGCTAGAGCCAGAGGTTATAAGTCTGGTAGATTCTCTTTTAATGTTAAGGGCGGCAGATGTGAAAATTGTCAAGGAGATGGTCTAATTAAAATTGAGATGCATTTTTTGCCTGATATTTATGTTACTTGTGATGTTTGTAAGGGTCGCCGTTATAATAAGGAAACTTTAGAGATTAAATATAAGGATAAAACAATTGCTGATATTCTTGAAATGACAGCGGAAGAAGCTAGGGAATTCTTTAAAAACATGCCTCATATTCACGAAAAATTCAAAGCTCTTTGCGATGTTGGTCTCAATTACATCAAAATTGGTCAATCAGCAACAACCCTTTCTGGTGGCGAAGCGCAGAGAATTAAATTAGCTAAAGAACTTAGTAAAAAGGCAACTGGTAAAACTCTTTATATTCTTGATGAGCCAACAACTGGTTTACATTTTGAAGATATTAGTAAATTACTTAAATCACTACATAAATTAGTTGATAATGGTAATAGTATAATTGTTATTGAGCATAATTTAGATATTATTAAAACTTCAGATTGGGTAATTGATATTGGCCCTTATGGTGGTGAAAAAGGTGGCTATATTGTTGCAGAAGGTACGCCAGAGGATGTAGCTGCAAATACTAAATCAGTTACTGGAGAATTTTTGAAAAAAATGTTAAAATAAATTTTAGTTGTTAATTAAAAATATTTTTTAAATAGAGTTAATAATATAATAAGTTATGTCTAATATTAAAAATAAAAAAGTTACAACATTTAGTGAGGCATCAAAATTTTGGTGGTCTATTTTTTGGAGATCTCATTTTGTAAGTATAATTTTATTACTAATAATTACACTTATTTTATTCTTACTATCTCCAAATCAAGACGCCAGTTCTTTTACCCCAACTGTTTTACAAATTATATATCCAGGTAGTTATCAGGCTATTACTTTTTTAATATTTATTTTAATTTTTTTTAGGATTTTAAGAAATAATGTTAATTCAACCAAGATTACAGCTATTTTTTGGTCATTTTTTTGGCGTTATGCCGTTGCTTTAACTACAATATATATAATATGGATATGTACTTTTTATTTAATTCTATCTCTATCTTTTAATATTAACCAAGAGCTATATATACCAAGGTGGAATTTTGATACCAATCGTTTTTTGGTTTGTTTAATATCTACAATTGTCGGTATCATTGTTATATCTTATATTTGTTTACTAAATCGTAAGTCTATTTCTATATTAATTGCTATCTGTATAATATTTGCTTTAATTGCACATATATTATCACCATTTTTCTTCTTATTTTTATATAAATCAGATTCATTCTTTATTCATAGTTATCCAACTACTTTTAACAATACCGTTGATAATCTTTTAATGGCGATGTATATGTTTGTTATTATTGGAGCTATTTCTTTAAAAATTAGAATTTATCAAATTATTTTTAATAAAGGATTGGTTAAATATTCTAAAGTTAAGAATTACAATATTACAAAAATTAAGATTGGTAAATTTTCTATATAATTAAATGACAAACAGCTTCGGTAAATTATTTTCTTTTACATCTTTTGGGGAGTCTCACGGACCAGCGATTGGTTGTGTTGTTGATGGTTGTCCATCATTAATTGATATCGATGAGGAGTATATCCAAAAAGATCTTGATCGTCGGCGTCCAGGTAGTTCTAAATTTGTTACTCAAAGAAATGAGCCTGACCAAGTAAAAATTCTATCTGGCATTTTTGAAAACAAGACAACAGGTACACCAATTGCCTTATTAATTGAAAATCAAGATCAAAGATCTAAAGATTATTCTGAAATTAAAGATAAGTTTCGTCCATCTCATGCTGACTTTACTTATTTTAAAAAATATGGCATTAGAGATTATCGTGGTGGTGGCAGATCTTCTGCGCGTGAAACTGCCGTTAGAGTTGCCGCAGGTGCAATTGCTAAAAAAGTTCTAAGACAACATAATATTGAAATTACTGGCTATATTTCTCAAATTGGAGCAGTAAAAATTAACAATAATAACATTAATTATAATCAAATTAATCAAAATCCATTTTTTTGTCCAGATATTAATAAAATACAGGAGGTAGAAGATTACTTAACTAAAATTCGTAAGGAGGGTGATTCAGTTGGTGCTGTTATTGAAGTTGTAGCTAGAAATGTTCCTGTTGGTCTGGGTGAGCCAATCTATAATAAATTGGATACAGCTCTTGCCGCTGCCATGATGAGCATTAATGCTGTAAAGGCTGTTGAAATTGGCTCTGGTTTTGATATTGCTTCGAAAAAGGGTAGTCAGGTTTCGGACGAAATTTCTATAGATGGAGATGATGTCAAGTTTTCTAGTAATAATTCTGGGGGTATTTTGGGCGGCATTTCTTCTGGTCAAGATATTATAGTTAGATTTGCTGTAAAACCAACCAGCTCAATTTTAAAAGAAAAAAATACCATCGATAAATTTGGGCGTAACACCAAGTTAATAACCAAAGGCCGTCACGATCCGTGTGTTGGCATTAGAGCCGTGCCAATTGGTGAAGCAATGATGGCTTGTGTAATATTGGATCATTTGTTGATAAAGAAATCTTACGCCAAAATCAGAGATTTTGATTAAAATATAAACAAAAAATACTTTGGTTGTTTTTTATTTTGTGCTTTATTTTTGTTGTAAAAAACCTCAAAATTTTTTTTAAAAATAGCTTTGCAACTAATTTAGTTTCATACCTCGCTTTTATATGGGGAGTCAAATTTTATTTTAAGCTAATTTGGATGGGTATAATACGATTTTTAAGTTATAAAATGGCATTACATCATAAACCATAACATAAAATGCAAAAAATACTCATCAATAATCATGGCCAAATGGCAGATTTTGCTAAAAAGCAAGCAAAAAATGTTAAAAATAATCAAATTTTTACCCTAAGTGGTACATTGGGTTCTGGCAAAACATTCTTTGCTAAATATTTTATTTCACACCTAACTGGCTTAGATGTTGCTCAAATAACAAGTCCAACTTTTAATATTTATAATCATTATGATGCAAATAACCTAAATATCTATCATTTTGATTTATATCGCATTAAAGATGAAGTAGAATTAGAAAACATTGGTTTTTATGATTTATTAAAAGACGGAGTTTGCCTTATTGAGTGGCCAGAAATTGCTAAAAAATATTTACCACGTAATGTAGTGTCAATTATTTTTGAAATTATTAATAATAATAAAAGGAAATTAATTATTACAAACTAGAATTTTACGTCAGATAGGTTTAATTTAGAAGAGTTAGAATCATTAAAATAGGTGGCTAATAGATAAAAAATTGAGGAATTTTATAGAAAAAAGACAGCTTACTGGAATTGTAAAACATGAATATAGATTAAATAAAAATTATATATGTATTACGATATTTATTTAGATAAGATTAAAGAAAAGTTGCCAAAAAAATCTACCGACAAACTAAGTGTATAAGGAGATTGGGGTCTAATATAGTATTTTGAAAATGAAAATCCTTGACAAAATATTTAGGTATAATTTAAAATTTTCAAGATCATAAAAAATTAGAAAACAACCTTTAAATTTTTCTTAGATTACCTATATTAATTTTTATAAATATTTAATATTTTATTTTATCAACTTTAAAACAGAAATTAAAGATGACCGAATTAAAAAATTTTAAAAATACTAAAAAAAAATCATCAACAAAGATTTATAAAAAGAAAGGTCTGCTAGTAAAAAAATTTAAAAATTACAAATCAAGGAGTTACTCATTTTCAAGATCATTTATTGCATTAATATTTTTACTGGTTGGAATTGGCGGAACTTTATTAATGCATAGCTTTGCACATAAGATAGATAATAATTCTCATAAAAAAGTATTGGTGCATGATCAGCAGATAAAAATGCTACAAGCTTGGCAAAATGATGTTAATGAGTGGATAAAGAAATCTCGTACAAAGAAAATGTATAGGTCAGATAAATTCTTTGATGATTTTTATTTGGATTCATTTGTTCCATTTTCTAATATGGGCGATGTCAACAAAAGAATAAGAGAAAGATTCTCCAACTTTGACCAATTATTTAATAATCATTTTGATGGCTATAGGAGATCCAATCACTCACCTCTTTCTAGCAGAGCGTATATTTCTCAAAAGGAAGATGATGAATTTATTTATTATCAGCTAAATTTTAGGGGATTTTCTAAGGATGGTATATCTGTAAAAATTGAGGATGGGTTGATAACCTTCTTTTCAAAAAGGATAGAGGATAGTACATCGGAAGATAATAATTTTAAATCGCGATCAAAAATAGAGTCAAATTTCTTTTATTCATTTTTAGTTCCAAAAAATATTGATCTATATAATCCTGAGATAATCAGAGAGCGCGGTAAAATAATTGTTAAATTCAAAAAGAATAAAGATTAATAGATTATGAATTATTTCATATTGAAATAGGAACGCTACTATTAAAACAATTACCACAACAATATTGGTGCTAAAAGAGGGGTGAGGTTGCTAAATTTTGTTTTTTTCTTTGGTGGCGGTATTATTATGATATTAATGTTAATATCAAAAGAGTGTTTGGTAAAATATCTTTCACCATTATATTTTTCCTGATTTTTTCATTAGGTAAGTAATATTAATAAAAGAATTGAAAATATTTTGGCAATTTTCATAATCTTTTTTACATTTAATTTCAATTTCTTGTAATCTCATCATAATTTTTTCAATCGAGTTAATTTGCCAAATTTTATGATGCTTTCTAAAAAAATCTTGTTCTTTAAAAAATATTCTCTGGGATTTCATTTCTATTTCTAGGTTACTTCCTTCTTTAATTGCTACAGCAATTTTATATAATTTAAAAAAGTAATTTTGTAAATATCTCAGAATAACAACTGGGTTAATCTTTTGATAGTAAATTTGATCTAAAATTGTAACTGTTTTTTTTAAATCTAAAGCAACAAAATTATTAACAAATTCATTGATAGTAACCTCCGAAATATCGGAAAATAAATTTTGAACAATGTCCAAAGTAAGATATTTTTCTTCGTCTAAATAGGTAATTACTTTATTAATTTCATTAAGAATAATTAGTCTATTCTTGCCAAATTTACTATTAATATATTCAATTACGCCAGATTCAATTTTAATGTTTTTTTTAGTAAATTCAGAACGAATTATGTTGGAAATAGTAGCGACATTGTCTTCATAACATGCAATTGTTGCGATTTTTGGAGATTTTTCAGAAAGTTTTCTAAGGGAAGATGTGTTATCTAATTCTCCTGCTATAAGTAAGATAAAATTATCACTTTTGGATTCTACCTCGAATAGAGATTTGATATTTTTAGTAATTTTATTATTTGCTTGATCAATTTTAATTAATTTACGATCAGGTCCAAACATTGACATTGAAAAAAACTCATCAAATAAAATATTTCCATTTTCTTCAATTCGTTTGGTAGAAATATCACTAAAAGCAAAAGGGTTGGAAGAGTCTGTAATAATTTTTTTAGCAATTTCTTTTGATCTAATTGAAACTAAACCAGATTCTGGACCAAAAATTAAGGCAGCAGAAATATCCTTATTTTTGTCTATATTTCTAATAAACTCATCTATCTTAAAAGGAGGTATTTTCATAATTGAGCAAGAGATCCGTTTCGATTCACTTCTAAATTGGCATCTTTTGTACACAATTTTGGTCTATATGTCATATCGAATAAGTTTTTGTTCACTATTTCCTATAGTTGCATTGTATCATCAGTAGCTTTTTTATTTTAATAAGATCTCGATCTATTTAAAATAACTTTCTTAGATTGTCACTATCTACTATAGTGGTAATTAGTTCCTGCTAGTTTTTTTAATTTTGGTGGCAGTGTTAATCAACTAAGTATAATAATTTTATTCAAGGATTGAATTTTAAATCATATTATTTATATTTACTAGGTAATTTAATAATATTCTATGAGTTTAATTGTTCAAAAATTTGGTGGTACTTCAGTTGGTAATATTGCTAAAATTCAAAATGTTGCCAAAAAAGTTGCTGTTGAAATTGAAAAAAATAATAAAGTAATAATTGTGGTTTCCGCTATGTCTGGCGTAACAAACCAACTAGTTGGCTACTGTAATGAAGTCTCTGAATTAAGGGATAATGATGATATGGCAGAATATGATGCTATAGTTTCTAGTGGTGAACAGGTTACCTCAGGTCTTTTAGCTTTGGAGCTAAAAAAATTAGGTTATAAAGCAAGATCTTTTACCGGCTGGCAAATTGGCATGAAAACAGATAATATTCATTCAAAAGCTAGGATCAAATCTATTGATAAGGATATTTTAATTAATGAATTAAAAGAAAAAGATGCCATAGTAATTGCTGGTTTTCAGGGTATTAATGATAAAACTCAAAGAGTGACAACTTTAGGTCGTGGCGGGTCGGATACCACCGCAGTTGCAATTGCGGCAGCGGTTAAGGCTGATATTTGCGAGATTTATACAGATGTTGATGGTGTCTTTACTACCGATCCAAGAATTACTGATGAAGCTAAGAAAATTGATAGAATATCTTATGAGGAAATGCTTGAAATGGCATTTTCAGGCTCTAAAGTATTACAGACTCGTTGTGTAGTAATGGCGATGACTCATAATGTTAAGGTAAGGGTTTTGTCAACTTTCGAAGAAAAAACAGAAAATTCTGGAACTATTTTAATTAATAATAATGATATTATGGAAAAAAGACTTATAACTGGTGTCAGTCAAAGTAAAAATGAAGCGAGGTTTACTTTAAGTGATATGCCTGATAACCCTGGACTTTCTGCTAATATTTTTGGTTCTATTGCTGATAATGGCATTAATACCGACATGATTGTACAAAATATTAGTCAGGATAATAAGACCGTTAATATTACTTTTACTGTCAATATAGATGATTTAAACCGCACTAAAATTGCCCTAGAAGAAAAGAGGCAGTTATTGGGATATCAAAAAATGTTAATCGACGACAATATTTCTAAAATTTCTGTTATTGGTGTTGGTATGATAAGCAATTCTGGCGTAGCTCATACTATGTTTAAAATTTTAGCAGATAAAAATATAAATATTTCATTAATTTCAACTTCGGAGATTAAAATTTCTACTTTAATTGAAAAGAAATTTGGTGATCAAGTTATTAAAGCTTTGCATAAAGCCTTTGATTTGGGATCTTCCTAGTTTAAAAAAGGGTACTAAGTTAATTAGCAACATAATTCGAAGATTTTGTATAATAAAATATTTTCCAATCTACTATTAAAAATTAAGATAGGCTTTTTTTTATTATTATTTGCCCATCTATCCATAGCCGAGGAATCTAAGTATATCATCAGTAATATTACAATTAATGAATCTGCTGAATCTGCCAGCAAAGCTCAAGAAATTGCTAATATCAATGCTAATAGAGAGGCTTTTCTCAGGTTACTTAAGAAATTATCAATTAATGAATCATTTTCTGATTATATTGATGATGATCAGTTGGAAGAGGCAATTTATGCTAAAACTATTTCTAATGAAAAGATAGCTGATAGTTGGTATAAGGCAACATTTAATATAGAATTTACAAAAGGTTATATTGATAATTTATTAGAAAGTAAGGATTTTGGTTTGGATCTTGATCTGAGTAAAAAATATTTAATATTTCCAATCCAAATTTTAGATTCACAATCCAAAATATGGCATAATAACAATACGTGGTTTAATGCTTGGCGTTCTGTGCTATCAGAAAATGAGTCAGAAGTTATTAAAATTCCTGCCGGTGATATTGACGACATATCACTTTTAAAATCGTTTGATTTAGAAACTATAAAATATCTTGATATCAAAGATATTGTTAAAAAATATAATTCTAAAGTTGCTGTTTTTATTGATATCTATATTGATCATTTAGAAAACAATGTTGCTATCAATATTACTATGGTTAAAAAATTTACCAAGAAGAATATAAGGCTTAGCTTTGTTAATATTAATGATATCAAAAAGGAGAGATTGTATAATATTATTGTCCAAAAAATTATTGAATATTTAAGTGAAAAAGATCTCTCGGAAGTTGATAAACAATATAAAAAGAAAGATAGCAATAATATTTATATAGATATATTACCATCTTCTTTAAAATCCTGGATTACTTTTGAAAAAAAACTTAAAAAAGTAAATAATCTTGATTTTAAAGTAATATCAGTATCTGCAGATTTAATTAAATTATCAATCAAGCCGCTAGAAGGGGTGGATATTTTAAAATATCTAGAAGATTATGGTGTTTTTGTTGAAAAGAGTGAAGATAGTGCAATTTATTATATTGCGCTTGATTGATAGCGCTTTTTTTCAAAAAAACCTTCGATAACCTAGCTTTTATCTCAAAACATTCAAATTTATTATTAATTTTAAAAGCTGGTTATGGTAAGTCATTAATAGAATTTTTTTATATCAAGATAATTTATATTTTTAAATCAATGATTGCCTAATAAGCTTGTGAAATACATTAATATTTATTATACAAGACATTTTAACTTAATTTGTATTAAAGTATATTAAGTTATAATTAAGTATCTCTTAAAGAAATCAACCAAATTGCTTGAATTTTATATTTTAGAGTGCGATATTATTTTAATCTACAAATGAATTAAAATGTAAGTTTGTTACAAGTTTTGCATAGGGTAATATGAGTTTAAAAATGTAATAACATAAAAAAGTGACTAAAAAAACCATTAAAAACAGCAAAAATTATTCTATCAATAAATTTCCAATAGCAATTATTGGAATGGGCGTAAGGTATCCTGGTAATATTTGTGGATCTGATGGATTATGGAAGGCTCTAATTGAAGGAAGAGATTCTATCACTAGTATCCCTGCTGATCGATGGAATATAGCAAAATATTATGATCCAGATCCCAATAAATCAGATAAAATTAAAACTAAAAAAGGCGGATTTATCTCTGGCATGAAGAAGTTTGATGCTTCATTCTTTGATATTTACCCCAATATTGCTGAAAAATTAGATCCAAGACAAAGACATTTATTAGAAGTTGTGTATGAGTCTTTGGAGGATGCTAATATTACCATGGAGCAAATCAATAATAGTAAAACATCTGTAATTACTGGTGTATTTTTAGGTGATGAAGGTAAAAAATATGCAGGTAGTGATATTTCTAATATTAATGCTCATAGTTTAATGGGTAGTTCTGATGTTACTGTTCCCGCTAGGATTGCTTATCAATTTAATCTTAAAGGACCTACTCTCTCAGTTGATACTGCTTGCTCATCATCTTTGGTAGCTGTGCAAATTGCTTGTAGTAATATTTGGCTTGGCGATGCTGATATGGCAATTGCTGGAGGTGTTAATATTATGTCCAGTCATGAGCATTTTATCGGTTTGTCCAAGGGTGGTTTTTTAAGCCCCGATGGCTATTGTAAAAGTTTTGATGCTGATGGCAAGGGCTATGTTCGTGGTGAGGGTGCTGGTGTTGTAATTTTGAAGCCTTTGGATCAGGCCGAAAAGGATGGTAATAATATTTACGCAGTCATTAAAAATGCTGTAGTTAATTTTGATGGTTATACTAAAGATGGCATGACTGTTCCAAATGAATTTGCTCAACAAAAAATGTTGGAGGATGCTTATAGTGGAGCAAATATTGATCCAAGTGAAGTTGATTATGTAGAGGCTCACGGTACTGGTACTATAGTTGGAGATCCTAAAGAATGTACAGCCTTTGGTCATGTTTTTGCTAAGGATAGAGATGTTAAAAAACCTTTAATTATTGGTTCAATTAAAAGTAATATTGGTCATACTGAAGCTGTTGCAGGTATTGCTGGTTTAACCAAATTAGCACTTTGCATTAAAAATAAGCAAATTCCTCAAAATTTACATTTTAACAATCCTAATCCCAAGATTAAATTTGATGAGTGGAAGTTAAAAGTACCAACCAAATTAATGAATTGGCCAGGTAAAAAAGACAAAAAGGCAATTGCTGGTGTTAATTCTTTTGGTGCTGGCGGTACTAATGCTCATATTGTTTTAGAAGAATATATTTCTGATTTTCAACAGGAATTATCAAAACAAGATAAGAATGAATATAATTTTCCTTATGTTTTTTCATTATCAGCAGCTTCTCTGGAATCCTTAAAAAAACTGGCCGAAAGATATATAGATTTTATTAATAATTCTCAAGATGATCTATTAGATATTTGTTATTCTATTCTTAAAAACAGATCTAATTTGAAAGAAAAATTAGTAATAATTTGTAATTCAAAAGAAGATTTAATCAAAAAATTATCTTTATATATATCTGATAGTAAAAATCCCCAAATTATTACTGGCAAGACTAAAAAAGATGAAAAATTAAAAATTGCCTTTATTTGCTCAGGTCAAGGTCCTCAATGGTATGGAATGGGCAGGCAATTAATGGCAAAATCACAAATATTTGCTGACATTTCTAACAAAATTGACAGAATATTCTTTAAAATTGCTGGCTATTCAATTTTAGAAGAAATGAGTAAAGATTCTGCTGATTCTAAAATATCTGAAACTAGAATTGCACAACCAGCAATAATGATCATACAAATTGGTTTAATTGAAATTTGGAAATCTTTTGGGATTGATCCTGATGGCATAGTTGGTCATTCAATAGGTGAAGTTGCTGCGGCTTATGGCGCTGGCTCTCTTAATTTAGAACAGGCGGTTAATGTTATTTATAATAGGTCAAAGGAGCAAGATAAGGCCTCTGGTAAAGGTAAAATGTTAGCAACCTCATTACCACTTTCAAAATCAATACAAATTACCCAAAAATATAACAATCAAGTTTCAATTGCCGCTCTTAACGGTCCAGAATCAACAGTTTTATCAGGTGATATTGTGCCTTTGGAGGAAATTGCTCAGGAGTTGGAGGAAAAAGAAATATTTAACCGCTTCTTAAAAATTAATGTTCCTTTTCATAGTCATTATATGGAAATGACTAAGGAAGAAATGCTAAAATCTTTAAAAGATTTAGAACCTAAAAGAGCTAACATTTCTTTATATTCAACAGTAACTGGTTTGAAAGAAAGTGGCTTAAATTTAAATGCCAATTATTGGTATAAAAATGTTAGAGATACAGTTTATTTTGTTAATGCCATCGAGAAAATGATCAATGATGGTTTTAATTATTTTATCGAGATTGCGCCACATCCTATTTTGGGTGCTGGAGTTAATGATATGTTATCTGTTCAGAAAAAAGATGGCTATGTTATATCCTCTCTTTCTAGAAATATCAAAAACTTTGAGGCAGGAATTGAATATGAGGTTAATGATATTTTATCTGCTACTGCTAAGACCCAAATAGCAACTCAAAAAGTCAATTTACTTAATATTTATAAACAATATAATCCCAAATCAATTAAACTACCAAATTACATTTGGAATCATAAGGAATATTGGTCTGAAAGCAAAGAACATGAGATATCTAGGTTAAAAAAGCAAAAACATCCTTTTATTAAAAATATAATTAAAAGCTTAAGTGATAAAAATTCTGCTATTATAGAATTAGATCTTAACCCTAATAAACATCTATTTTTAAATGATCATAAAATTGATGGGGTAATAGTTATACCAGGTACCGCACATTTTGAAATTGCAACCGCAATTGGCAAAGAAATTTATGGCGATAAGTTTTCACATTTAGAAGATATTCATTTTAAAAAGGCTTTATTTTTACCAGATGATGGTTATATAGAGGCAAGATTAGAGTTAAAATCATCAGGAAAATATACTATTCATAGCAAATTAAATAATAAGTGGACTAATAATAGTAGCGGTAAAATATGTCATAGTAATAAAAAACAAGTTAAGAAATTTGAAAAATTAGAAGATCTAAAAAAAAGAATTAATAAAGAATTATCAAAAAAAGAATTTTATAATAAGTTGCAAGAAAGAGGTTTATTTTATGGAGCTAATTTTAGAATAGCACAAAAGATATATTGTAATGAAAATGAAATTTTATCCGAAATAGGAATAGATAAAAATCAAGAAATTGACGAATATAATGTTATTCCAAATATATCAGATTGCTGTTTACATACAATTTTATCTAATAATATTAATAATATATATTTACCCGATAGGTTTAATAAAATTACAATCTTTAATAAACCAACAAAAATTGTATTTAGCTATATTAGAATTATCAAACATAGTACAAAATTTTTATTGGGTGATATATTTGTGTATGACTACAAAGGTAACCCGGTATTTTGCATTGAAGGTATGCAGCTAAAACTACTAGAAAATTTTAGCAAAAAAAAACAGAATCATAATTATGAGTTCCAGTGGTTTAAATCAGATATTTCAATTAATAATAAGGCTGTAGATAAAAATTTTTATATTATAATTTTTATAAATAACAATCTAATAAATTTATTAGGTGATAAATTATTAGATATTGGGAATAACATAATATTTATTAATAAGGGTATCAAATTCAAAAAAGAATCTGAATATAATTATATTATCAATCCAAATTCTCAAGAGGATTTTAGTAGACTATTCCATCATCTGGCAAAAGAAAATGTCAATATTGCAAAAATAATTAATTTTTGGCCAATTGATGGTATAATTAGCAATAATGACAATTGTTACAAATTAAGTCAAGAATCACAAAATTTACTTCTTCCAAATCTTTATTTATTACAAGAAATAGCAAAATTTGAAAATAATAAAATATATCTCTATCAAATTACTCAAAATGCTGACATAGTTGACGATAAAAAAGATAAAAATATAAATTTTTTACAAGGATCGCTATATGGTATGGGTCGAGTCTTTATGAATGAATATCCTAATCATCACATAAGGATGATTGATATTGGTTGTCCTAAAATAGAAGATAACATTAATCTCATAATAGCTGAAATTAATAAGGAAGAACAAATACCTTATGAGACAGAAATAGCAATTAGGGATTACGGTAGATTTGCTCGTAAATTAGTTGAATTTGATCAAAAAAAACAGCCTAATAGGGATTTAGCATTTACACCGAATTCAACCTATTTAATTACTGGTGGGCCCAGCGGACTTGGTCTTACTTTGGCTCAGTGGCTTTTTGAAGAAAAAAACATCAAAAATTTTGCTCTAATGAGTAGATCAGGACCAAAATATGATCAAGATAAGAAAATTATTTCCCAGATGCAGCAAAAGGGAGCAAATATTATTTGGCAAGAAGTAATAGCTGATGTAACTAAAGAAAATGAGGTACAAAAAGCCATAGATTATATTAAAGATAATATGCCGCCTTTAAAGGGCATTATCCATTCTGCTGGATTATTGGATGATTCTTCTATTCCTAATATGAATAAAGAAAAATTCTTTAAAATATTTAATCCCAAAGCCTTAGGGGGGTGGAATTTACATAGAGCAACCTTAGATATTAAATTAGATTTATTTTTATTAATATCCTCAGTTTCTTCAATTATTGGAATTGCTGGACAAACAAATTATTCTTCAGCTAATAATTTTTTAAATTATTTATCTCTTTACAGGAATTGTAGCAATGAGAGTTCTAGAGCTATTTGTTTTGGCATGTTATCAGGTTCTTTTGCTGGAATGTCAAAACAGCAATCTGGCTTAGAAGATTTAACCGCCAAAACAGTAGGACTGATTGCGATGGATAAAAAATTGATGTTAAATAGCATGGAAGATACTTTATACAATTCTAATTCATGTTATTATATGATATCTTCTATGAATTGGAGCATATTCTTTGAATCACATTCAGCATCTAGTAATATATTATTATTAGGTGACATATTGAAGAATAATTCTAAAATATTAAATAAAAAATTACTACCTATAGAAAAAATATTATCCAGTAAAAATGAGGATGCAATAGATCTAATTAAAAATTCAATTAAAAATATTCTAACAAAAATATTGGGAACATCCATGAATGAGATAGACTCTAATATATCCATATCTAATCTAAATTTAGATTCATTAATGCTTAATCAACTTCGCAGCTCCATTCAATCTGAATTTGAATTGTCAATACCGCTAATGCAACTAGTCAAAGGACCAAACATAAATGAGCTGTCTAGAAAAATATTAAAAACTATATTGCAACAAGAAAAGGTTGATTATTTTAACGATTCGGATATAGAAATATCAAAGAATAAGTGGTTAATAAAAAGAAAAAATTCACATAAAACAAAATATAAAATAATTTGCCTCCATCCAGTTGGTGCTGGGGCATCTATTTTTAGTCATTTTATTTTTAATCCTCCCAAAAATACGCAAATTATTGCCTTACAAATGCCAGGTAGAGAAAATAGAATGGATGAAGATTATTATTATAATAATATGGAAAAATTAGTAGAAGATCTATCTAATCAAATAATAGCGGAAATATCTGGTCCAACAATATTTTGGGGCCATAGTTGGGGCGGTGTAACGCTTTATGAGGTAATAAAATATTTACGCCGTAATAATATTAAAGAATATCAAAATATTAAACAATTAATAGTAACAGGTTCAATTGCACCACAATTAACATTACCTTGGAAGGATAGAGATTCTATTAAACAAACAGCAAGAAAAGATAATACTATAGATAAAATATTATCAACAGTTTCATATATTGATGATGAAAATTATTTGCGCAGCATAATACCGATCATGAAAAAAGATATGGAAATGATAATGACTTATAAATATAAGGAAGAAGAAAAATTAAATATACCCATTTTAGCTTTTGGCGCTAAAGAAGATGATGTAGTATTGTTAGATGAATTAAAAGAATGGGAAAAGCAAACAAATGATAATTTTCAATTATATGAGGTAAGTGGCGATCATTGGTTTTTAAGTAGAAATAAGGAGTTTATTACAGAAAAAATTGCAGAGAATATCATGGGGCTTTAATCAATCTTTAACAAAATTATTAATAAATAATAAGTTTGTTAATTTAGATTTGATTCTAAATAATAAAAATAATAATTTTGCTGCCAATATTGCCTTTTGTAGCTCCGATTTATTTGGAGTTACAAAAAGTCAATTATTAAAATATTTATCAAAAGATGAGATTAAAGATTACAATAATTTAGAAAATGACTTTTTAAAGAAAAAATATTTAGATAGTAATGTCTGTGCCAAATATGCTATTTCTCAAATTGCCAAAATTGACGATTTGTCAAAAATTAAAATTCATAGAGGTATATTTGGTCAGCCATATATCATTGCAGCAAAAACGCAAAAATTTGTAATTTCTATTGCTAATAAAGTAATTAATGGCAATAATATCACCTGCGCTATTGCCTTTGAACAACAATTTCCCATGGCCATTGATTTGGAGAATATGGATAATAAAAATAGCAGCCATATTGTAAGTCAAATGACAAATTTTGAAATAGAAAATTTTGGTGTATCGCATCAGGATTTAATTAGAATATGGAGTGCAAAAGAAGCTCTTAGTAAAGTAACATTATGTGGTTTAAATGCTAATTTTAAAATATTTGAGATATCACAAATAATTCAATGCAACAATTATATTGAATATTATTTTAAGAACTTCTCTCAATATAAAGCTCATTCCAAAGTAATAGATAGTATACTTATTACCATAATTTATCATAAAAATTATAATATTCGAAATAATTAAATATGGTTACTTTTACTCTAATATCATTTTTTATTACTTTTTGTACATGCTTCCTATTATCAATATTACTCGTAACCTGTGGGAAGAAATATATACAATTTACAATATTTAATATTAATTTATGTATTTGGACTTTATTTAATATTTTATATATTTCTGCAGAATCATTTGAGTCGTCACTTATATATGCAAAATTTGCCAGCGCTTCCATTGTACTCATACCATATTTATTCTTTAAAACAACGCTATCACTTTCAAACACAAGAATAAAGCCAATATATAATATAATAAATAATATTATTGCTATATCACTTTCGCTTTCAATGTTTACGGATCTGATGATAAGGGGGGTTAGACCTTTTATGGATTTTAAATTTGCACCAGAAGCAACTATGTTTTTTTACATATATTGCATATATCTTGTAATGGTAGTGGTAATTGGACATATATTTTTGTACAAATCTATTAAGTATAATTATAAAAATAAGTTTATATTTTATGCTTATATAATAGGATGGAGTGGAGGTGTGACAACCTTACCAGTTTATCTTGGAATTTCAATATATCCCTTCTCTGTAATATTGGTAGCAGTTTATACACTATTTGTATCATATGCCCTTATGCAACATAGAATACTTGGCCTTTACTTAACTATAATTAATTTATTGATAAAAGCATTATGCTTTGCAACGATATTCTTTTCTTATTTAATTTCTAAAAAAATATATGATTTAATATTTATAAATGATCATTATGCATATATTATATTTAACATGCTGTACATTATGTTTTCTATACAATTGTATCAAAGTTTAGTTCAGAAGTTAAAAGTAGTAACGGAAAAAATGGCATTAGGTATACCATATAATAAATTAGAGATAAGAAATAATATTGGTAAACATATATTAGATATTGTAGAAATTGATCAATTATCAAAACAAATAAAAAATATTATTGAAAAACAAATAGGTGTTAAAACTATCTCTTTTTATGTTGCATCAGAATTAGGAATTAAAGAACATAATGATCCTAATATAAAATTTGTAAAATATTATGGTCAAGATATAGAAAGGAAGTATATAATAGAAATGCAGCGATCTATTCAGGATGAAAAATTCTCCCTATCAACAAAATTTAATGAAGTTGATTATAAATTCCGCAAAATAATGGGTGGCGCAGATTTTCAAGGATTAGTACCCTTTTTATATAATAATAAAGTTGTGGGCTTTTTGACTCTACAATCTCGCCCTAAAAAAAGAAATTATTTTTATTATGAAGATATGGAATTATTTGATGAAGTTTCTAATAAAACTGGCTTTGCCTTAGAAAGGGTTAGATTACATTTACAATTTATGGAGGAAAAGGAATTAGCATTAATATCTCTTGCTGGTTCTATTGCTCATGAATTGCGTAACCCACTTGGCGCAATTAAACTGACAACTGATAATTTAACCTCTATAAAAGAAAATTCACGATGTGATGAGAATGTAAAAGAAGTAATTAATAAAGATAGTGAGTTTAAGGAAACAATAAATAATTCAGATATAAAAATTAATAATTTTAAGAATCAAATTAATAAAACTATTGATTTAGCTACTGATATTATTGATATGACTTTGCATGAGATTAGTGGAAAAAGATTAACCAGGGAGGATTTTGATTACTATTCTGCTAAAAAATCCGTCTTAGATGCTATAATGCTTTATGGTTATGATAGTAATGAAGAAAAAGATAAGGTTACTATTAATTTATCTGATGATAAAAATATTACAGCAAGTAAGGCTGGCGATCAAACTATATCAGTAAATAATATTAAGGAAGATAATGATTTTATTATTTTAACCAATAACACTGGTTTTAAATATATAATTTTTAATTTAGTAAAAAATGCTTTATATTATTTAAGCAAATATCCAGATTCTGATATTGCCATTTCTTTTGAGAAGGAAAAAATAATTGATCAAAAAACAATCAAAAAATTTAATATATCTAATCACAATATTAAAATAGAAGATTCAAAACCAAGCACTAATTTTAAAGGTATTTATAAATATAATGTTATTAATATTATTGACACCGGACCCGGAATTAAAGAAGAGATAATTACAAAAATTTTCCAACCATATACGTCTTATAAAAAAAATGGTACAGGAGTTGGTTTAGATTTTTGTAATAGAATGATGGGTAATTTTGGCGGCGCTATAATTTGTGAAAGTAAATTAGGAA
Source organism: Rickettsiales bacterium (assembly GCA_020054695.1). Taxonomy (GTDB): domain Bacteria; phylum Pseudomonadota; class Alphaproteobacteria; order Rickettsiales; family UBA1997; genus CAJQHK01. The sequence goes on from JAHXBT010000016.1 coordinate 141,347, forward strand.
AATATACTAAATTTAGTTTATTATTTCCAATATTGTCAGAACAAGAAGAGAAAGTTGCAATTGGTCAAATTTTAGAGCTTGAAGATAAAATTGCACAAGCAGAGAAAAAAGGAGAGAATCTATCATATGTAGAAAAATCTTTGGAGAAAAAACCTAAAAAGAATATTTTACTTATTGATGATGTTAAGGTTAATATTGATATATTGGCCAGGGATTTAAAAAATAAATGCCCTAATTTTGAAGTTGTTATTATGACTTGTCCGGTTGAAGCATTTAAATTAATTAAAGTTAAGCAAGAGGAAGATGAGCAGTTTGATTTAATTCTTACAGATATTGAAATGCCTTTAATGAATGGCATAGATTTAATTAATAAAGTTAGAAATGAATTAAAAATCTCAAAATATGATTTGCCTATCTTGGTTTATGGTTCTCGTGAAGATAAGATAACTATTAATGAAGCTCTAGATGCCGGTTGTAATTCTTATTATATGAAGCCAAAAGATTTAAGATTTATTGCTAGAAATATTTCTAAATGGGTTTTAAATGATTATATGCCATCTAAGACTATTAATAATAAGGAAATTATTATTAATAATCAGACTTTAAAAGACCTTAATATTATCATAGCTGATGATCAATTAATGAATTTAATGTTGGTATCTAATAAAATTTCTAATGCCGGTGCTAATATTTTTAAATGTAATGATGGTGGGGATATAATAAAATTAATGACAGAAGATCCAGATAAATACCATCTGATTATTACAGATATTAATATGAAAAGAATAGGTGGTATTGAGGCGGCAATGAAGGTTAGAAATATTGAAGCTAAACATAATAAGCAGTATAATAGTGATAATAAAATACCCATCATTGCCCTTTCTGGTGATAATGATCAAAAATTTGTTATGAATTTATTAAATAATTCAATTGATGATTACATGATTAAGGGTAGTGATCCTAAAAATATTATTAAATTATCAAGATTTTGGGTCGATTATAGGTTTTGTAACCACGATATATTATCCAAAGATAATAAACATAATGGCAATAATATATTAAGAAGTGATTTTATATCATTATTTTCTAACAAATCTAGTGCTATAAAAGTCATTAATGTTTTTAAGAAAGAGTCAGATAGTATTATTCAGGAAATAAGAGGTAATAAAACAGATGTGGTTGAATTACAAAAATCAATTCACAAATTAAAAGGTTCTTCAGATTTAATTGCTACTAGAAAATTATTTGAATATTTATCAGAAATTAATATTATTACTAAAGATGGTAAATTACCTGATAATAATAATTTTGATAGTATAATTGAAGAGTATGTTAATGAAGCGATAGACATTATGAAGTTAGAAATAAAGCGTAATTTCCAAATTTAAGCAAATATGACAAATAAAAAATTAATTTTATCTTCCTTATCGGTAATAATTATAGCTATTATTTTTGCTACATTATATAAATATTTTTATCCTGATAATGTTAAATTAGAACAAAAACATATAATAGTTAAAAAAGACAGTAAGGATATTATTATAGCAACTTTTGGTAATGGAAAATCTATTACTAAGGCACAATTAGAAACAGAAATAGAGAAAATATATATACAAAATCCAAAGCTAAGGAATGTGGAATTTAATAATTTACCTTTTTCCCAAAAAGAATCTATTATTAGACAAATTATTCTTAAAGAATTAAGTTATAAACAAGCTAAAAGACAGAATATTCACAGATCTAATGAATATAAAAAAACAAAAAGATTGTTTGAAAAAGAATTATTGCAGCAAAAATTATTTGTTGCCATTTCTCAAGATGCATCTTCGGAAGAAAGATTGCAAAAAAAATATGACGAACTTAAAACAGATTTGCAAGATAAAAAGGAAGTAAGAATTAGATATATTGCATTAAAAACAGAGAAGGAAGCAAAGTCCCTTTATAAAAAATTAAAGAGAAATCCAGAATCATTTGCTAGTCAGGCTAAGAGCAAATCGATTGATAAATCTACTTCAGATAATGGTGGTGATTTAGGTTTTGTTGTTGAGAGTAATTTGCCAGAAAACATTACAAAGGAAATTAATAAATTAAAAAAAGGTAAAATATCTAAGGCATTTAAGATTGATAATGTAAATTGGATAATTATCAAGCTAGAGGAGAGAAGAAAAGCAAAAGTGCCTGAATTTAATGATATAAGAGAAAAATTAGTTAAAGATTTGGGTAATGAAGCAATAGAAAAATTCGCTACATCTAGTTTAGATAGTGCTAATATTAAGATTTTGCTAAAATAATTATTACAAAAAGCGCAAACTAATCCAGCTACACAGGGTATAAGCCATGTCCAATATGGAGCTAAAACTGTCTGGCTACTAAAAACTACCGCTTAACCTGTTGGATATCTATTCCAGAGTGTCTTATAAAATATTGCCTTTATTTGAGAGCAATAAGTACTCCTTTCTTGTAATTATTAGTAAGATAGAGAAGTTGAACATTGTTATAAATTATAATATTACTCATATCAAACTTTTCTAGATAGTAAGAAAAATTGACAAAGAGAAAACCTGTTAGGTATTTTTAATAATAAAGAAAATAATTTGGATAATAAATTTTAGATAAAATTAACTAAAAAAGTTACTTCTTAAAATTACAATGTAAGCGATATCAATTGGTGGTTTATAATTTAATTATTATTATAATAATTGTTTCAATATTGTCTTATAATTTTAAATTCATAATATAAAGTAATATTTTTAAAAATACTTTTTTACTTATAAATGCAATTATCATATAAAGAATTCTCTCGAAATAATACAAAAATAGAAAAATTAGTTATTTTTCTTCATGGATATGGTGCAAATGGTGAAAATCTCCTTGCTTTAGCGCCCGAAATTTCCAAAAGCCTGACAAATGCTAAATTTATTGCGCCTAACGCTACCTATCAGTGCGATATTGGGCTACCTGACTCATATCAATGGTTTACCTTGGCGCAGGCTGATCCAGTTAAAATGTCGATCGAAATTACTGAATCTAACAGTATTTTAGATAATTTCATTAAAACACAACTAGAAAAACATAATTTAACCAAAAAAGATCTTATTCTTATTGGTTTTTCGCAAGGAGCGATGATGTCTATGTATAATTCTCTTAGGTCCTCCGAAGAGCCAGCTGTTATTTTAGCATTATCTGGCAGATTGATTTTACCGCCTGAAATAAAATCTAAACCAAAGGTTTTTCTTATTCATGGTACAGATGATGATGTAGTAGGATATCACTTTTTAAGAGAAGCAGAAGATGGTCTAAAAGAAATTGGTATAGAGTTTGAGTCTCGTTCTTTAGATAATCTAGGTCATTCAATAGATTATCGTGTTGTTAAAATTATCCAAAATTATTTCACAACTTTATTTAAAAAATAACGAATTTATTATAGGGTTTATTTTGTAAAATTAAAATGAACCCTATAATTTAACTAAAAAGCCGCCTTAATGTAATTATAATCTTAAATTTCTAAAATTGTTGAAACTAATTTTTCAGAAACTTGATAAGGACAAGAATTGGCGCCAGGTCTTCTATCTTCAAGATAGCCATAACCTTTAGTTTCAACTTGACGTGGAATTCTAATAGAGCAACTTCTGTCAGCAACGCCAGCTTTAAATTCATTAATATCACAAGTTTCATGATCACCTGTTAATCTTTGATCTAAACCATGACCATAAACTGCAATATGTTCCTTGTGTTTTTTAGCAAGATTGTCAATTGCTTTATTAATTGCAGCTTTACCAGTCTTAGAATCCCTAAAAGAATCAATTGAAAAATTAGTATGCATTCCAGCACCGTTCCAATCTCCCTTAATTGGTTTATTACTAATTGAGGCATCAATGTCATAATCTTCACCAAGGCGGTAAATCAACCATCTAGCAAGCCATAAATGGTCACAAACATTTAGAATTGAGTTATCTTCATCTGCATTACCCCTGTAGCCAATTTGAAACTCCCATTGTCCAGGCATAACTTCTGCATTAGTACCGTAAATTAAAATACCTGCTTCGATACAAGCTTCCGTATGTTCTTCAACTAATTGTCTACCATAAACAGCATCATTACCAACACCACAATAATAAGGACCTTGCGGAGCAGGAAATCCTCTTGTTGGCCAACCCAACGGAATGCTATCTTTATATAAGGTATATTCTTGCTCAAAACCAACCCATGGATTATGAGAGTCGCCACCCGCATCTAAAACTCTTCTTAAACCAGCACGAGTGTTTGACCAATGAGGGGTGCCATCAGAATTCTCAACTTCACATAAAACCAAATAATTTCCGTCACCTCTAATAGGATCTTTAACAAAATTAACAGGTTTAAGCAAAAGATCAGAATTACCACCTTTAGATTGATTAGTAGATGAGCCATCAAAACTCCATTCGGGAAAATCAGACAATTTAACGTTATCAAAATTCTTAAAAGTTGTGATCCTAGTTTTAGATCTAATTTTTTGAACTGGTTTAGCACCGTCAATCCACAGATATTCTGCTTGCTTAATTTTTGACATAATAGTTAACGATATTAATTAATATTTGATTCTATCTCTAGAAATATCTTATATGATTTTCATAAATAAAATATAGTAAATTATTTTGGAAAATTTACAAAACAATTATATATAATTTTAATATGAAAAAGCAATGATAATTAACCATCTTCATAAATTACTTTAGTAAAATATAAGCCACAAGATGGCGCATTTGGACCTGATTTCGTCCTATCTTTTGCTTCCAAAATAACCTTTATTTTTTCTGGGGAAATGTTTTTTTTAGAAAATTGAATTAATGTGCCAACAATATTTCTAACCATATGATGCAAAAAAGATTTAGCAGCAATCTCAATGACAATAACATCATTTTCCTGCTTCGTCATGTTAATATAGTCAATTCTTCTAACACCATTATCTGCTTGACATTCGGAATCCCTAAAGCTAGAAAAATCATGTTTTCCAATCAAATATTTAGTAGATTCTTTAATTAATTCAAAATCTAATTTAAATGGAACGTGATGAATGCGATTTTTATCGAGAGCTGGCTGCGCTCTACGATTGAGTATTTTATATTGATATATCCTTTGTTTAGCTGAAAATCGAGAATGAAAATTATCAGCAACCACAGAGCATTCTAAAATAGAAATATCATCCATTTTAAGAAAAAAATTTAAAGCCATTTTAATCTTAAATGGCTCAAATTTTTCTTCTAAATCAAAATGAGCAACTTGTCCTAATGAGTGAACGCCGGCATCTGTTCTACCTGAACCCATAATTTTAACTTTCTTTTTGGTAAGCTTTTCTAATGATGACTCAATTTGCCCTTGAATAGTAATAATATTTGGCTGTTTTTGCCAACCACAATATCCAGTACCATCATATTCTACAATTATTTTATATCTTGGCATTTAAATTTTTTAATTATTAAACTAGATCTAAACAACTTAATTTGAAAAAGATCTACATCGTCTTTTGGAAGGTAGGAAAGTCAAAATTTTGGTGGGGCATTTTATTGCAATAAATGAAGTGGTTTGTTCTATTAATAATTTTACAACTATTTAAATCTATTCCAGCTCGATCTTTCTTCTATTTTATTAAAAATATCATCAATGATGTTTTCTGAAAAATCATCAAATTTGGTAGCTAATAAGTCCTTAACTAAACCCTTTTTCTTTTCTTTTATTTCTACAAATTTAACTTTTTTACCAAACTTTTTCTTCATAACATCTCGCATATTAGCAATATCATCAATTAAGCCAATTTTTTTACTCTCTGTTCCTGACCAAAAAGCCCCGTTAAATAGTTCAGCATCGGTTTTTTTAAGTTTTTTACCTCTAGCATTTTTTACAATATTCTTAAAATTAGCAAAAATATCCTTTTGTACAGATTTAAGAATCTTAATATTATCTGGATCTTCAGGAGAAAATGGATCCATAACAGCCTTGTTTTTTCCTTCAGTGTATATCCTTCTTTCCACACCTATTTTCTTAATTGCCTTTTCAAAGCCAAAACTAGCTGAAATAACACCTATTGAACCAATAATAGATGAATCATGGGCATAAACTTCATCACCAGCGCAAAGTATAAAATATCCACCTGACGCAGCAACATCTCTTGCAAAAGTAAAGACTGGAATTTTCTTTTCTTCAGAAAGTTCTCTAATTCTTTGAAATATCAACTCTGACTGTACCGGAGATCCGCCAGGAGAATTGACATTAATTGCTACAGCTTTAAATTTTTTCTCTTTAAAGGATTTTTCCAATAAAGGATTAACATTGTCAATATTTATACCCTTATCAAATTTACTAGCATTACCAATTACACCATTAAGATTAATTACAGCAATTTGACTATCTTTTTTGGGTAATATTTTTTTTGTTAAGTCGCATACGAATGACATAGGACATTGTTTTTCTTTTTTTAGCATTGTTAAATAATAATTGTTATTACACCCCACCAAAATGACAAAAGATCATTTTGACTAGAATATTAGAAAAAAACTACTCGCTTTTTTACTGTGTCATTGACTTACTTTCAAGGCTATCTTGACTCCGTTATTAATAATAATGAATTTAATAAAACATTATAAATCAAATAAAAATTATTCGGCTATTTGTTCTACTGACTCCACTTCAGGTATGTAATGTTTTAGCATATTTTCTATTCCATTTTTTAAAGTAACAGTTGAGCTTGGACAGCCTGAACAAGCACCTCTTAAACTTAAAAAAACTACACCAGATTCAAAAGAATGAAAAATAATATCACCCCCATCCATAGCAACAGCTGGTCTTACCTTCATTTCAATTAATTCTTTAATTTGTTTTACAACATCACTTTCGTTTTCATTAAGATCTTCCTCATTTTTTTTGTAAAAAACTTCCTGACCAGAATTAATGAAGTCCATAAGATTAGCAATGACATCTGTTTTTATATCACCCCATTCAGTATTAGAATTCTTGGTAATAGTAACAAAATCCTTACCCAAAAATATGGATTTTATACCCACTATCTCAAATAACTTTTCTGCAAGAGGAGATTCTAATTTAGCTTCATCAAGGTTTTTATATTCTGAAATTTTAGAACCAGCTATCTCAACTTCATCAGGTATAAATTTTAAACTTTCTGGATTTGGAGTGTTTTCAATTTGTATAAACATATTAAAATAATTTTTTAAATTTATCTTCTAAACTTTTACCCTTTGACTTAAATTGATCCTCTATTTTGTCAGTTTTTCCTGTTACTTTGTCAGTAATATTATCAACTTTCTCAAACAACTCATCTCTTACTTCGGTCACCTCTTTTAATAATTCATCTTTGGTTTTATCAATTTTAGAATTAATTTTTTCTTCAAAATTATCAATTTTGGATTCAATATTATTTTTTGTATCAATTATATTGGTTACAGCTACATAACCAGCAATTATAACTGATATTAATGAAATAGCTATAATAGATAATAACAAAGTATTTAATTTTTTCATAATGTAGTAATAGTTAGAAATAAATAATATAGTTTATGTCTGTGTTAATATACCACCTATTTTGACTATATCAATATTTTTTGCAAGACCCATATCGCCAATATCAATTATTGATCCACAAAATGTTGCTTCTTTTTTAGCGGGTACCATTTTACCGACACGTCTTTTGCTTAAAAAACTACGAAGAGGAACGTCCTCATCCATACCAATTATACTATCATAATCTCCACACATTCCGGCATCTGTTTGATAGGCGGTACCTTTTTTCATAATATGATTATCATTAGTTGGAATATGAGTATGACTCCCAATTATAGCTGAAACTCTACCGTCAAGAAATTTACCCATAGCCATCTTTTCTGAAGTTGCTTCAGCATGAAAATCAACAAAAATAGCATCTACATCAGTACCTAACTTATAATTTTTAAGAATATTATCAATAGATTCAAACGGACAATTTAAGTTATTTTTAATAAATACTTGTCCTAAAGCATGAATAACTAGAATTTTCTTATTACTAATTGAAGTAAATATTCTAGCGCCAGCACCAGGAGATGATTTGGGGAAATTCAACGGACGCAAGATCCTTTTCTCTCTGGTAATATAATGCAACATTTCTTTTTTGTCCCAAACATGATCGCCTCCTGTTAAAACATCTATACCAATTTCTGTGAAATCTTTAACATTATTTTCATTAATACCAAAGCCGCCAGAAGCATTATCAACATTAGCAATAATAAAATCTAAACTATATTCATTTTTTAATTTTGCTATATTATTAAAAACAGCTTCTCGACCAGTTCTGCCAACTATGTCTCCACAAAATAGTATTTTCATTATTTTTTACCTAAAATATTACCCATATTAGATAAGCTTTGATCTCCAGCTAATTGCTCTAATTCTGATTTATCCATTTTTCCTACTTTTTTTACAATTTTTTGCATTTGCTTTAATTTTTTTAATAAACGATTTACCTCTTGAATTGTTGAGCCAGAACCGTTAGCAATTCTTTTTTTACGAGAAGAGTTTAGAATTTCAGCTTTTATTCTTTCTTCTTTATTCATTGAATAAATTATTGCCTCCTGCGTCTTTATCTCTTTCTCTAAATCAGAATTCTGCAACATTTCTTTAATTTTCCCTGCTCCAGGTAAAAAACCAAGAATAGAGCCAATACCTCCCATTTTTTTCATATTTTTGATTTGTTTTAACAAATCTTCAAAAGTAAAAGTACCCTTTCTTATTGATTCTTCAGTTTTTTTCATTTCATCTTCGCTGATTTGTTCGCCAGCTTTTTCAACCAAAGATACAATATCACCCATACCAAGAATTCTTGAAGCAATTCTTTCTGGATCAAAAATTTCTAATTCATCTATTTTTTCTCCAGCACCTAGAAATTTTATTGGACAATTTGTTGCAACTCTCATAGTGATAGCAACGCCACCCCGAGAATTGCCATCTATTCTAGTTAAAATAACACCATCAATATTTAATCTATCATTAAAATCTTGGGCTACATTAATACCATCCTGACCCATCATGGAATCAACTACCAAAATTGTCTCATCGGGATTGGTAATTTTTTTAATATCTTCCAATTCTGACATCAAAGCCTCATCAATGTTTGTACGACCGGCACTATCTAATATTAAAACCTCATAAGACTCATCTTTTGCTTTTTTCAATGCTCTTTGAGCTATCTCAACACTTGTTTGATTTTTGATTATATCCAAATTATCTACACCAACTTTTTGTGCCAAAATTGCAAGTTGCTCCATAGCTGCAGGTCTTGAAGTATCAAGTGAAGCTAAAAGAATTTTACTTTTATTCTTTTTTTTAAATAAAAAATTAGCTAATTTTGCAGTAGTGGTAGTTTTACCAGAAGCCTGCAAACCAGTCATTAAAATAACATTTGGCTCTTTATTGGTTAAATTAATTTCTGAAGCTTCAGAACCAAGCAATTCTATTAATTGATCATTAAATATTTTAATAATCATATCGCCAGTTTTGACATTTTTTATAATATCCTGACCTATAATTTCCTCTTTAGCTTTTTTTATAAAATCCTTAGCTACAGATAAAGACACATCAGCTTCTAATAAAGAGATTCTTATTTCTCTCATAGCTGCGTCAACATCTTCATCAGAAATTATTTTTTTACTTGAAATTTTTTCGAATATTTTTGAAATATTACTACTTATCGTGTCGAACATAGTTTTTATTTAAATGCTTTTATTATTAATTCTGGAATCTTAACCGGCCTAAAAGTTTTAATATCTATAGTTGCTAAAACTACTTTGGCCTTGTTCATAAGAATATCATCACAATATATTTCCTGCTCCATTGTAATAGAAGCTTTTTTAATTTCAGCAATTTTAGTGGTAACAGTAATTAAATCATCCATTTTTACTGATTTTATAAATTTAACCTCTATCAAGCTAACAACAAACGCAACATTCAATTCAGATTTTATATCTCTTTGTAAAATACCCTCCTTTCTTAAAAAATCTGACCTCGCCCTTTCATAGAATTTTAAATAATTAGAGTGATATACAACACCCCCCCAATCTGTATCTTCAGTGTATATTCTAAAATTAATATTCATTGATGTTGACATTATCTAAAAGTTGTGAAAAATTAAAAAGACCAATTATGACCTAATTTGATAAATCAAATGTTAAAAACCCAAAAATTTTTTATTACATTAATATTATTCACCCTTTCATCTTGTCTTTCAATTAGAAATTTTGAATCTTATAAAAAAGTTCCACTTTCAGAGTCTGAATTTTTACCTACAAAATTAGAATTAAAAGGAGAGGTAAAAAAGGTAGTAGTTTTTCCTCTTGATTTAGGAAAAAATGAAGTAGCTAAAAAGGCAAATATTAGTAAAGTTGCCACAACTTCTATTGAAAATATTCTTACTGAAAATAAACTAATAAAATTAATAGATAGAAATTCTGCAAAAAAATTAGCAACAGAAATCAGGCTTTCGGAAATGAAAAAAAGTGGAATATATAAAGGTCCACCAATTGCTGATTATGCTATCATGGGTACATTTTCTAATGTTGGATTTACCTCAAAATATAAAGCAGCAATACCAGGATATAAACCAGGAGAAGGTTATTATATAAATCCTGCTCATTTCCAGTATATATCTAATATTTCTGGAAATATTAGAATATATGAACTGCCATCTATGTCAGTAATTGAAAATATTGGCTTTGATGGTTCAGCCGTACGCAAAGAGAATGCTAAAAATGAGGGCGTATCTGTACTTGGAATCATCGAAATAAAATCAAAACAAGATAAAGGAGTTAAAAGAGATGATAATTTAGTTAGGCAAGCTGCTAAGAAATCTATTCAATCTATTACTCGTAAATTAAAAAATGTTTTTGCTAAAAAGGGATATATTTTAGAAAAAAGAATTTTAAAGAAAAAAACTATTTTTAAAATCAGCCTAGGTAGTAAAGATGGAATTAACAAAGGTAATAAATTTCAAATAGTAGGTAAATTTGAAGAAACTAATGATATTACAGGAGAATCAGAAATTGAAAAACGAATTTTAGCAAAAGGAAAGATTAGTGATAGAGTAAATAGTAAATCATCTTGGATTATAATTGATAAAAATGATTATAATAAAATTAGATTGGGTGATATAATTAAAATAACATACTAAAAAATGATTTTTAAAGATAGTGTATTAGAAATATACAAGGATTATACTCATTTTATCGTTGATATTTGGGGAGTTATCCATGATGGTAGTCATGTGTATCCAGGAGTTATTGACAATCTTAAACGAGTTCGTGCCAGTGGAAAAAAAATATGTTTTTTATCAAATGCACCAAGAAGAGCAATTAAAGCTGAAAAATTATTAAATAATTTTGGAATTGACAAAGAACTCTATGATTTTGTTCTTACTTCAGGGGAGGCGACTTTTTTACATCTATCAGAACATAAAGATTTTGGTCAAGAATATTTTTATATGGGTGAAGATAAGGATCTAGATCTCCTTGATGGTTTAGATTATAAAATAACTGATATGAAATCAGCAAAATTTATTGTTAATACTGGTCTTGGCGATCAATTTCCAACTATAGAATCAAGAATATCAGATTTAAAAGAAGGTTTAAAATATAATCTACCCATGATTTGTGTTAATCCCGATATAATTGTTGTTAAACAATCTGGTTTAGAAATTCTATGCGCAGGTATTCTAGCAAAAAGGTATCAAGAGATGGGAGGTAGAGTAATTTATTTTGGCAAACCTTACAAATTAGTATATGATAAAGTAAAAGATTTATTTTCAACTGACAATAATTCTAAAATTCTAGCAATTGGTGACGGTATAGAAACAGACATTTTGGGTGCAAATGAAAATAATATTGATGCTGCCTTAATTGGAGGGGGTATTTTAGGAAATAAGCTTGGAATTAAATATCGAGAATTGCCAAAATCTCACGATATAGAAAAAATATGTGAAGAATATAAAGTTGCACCTAAATTTATATTAGGTGGCTTATAACAAGCTATTTTAATGAACCAACATATAATCTTATGAAGTTAGAAAAAATATTTTTACCAGCAATAATAATAATTGCTATATCTTGGTTATTATTAACAATAAAATCAATTTTATCACCCTTTATATTTTCTGCAATTATTGCCTATTTATTTAGCCCTGTAATTCTAAAATTAGAAAAATTTGGCCTTACAAGACCTACATCATCTGCAATTATTCTTATATTATTTTTTACAATTTTAGCCACTATTTTTACAAATTTATTACCTAGTTTATTTCTTGAATTAAGCCACTTTCTTAAAAAATTACCAACATATATTGATAATTTATTAATCAAGATATCATCATTTCTTAATATTGGCCTAAAAGATCAATTAATAGATAGTGGTAACGTATCTGAAATATTATCTTTTTCTGATAATATTTTTAGCAATATTGCTAAATCTACTAACGCTGCTATTGACGTTGTGGCCTCTTTTGCAATTACTCCTATAATTACTTTTTACTTTTTAAAAGATTGGGAAAAAATGATTTCTTCCATTCAAAAATATCTACCAACAAAATATAAAAAAAGAATCGGGGAGGTCGTTACAGATGTTGACCAAGTTATCTCTCGATATTTACGAGGACAATTAACAGTATGTTTAATTCTAAGTCTTATTTACTCTATTTCCTTAAATTACCTAGGATTAAATTATGGCTTCCTTATAGGTATAATTACTGGTATTTTGTCATTTATACCCTATGTAGGTATGTTAATTGGTGTTAGTTCTGCTTATATTGTTGCTTTGTTTCAGTGGGGTTTTATTCCTATGTATTTTGGACTAATAGCAATAATTTTTATTATTGGTCAAATTGTTGAATCTAATTATTTTACTCCCAAATTAGTTGGAGATCAAGTGGGTATCCACCCCGTTTGGATTATTTTTGGCCTTTTTGTATTTGGTATATTGTTCGGATTTATAGGATTGTTGATGGCCATTCCCTTAACTGCTATTTCAAAAATATTATTGCAATATTACGCTAAATTCTATAGAAAAAAATACATAGAATAACATTGCACAATTTTATATTCCTAGTAAAATAATACTTCGAGAAAATACATAAAAAATGAGTATAACAATACCCATATTATGCATATCTTATTGTAATATATAACCTTAAATAATACTAAAAGTGGAAAAGGACATTACATTAGTCATTATTAAAAAACTTTTATAAAAATACTTAATGTTACATTAATTTGAATAAGTTATAACACAATATTTCAAAGATATTATAATAATACTTGCAAAATATTTTCATTATCTCATCATAGTTTGTTAACGATAGAATTCATTACAAGTGAATTTATTATCTTTTTGCCCAGATAGCTCAGTCGGTAGAGCAAAGGATTGAAAATCCTTGTGTCGGCGGTTCGATCCCGTCTCTGGGCACCACAATTATCTAGGAGAATTACTTTTACAATTCATAAAAAACCTATATTAATAAGAAATACTGGTATTTTAGAGGCAGAGATATATCTATATTTGAGAAATTAATACAATTATTTGAATCAGATTATACTATTTTCATTAACTTATGAAAATAGTAATATCGTTAAGAATAATAATATAACTTTAATAAAGTTCTAAGTAATTTGTGGTAACTACTTTAAGCTAAATAAATTTAAAATTAGGAAAGGTTATAGGAAGAAAAGCATTAATCGCTATCCTTTAAATATTGATTGTAGGCATCTTGATCCATCAGATCATCTAACTTATTACTACCATCTAATTTGATTTTTACTAACCAACCCTCATTTTGTGGACACTGGTTAACTCTTTCTGGATGATCATTAAGCGTATCGTTAATAGATGTAACCTCACCAGAAATTGGTATATAAACATCTGATGCAGATTTAGCTGATTCAACAACTGCAAAAGCGTCGCTTCTAGTAAATTTAGCACCAATTTCAGGTAACTCAACATAAACTAACTCACCTAATGCATCAACTGCATGTTGAGTAATGCCGATAATACCCTCGTCACCTTCAACTTTTATCCATTCATGATCCTTTGTAAATCTAACTGTCATAATTTTTAATTAAATTTGTTATAGTTCTCCATTTCAACAATATTTACAGAAATAGCAAGATTTTTCTTCTCCACAGAAGAAAAAAAGTATTTTTTTACTAATTCTAATAAATTTTTGGAAAATACTTCTATTTTATCTTTAGTTCTACCTGGAAGAATTTTAATCTCAAAAAATATAAAAGATTTTTCAGAGCCGTCCGCCAAATAAAAGTCGTCAAATTTTATAGCACGACTTTTGCAAGCAGCAATATTCGCATTCAGATCATCAATTAATAGTTGATGAATTTTAGGAAATAATGTTTGAGAAAATTTTTTATCTTTCTCTATAATGTTGGAGCTGTATTCTAAAACAATATGAGGCATTATTTAATGCTTTTTGTTCTAGCTGGTAAAAAATTTGGAGAACATATTTCAGCCAATATCTTTCTATTTCTTACAATAACATTTATTTTTTCTCCATTAATAGCAATTTCAGACGGCAAATATGTTTGACCGATTGATGTTTTTAATGCCGGAGAAAAACCACCGCTAGTTAATTTGGCAATAACCTTCCCCCCTCTTTCAATTTCTGAACCTTCTCTAGCTATTCCCTTCTCAAGAAGCTTAATACCTACTCTTTTTATTTTGGCACCATTAGACTTTTCTGGAATAATTCTATCACAACCAAAAAAGTTGTCATTAGTTTTGCTAACAACCCAAGATAAACCAGCTTCAACAGGACTAGTCTCCTCATTAAGATCGTGACCATATAAAGGGTATCCCATTTCTAAACGAAGAGTATCTCTAGCGCCAAGACCTATTGGTTTAACGAATTCATTTTGACATAATTCTAGCCAAAAATCAACAGCTGCAGTATCTAAAATACTAACTTCAAATCCATCCTCACCAGTATAACCTGTTCTACTAATATAAACTTCTTGACCATTTCTTAAGGTAAATTGACCCAAATTCATATAGGGTAGATCAGATAAGTTTCCTTCTGATATAAGACCTTGTAAAACTTCTTCTGATTTAATACCCTGAATAGCAATCAAGGACCGGTTATCTAATTTAGTTAAAGTTAAATTTTCTGGCAAATTCTTTTCCATCCAAGCAATATCTTTTTCTTTGCATCCGGCATTAATTACAATAAAAAATTTATCCTCTGCTATTCTAGTAATGATCAAATCATCAATAATGCCACCCTTTTCATTTGTTAAAACAGTGTATTTAGCAAGATTATTCTTAGCTATTTTAAAATTACTAGGTGTCAAATTTGATAGAAATTCTGCAACATTATCACCTTCAATAGTGATTTGACCCATATGAGAAACATCAAATAAACCAACATTATCATTCCTTACCCATTCATGCTCCTTTAGCATACCAAGAGAATATTCTACTGGCATTTCATAACCAGCAAACTCAACCATTTTTGCCTTTTGATCCTTATGAGCTTGATTTAAGGAAGTTTTTTTTATGGATATTATATTATTCATCGGAAATGTTTGGAATTTGTAATTTTTTATTTTCCTCTTTTTCTTCTATAGCTTTTTCAATTTTAGATAAAGAAGAGTCAGTAGATCTGGCTGTAATTGTTGCTAAAATCAAGCAATTACCCATAAAAATAGCCACTAAAATCATAATAGATTTTGTTAGAGCAGCATTTCCAGCCTTAGATGATATTGCAGAATTAACGCCGCCGCTAGCACCAATACCATTAAGAGAGCTGTTGCCAGATTTTTGTACCAAAACCAAAACTATCATAATTGACACAATGATAATTTGAGATATTAATAATATTAATTGTAAATTTGTCATTGAAATTGATTATGGTCGGGGCGGAGAGATTCGAACTCCCGACCCTCTGGTCCCAAACCAGATGCGCTACCAGACTGCGCTACGCCCCGCCTATTTTCACCTACCTTTAATTAAATTTTAAGGAAAATTTAATTTAATTTGCTATTTTCTTTTATTTTTTTTAAATTTGCAATATTAATTTGTATCAAATAACAAATCTTATCTAGAAAGCTATTTTAAAAATAGAAAATTACATTATATCATCGAGAAATGAAAAAAATAATTACCACTTTATTTATAATTAATATCTTTTGCATAAACCCCTCTTTTGCCTGGACAGGATATGAAAAAGATTCTACAAACATAATTGATATTGGTTCTGGAAGTTTAACTAGAATTGGATTAATAATAAGTTTTTTTGATTTTGTTGATAACAAAAGTCATGATGCTGAAATTTTGTCAATGGAGAATAACGGTAATTTTCTAGAAATTACACTATTTGACATTGATTTGCAAAAAGAAAGGATATTTTTAATGGAAAATGATTAAAAAAACAACGTTACTTTGTATTTTAGATGGTTGGGGAATAGGTAGTAATCATAAAAATAATGCTATTTATAGAGCAAAAACACCTAATTATGACCGAATCTTAGCGGCATACCCACATTCAGAAATAAAAACTTCTGGTGTTGATGTTGGGCTACCTGATGGACAAATTGGTAATTCTGAAGTTGGGCATGTTTCCATTGGATCTGGTCGTATTATACATCAAAATTTACCTAGAATTAATAAAGAAATAGAATCTAATAATTTAGGAAATAACCCTATTTTACAAAAACTAAAACCTGAACAAGAAAATAAAACTTTTCATTTAATGGGTTTATTTTCTTTTGGTGGAGTACATTCTCATATTAATCATATTATATATTTAGCTAAATTTTTAGCAAAGAAAGGCTTTATAGTTAAAGTTCATGCCTTTTTAGATGGTAGAGATGTAGGACAAAAAACTGCTCTTAATGATTTTGCTAAATTTCGTTCAGCAATTTCTGACTATAAAAATATTGAAATAGCAACAATATCAGGTAGATATTATGCTATGGATAGAGATAAAAAATGGGATAGAACCAAATTATCCTATGATTCAATTATTTTTGGCAAAGGCCAAGGATATGACTCAACCTTTGACTGTATTAACGATCATTACCAAAAAAATATTACTGATGAATTTATCTTACCTAGTATTATAGGCAACTATGATGGCGTTAAAGATAAAGAAAATATTATATGCGCTAATTTTAGATCTGATCGTGCTAGACAAATTTGTTTAGCCATACTAGACCCCAATTTTAGAGGTTTTGACACTAAAAGGATTAATTTTAATTCTTCAATTGCTTTGACTAGCTATTCTGATCAATTAAATAATTTTCAAGAAATTCTTTTCCCAACGATTAACATTAAAAACTCCTTAGGAGAAGTTTTGCAAAACAATAATCTTTCTCAACTTAGAATTGCTGAAACTGAAAAATATGCTCATGTTACTTTCTTCTTTAGTGGCGGTCGTGAGAAAGAGTTTATTTTAGAAGATCGTATTTTAATTGATTCACCAAATGTTGCTACCTATGATCTAAAACCTGAAATGTCAGCAATAGAAGTTTCGCATAATATTGTAGAGCAAATACAGTCTAATAAATATGATTTTATCATTGTTAACTATGCCAATCCAGACATGGTAGGGCATAGTGGAGTATTAAATTCAGCAATTGAGGCCTGCTCAATCATTGATAAACAACTCGGTAAGCTAGAGCAGGAAATTCTTAAAATTGATGGTAATATGCTAATTACTGCAGATCACGGCAATATCGAAAATATGGTTGATGAAAGTGGCAATCCACACACTGCACATACATTAAATCCTGTACCATTAATTTTACTATCAAATAATGCTAGAAATTTTCAATTAAATGATGGTGTTTTATCAGACATTGCACCAACAATTTTAAATTTAATGAAGATTGAAAAACCAAATGAAATGAGTGGCAAAAATTTATTAAAACTTTCCAAACTTATTTAGTACGCATGTTTTTAGATCTGCCAAAATTACCTACTAAACCTGCTGTATGTTGGTTAAATTATAAGGTTTGTTGCATTTAATAATATTACATTAATTATTAATATAAAAATAATTAATAACAATATTATCCGCCTATATTTTGAATTTATTGTATTATTACAAGACACAACAATTGTGCCTGCTGCAAAGTCTCTTATCGATCTTCTTTTACTGTTTAATATAATAGAAATAATATCAGCTAATTTTAATAGTGGAATTGAAGTAATAAAATAAGAAGAAGATCTAAGAATTGATTTTTGTAATGATGGCAAATTACCATTTTCATCCAAAATAATAATATTCATAAACATTTTTCCTGGAGTTTGACCATATAAAAAAGTAAAAAAAGTAAAAAAAGTAAATATTAATATAAAACTAAAAAAAGACCAAACATTAATAGCTATTAAAGAATTAATATAAACAGCAATCATCAAAGAAATAACCATAATTGGACTCAATATTAAAAAATCCAAAAAATAAGCTGCCGCCCTCTTACCTATAATATTATAATATTTTATATCGCTTATGTTATAACTCATCTTAATAATTAAATTTAGCAGTAGAAATTAGATATTGTACCATATCATCAAATGTAATATTAACACATTTGCCAATTTTTGGAACCAAAGAAGTTGAAGTAAATCCCGGTTGGGTATTCATTTCCAAAAAATATATTTTATCATCTTCACCTAAAATCAACTCTACCCTTTTAATTCCACTACAATTTAGTAATTTATGACATTTTAATGAGACATCCATAATTTCATGATACTTTTTTTCTGCTATTTGGGCAGGAATTATATATTGAGTTGAATCATCTACATATTTACTGTTATAATCAAAAAAATCAGCATCTGGAATAACTTCACAAATTCCAAGAGCCTTATTATCCATTATAGCAATTTGCAATTCTCTTCCCTTAATATATTGTTGTATGATAATTTTATTACCAAACTGCCAATCATAATTAGAGATATCAAAATCACCTTTTATTATTTGTACACCAGCACTAGAGCCTTCGTTAATTGGTTTTATTACAAATGGTCTTGGAAAATCTTTAATAATTTCTAAAGCATATTTTATATCATCTCTTTCTATTATTTTAGTCTTAGGGTCATAAAGATTGTCAATATTTTGAGTACAAATATTACTTGCCATAATCTTATTCATAGCAATTGCTGAAGCTGTGCATCCAGAGTGAGTGTAAGGTATTTTTAAGAAATCTAAGATAGATTGTATTCTTCCATCCTCACCAAACCTACCATGCAACGCGTTAAAAACCAATTTTGGCTGTAACTTTTGAATATTATCTAAAAATTTACCATCAAAAAATAATTTTTGAGTATTATACCCCATCCTTATCAAAGACTCAAAAACATTATCACCTGTTACTTGAGAAACTTTAGCTTCGGCATTATCGCCACCATATAAGACTAATATTAAATCTTGCTTTTTGATTTCCATTACTTTTGTATAAAAATTACATTTTTTCCAACTTAAAAACTTCTTTAAAGGTTGGACGTATTATTGCTATTTTTTAATCTTTTTTTAGCTTCTATTTCATCCATCAAATGACCCAATAAATCTTCAAATGGAACATTATGCTTATCAGATGTTTCTTTTATTTGAGAAATTGATTTCATAAATTCATCAGGTATTTTACCTCCAGAAGTAGCAGCAAGCCATTTAGCTTGAAACCCAAGAGGATGAGATTCTACTGATGGATTGCCAACATAAAATGGAACTTTTTGTGTTATACCATTAAAATCACAATCTATAATAATTTTACGAGCCATTTTTTATTTTATTTAATAATTTTAGCGGTAAATTTTTCTCTAAACAATCTCTTGCCACCAATAAACAATTAGAAATATCTCCAAATTTTCCACTTAAAAGCAACAAATATGCAGAATTAATTGTTACAATATCATTATATTCATCTTTTTGTCCAGAAAATAATTGCAACATTCTTTGATAATTATATTCCGGATTTTTTCCTTTAATATCCTTTATGTCTGATATTGGAATTCCAAAATCAGATGGAGAAATTATATTTTGAATAATTTCCTGATCCTTTATATCCCATAAAATAGTTTTATCACTAATGGAAATTTCATCCATACCATCTAAAGAGTGAACTATCATTACCCTCTTTTTGTTCAATTTTTGACACACTTTTGCCATTATATATGATATTTTTTTATCACTACAGCCAATTAGTTGGTAATTTGGATTAGATGGGTTTAATAATGGTCCTAAATAATTAAAAATAGTCTTAATAGATAATTCTGATCTTACTTTAGAAACATTTTTAAAAGATGGGTGAAAGATTGGTGCAAATAAAAAAGCTAAATTAAAATCCTTGATATGTTGAATAATTCGTTGTTCTTCTTGCAACATCTCTACACCCATCTGAGAAAAAATATCTGCTGACCCAGATTTAGAGGACACAGATTTGTTACCATGTTTTGCAACTTTTAACCCCAATGCTGCAACAACAAAACAAACAGCAGTCGAAATATTAAGAGTGTTAAGCCCGTCACCACCTGTACCACAAACATCAAAAATATCGCCAGAAATATTTATTTTCCTACATCTTTTAGTAAATGATTGGATTGCGGCTAATAATAAATTTTCTGTGATACCAATTTGATTTATTTTGAGTAAAATATCCTCAATTTCATTATCTAATAATTTGCCATCAGCAATTTGGCAAAAAATATAATAAGAATCCTCAAAATTGATATTTTTATTTAGATTTAAACTTAACAATTTCTGTTTTAATTAAACAAATTAAAGTTATGGCAAAAAGACAATAAAGTGCATTCAAAGTTGCGAATGTAATTCCAAAAAATTTAAAAGATGGTTCATCACATTTGACTGCTTTTTTAACCATAATAATTTCTGTTAATTCATTAATGTTAGACATGTTTAAAATATTTGCACCAGAGCAACTATTGGGAAGTGCAAATATTTTCTGCTCAACTCCAGTATGATAAAGAGCTAAAATCATATTGACAAAAAATAGTAAAATAACCAAATAAATAGTATAATTTTTAAATTTTAAACTTTTAAGAAACACGAGGGGAATTAATGCCAAAAACAGTATTGCAAAAAAAGGTATTCTTTGATATGAACAAAGATTACATGGCTCTAATCCAAATACATACTGGGCTACATACACTAATAGTAAAGGAAAAAACGACAATATAAATATTAGTTTATTAAGACCTGGAAACTCAACATTAATTTTATATGTGCCAATTTTTTTTATTAACCCCTTCATAAAAATTAATTACTTGTTTACCTAAAAAAATTTCATAACATATGGTTGCTATTCAATTTCTTACTAACTAAAAAAACTACTGTTATTTATTGATATATCAAGTTATTTTTATAGTATAAAAAAATGTAAAAATATATTAATGGAAGAATTTGAAATTATTAACAAATATTTTAAGAAAATATCTTTAAACAGCCCAGCTGCTTGTAAATTAGATAATGATGTTGCTAATTTTTCAATTGAAAATGATCAACAATTAATTATTAGTAAAGATATTATGGTAGAAAATATCCATTTTGGAAGTAATTACACAGCTGACCAAATTGCTCATAAATTATTAGCTAGTAATTTATCTGACCTTGCATCTGCTGGTGCAAAACCTCACTCCTATATGTTAGGTTTTTCTAAAAATAATAACATTGACAAAAATTTTATAACATCATTTTGTTCTAAATTAGAAACGTTATCTAAGGAATACAATATTTCACTAATTGGAGGTGATACAGTGTCATCAAATTCTGATCTCTTTTTTTCTATTACCATTTTGGGTACCTGCCCTAAAAATAAGATATTATCAAGATCAAAAGCTAGAGATAAGGATTTAATTTTTATATCTGGAAATATTGGAGATTCCTATATGGGTTTACAAATATTACAAAATAAAATTAATATTACAGATAATACTACTAAAAATTATTTTCTAAATAGACATCATTATCCCACCGCAAGAGTAAGTCTTGGGATAAAAATTTTAAATAGGGATTTATCAAGAACTGCTATTGATATTTCAGATGGTTTATTTGCAGATTTAAATCATATTTGCCAAAATTCAAAATTAAGTGCTAATATTTTTTTAGATAAGATACCAATATCAAGTTATTGTCATAATCTACAAATAGATAAAATGAAATTATTTTCAGGAGGAGAAGATTATGAATTAATTTTTACAGCAAAAGAAAATAAAAGAGAAGAGATCGCCCTTTTATCCCAAGAGTTAAATTTAAATATTACAGAAATAGTATTTTTATCAAAATACAATGATAGAAAAATAAAATTATTCGATCAAAATAATAATAAGATAGAAATTAAAAAATACGGGTATGAACATTAGTTTTACAATTTTAAACAAAATATTTAACAAAATAAATAATTATAAATTTTTTATAATTACTGCATTGTTGTTTATAAATTCCTGTGGTTTTACATCTGTTTATTACAATGAGAAATCAGAGTCTAAAACAGATAATTATCATAATGAACTAATATTGGTAAAAATTAAAAAATACAGATCCAACATAAGTCGTGAGTTATACAGAGATTTAACTGGTATATTAAACCCACATAACCTTGAAACCGAAAAAAAATATTTATTAGACATCAAATTAAAAGATAAACTATCCTCCACCTTTACAACTTCAACTGGATCTTCCGGTAGAAATAAAATAACTTTAATTGCCAATTACAAATTAACGGATATAGAGAGTGGAGCACTTATTGGTTATGGAAAGTCTGATGAAAGTAGTGATTTTGATGTTAGTTATAAAAGATTTGCCAATTACACAACTGAGGAGAGAGTTAAGCTTGATCTAACAGAATTAATAGCAAAAGATATTAGGAATATGATAATTAATGATCTATATAAATTATGCCAGAATTGCCAGAAGTAGAAACGGTATGCCGTGGTTTAAAAAAAAATATTATTGATAGGAAGATAAAAATAGTTAATATTTCAAATAAAAATTTAAGATTTCCTTATCCCAGCTATTTTATTAAAAACCTACGAGATAGAATCGTCACCAAAATAACTCGTAGAGCAAGATATATATTAATATATTTAAATGATGAGCAAGTTTTATTAATACATTTAGGAATGACCGGGAAATTAAATTTCCACATAAATAATGATAAACCCATTGCCCAAAACCATGATCACATTGTGATTAAGTTTTTTGATAATTCTTATTTGATTTACAATGATGTAAGGAGGTTTGGTTTTGTTGATTTGTTTCATTCAAAAGAAGAATCAAAACATAAAATACTAAAGCATTTAGCAATAGAACCATTAAGTGACGATTTTAATGTTAAATATTTACAAGAAAAACTAAGAAACAAATCCATAAATATAAAAAATATTATGATGGATAATAAAATAGTTGTCGGTGTTGGAAATATTTATATTAATGAATCTTTGTTTTTATCAAGCATATTGCCAACAAGGCCAGCAAATAAAGTAAAAACTAAAGAATTAGAAAATTTAATATATAATATTAAAAATATCTTACAAAGAGCAATTGATAAAGGGGGGTCAACACTCAGAGATTATCAACAGCTAAATGGAGATGTCGGTAATTTCCAATTTGATTTTAAAGTTTATGGTAAGGAGGGAGATAAATGTTCTAATTGTATAAAAGGCAAAATTATTAGGATAAAGCAATCTGGTCGATCTAGTTTTTTCTGCCCAAATTGTCAAAGGTAAAGCCTTGTTTGATATAAAAATTAGAATTACTAATCTCTTTCAAGTTAAGGGTTAAAAAAATAAGTTTATTCAACCGGAACTGTAACAGATCTTCTATTCTTTGACCAAATATCTTTTCCATGACCTATCATTGCTGGTTTTTCCTTACCATAACTAATAGTTTTTATTCTATCTGCACTAACGCCATTAGCAATTAAATAATCTCTAGAAGCATTAGCTCTCTTTTCACCAAGTGCAATATTATATTCTCTAGTACCTCTTTCATCGCAATGACCTTCTATAGTAATCTTGATACCCGACTCAGATTTTAACCACTCAGATTGACCATCTAATACTTTTTTAGCTTCATTAGTCAACTTGGAGCTATTTAAAGAAAAGAATACTCTATCTTCAACCTCAATTTCTTCAGATATATCGCTTGAAACCTCTTCATTTATCTTTGTAGCTTCGTCTTTATTACTAACCGTTTCATATACACCTTTTTTTTGATCATTGACAGAATCATTTGTTAGATCCGTCGAATTCCTGGAAACGCATGATGAAATTAAGATTATTAAGGCAACAGAAAATAATTTTTTAAACATGGTAAATTTATATTAGTTGTTAATATTAGATCCAAGTTAATTTAGTAATGTTTGATTGTCAAGTATATTTCAACGTATTAGCCATTTAAAATAAACAATTTTAATACTACATTAAATTGTATTTTAAAAATTTATTTGAATCCGTACAATACAATTATAACTAATATTTATATTCTAGTCAATGAATAAATTGATTTTACAAAATAAATATACTAATTTTTTTATAAACAACAGTAAGACACATTATAAATAAAATAGCTAAAACAAAAAATGTCATTTGATAAATCAAATTTGCCATCTCGTTATGTTACAAATTCTCATGGTTGTGAAGCGCGTAAAACCATGATGTATAATATTAAAACTGATCTTTATCCAAATGGATTAACAGAAGAAGATCTACAAAAACCTTTGATTGGCGTTGCTACTTCTTGGAATGAGTCTGCTCCATGTAATATTAATTTACGCGAGCAAGCACAGCCAGCCAAATTAGGTGTTAAAAATTTTGGTGGTACGCCTCGTGAATTTACTACAATTACCGTTACTGATGGTATTGCTAATGGACATGAAGGTATGAAATCTTCCTTGGTTTCACGTGAAGTAATCACAGATTCGGTAGAGTTAACGATGAGAGGTCATTGCTATGATGCTTTAGTAGCTTTTGCTGGCTGCGATAAATCTCTTCCGGGCATGATGATGGCAATGTGTAGGCTTAATGTTCCCGCTGTGTTTGTGTATGGTGGGTCAATAATGCCAGGTAAATTTAAGGAAAAAGATGTTACAATTGTTGATGTTTTTGAAGCTGTGGGACAATTTGATACTGGCCAAATCACTAAGGCAGATTTAATGTCTCTAGCAAAAGTTGCTTGCCCAACCGCTGGTGCTTGTGGTGGACAATTTACTGCCAATACTATGGCTTGTGTTAGTGAGGCAATTGGTCTTGCACTTCCTAGCTCTTCAGGTGCACCGGCTATTCACCAAGATCGTAGTAATATCTCTTATGAGTCAGGCAAGGCGGTAATGAATTTGTTAGAAAGAAATATTCGACCTAGAGATATTGTCACCAAAAAGGCCTTAGAAAATGCTGCCGCTATTGTTGCTGCTACAGGTGGATCAACAAATGCTGCCTTACATTTGCCAGCAATTGCTAATGAATGTGGTATTGATTTTGATCTTTTTGATATTGGTAAAATATTTAAAAAAACACCATATATTGCTGATATGAAGCCTGGTGGCAAATATGTCGCTAAAGATTTATTTGAAGCAGGTGGTGTAAAAATGATCTTGAAAATTTTATTAGATGAAGGTTACATTCATGGCGACATTATGACTGTTACTGGTAAAACTTTAGCAGAAAATCTTGAAAATATAAAATTTGACCCAGATCAAAAAGTAGTTTATCATCCAAAAACCCCGCTCTCTCCTACTGGTGGTGTGGTTACTTTAAAAGGTAATTTAGCTGAAGATGGGGCTATTGTAAAAATTTCTGGTATGAGCAAAGATAAATTAATTTTTTCTGGATCAGCTAGATGTTTTGATAGCGAAGAGGAGTGTTTTAAGGCGGTTGAAGAAAGAAAATATAAGGCGGGTGATGTTTTAGTAATTCGTTATGAAGGTCCTAAAGGTGGGCCTGGAATGAGAGAAATGTTAGCGACAACTGCTGCAATTTATGGACAAGGTATGGGTGATAAAGTTGCACTGATAACTGATGGTAGATTTTCTGGTGGAACAAGAGGCTTTTGCATTGGTCATATTAGTCCAGAAGCTGCTTCTGGCGGAGTAATAGCACTTTTAAAAGATGGTGATCAAATTACGATTAATGCAATTGATGGTAAAATTAATGTCGATCTTAATGATAAGGAAATTACCAAACGTCGTAAGGATTTAAAAATTCTAGATAATGGTCATGGTAGTGGCGCTTTATATCGTTATAGTAAAAATGTTGGTAGTGCCAGATATGGCGCAGTGACACATCCTGGTGCAAAAAAGGAGCAAAAATGCTACGCCGATATTTAATTTAAATTAATTTAATATGTTTTTATTAGAAGGTAGTGACAGTGCAGATGATGATGCTTTGAGTGTGTCGTCTTCTGAGCATGACCTTGAAAAAGGTTTTACTGGTGGTGACCAAAAAAAATCGACAGGCATTATTTCGCCAATTGAAGAAGATAAAGTAGCAAAAAAAGCCATTTCAAAAAGTTCGCAAAGTGCACAAGCACCAATTATACCACCTAAGCCAACAGAAGTTGAAATATCTGGCTTTAAATATCAAATAAAAAATATTCATGGCAAGGATGAATTCAAAATTATAGGGGTTAGAAAAGATGCTATTGATGACCTAAGAGATGGAAAAATTCTTGATGCTGGTGACAAAAAAAAATATAAGGAAGATTTTATAGAAGATCCTAATTTATTAGTTTCCTTTAATGAACTAATTAAAGATGAACAACAACTTCATGATAAATTAGGGAGTGATTTTTCACAAAATGCTACTATTCTACAAAAAACTGCAACTTTTTGCGAATTTCAAAGAAGGTGCAAAGAAGATCTTGACGCAAGATCTGATCCTGGTAATATACAAGAATTATTTAGTGCAGTAGCCAAAGATATGAAGATGCACCTACACTTTATTCCTTTAAGTGCCGAAGATCTTGGTAGAATGGGGGAAATATTAGGGAATGAGTATGATGAATGGTCTAAAGAAATTCACAAACTAAATTCTACCAAAGCTGAAGCTTTAGGTTCGTTCACTTATGCTGCGGGAGTTTTGTTGCCAGAAGGTGCAATCGCTGCTGCTGAGGTTTCTGGGATGTTTTTTTGTGCTTTTGGTGCTGCATTGCCTTTAATTATAGGGGGAGCAGCTCTAGTACTTATATTAAATGAATTTAACAAACAAATAACTGACAAACTAGAAGAAACTATTGACCCTCCAGAAAGAGACTTTCTTAAGGAAGATGCCACAAAAAAAAGCGTTGATCCAGCATTAGTAGGGGAAAAAGAAGGCGTTGATCCAGCACTAGCCCGTGCATTAGGAGATATTACAGATAAAACAAGAGAAGGTTTGGAGTCGGTGTCGGGATCAACACAAGAACCAACAACACCAGCACCTGCAAAAGGTGGCGCCGGCCGTTCTTTCTAACTAATTAGAATTTTAATGTTACAAAATCTTAAAACTTCTGATTTTGATTTTAATCTACCAGCAGATCTAATAGCCAATAAGCCAATCACCCCAAGAGATGAATCAAAAATGATAATTCATCAATATTCTAAAATTACAGAAGAAAAAAGTAAAAATCTTAGCAACTTTTTAAATGAAGGAGATGTATTGGTTTTAAACGATACAAAGGTTTTAAAAGCAAAATTATTAGGATATAATGAAAATAATGCCAAAATTAACATTAATTTACATCAAGAAATCAATAGCGGAACTTGGCAGATATTTGCTAAACCAGCAAAGAGACTAAAAATTGGTACAATATTAAAAATTTCTGATGATTTTTTTGCTAAAGTTATTAAAAAAACTGAAAATAGCATTGTCACATTAGAATTTAATAAAAAAAATAGTGATTTTTTTCTAAATTTAGAGAAATATGGTCAAATGCCGTTACCGCCATATATTAAGGAAGAAGATAAAAACGCTAATGAAAATTACCAAACAATTTATGCCAATAAAGAAGGTTCTGTTGCTGCTCCAACTGCTGGCCTACATTTTACTAACGAATTATTAGAAAAAATTAAAAAAAAGGGGGTAAAAATAATATTTGTCACCCTTAATGTTGGTGCAGGAACTTTTTTACCAGTAAAAACTGATCTCATTAAAGATCATCAAATGCATCAAGAATTTTTTGAAATCAATCAAGAATCCTGTAATATCATTAATGATGCTAAAGAAAATAACAAAAAAATTATTGCTGTGGGCACAACAAGTATGAGGGTTTTAGAAACTTGTTCGGATGATAATGGTTTTTTATTGCCAAAAACAGATAATACTAATATATTTATATATCCTGGATACAGGTTTAAAATAGTTGATATATTAATGACCAATTTTCATCTACCAAAGTCAACTCTTTTTATGTTAGTATCTGCTTTTATTGGAGCTGATAATGCTAAAAAATTATATCAATTTGCCATAGATAAAAAATATCGCTTTTATTCTTACGGTGACTGCTGTTTATTATTTAAAAATTAATGAAAAAATTAAATATTAATATCGATCACATTGCCACCATTAGAAATGCAAGGGGAGGAGATTTTCCTGATCCATTATTAGCGGTAAAAATAATAGAAAAAACAAACGCTAACGGTATAACAATTCATCTCAGAGAAGATAGAAGGCACATCAAAGATAAAGACGCATTTAATATTAAAAAGAACACCCTTTTGGCTTTAAATTTTGAAATGGCGGCAACTGAAGAGATGTTAAAGATAGCATTGGACTTAAAGCCAAAATCAGTTTGTATAGTTCCTGAAAAAAGGGAGGAAATTACAACAGAAGGAGGTTTAGATGTTATTAAAAATCAAGATAAACTATCTAAGATTACCAGAAAGTTGCAAGAAAATAATATTCTAGTTTCTTTTTTTATTGAGCCCGATCGAGAACAAATAAAAAAATCTGCAGAAATTGGTGTTGATATCGTTGAAATTCATACTGGAAAATACTGCATTTTAGCTGAAAAATACGGCATAAATAATGAAAAAACTCGTATAGAACTAAAAAAGATACAAAATATCGCTAATATTTCACTAAATTTAGGTTTAGATTGTCATGCTGGTCACGGTATTAATTTTAAAACCATAATTGAAATTAATAAAATTAAGGAAATTTCTACTTTACATATTGGGCATTTTGCAATTTCTCAGGCAATTTTTACAGGAATTGAGAATGTAACACATAAATTAATTAAATTAATTAGCTAAATGACTATTTTACCTAAAAATCATCCAAAGATTAACGATAATATTGGGGTATTGTTGATTAATTTAGGAACGCCAGATAATTATGATTTTTTTTCAGTTAGAAGATATTTAAAAGAATTTCTATCTGATAAACGAGTAATAGAGTTAAATAAATTTTTATGGCAGTTAATTTTAAATATTTTTATTTTAACCTTTAGGCCGGGCAAAACAGGAAAAAACTATGAAAAAATATGGTTTAAAACCAAAAAACAGTCACCATTACTTTATTATACAAAATTACAGGCAGAAAAATTACATAAATTACTAAATAGTAAAAATAAAAATATTATAGTTGATTTTGCTATGAGATATGGTAGCCCATCTATTGAAAGCAGGATAAATTTTTTAAGAGAAAAAAAATGTAGAAAAATTATCTTTATACCTCTCTATCCCCAATATGCTTCTGCAACCACCGCTTCTGTTAATGATAAAATTTTTGATGTGATGAAAAAAATCCGATATCAACCAGCTATAAGAATAAATCATAGTTATCATGATCAAAATTTATATATTAAGGCTTTAGTTCGATCAGTGAAAAACCATTTAAAAAAAATAAAATTTTATCCAGATGCAATTATATCTTCATATCATGGTATTCCAAAGGAGTATTTTGAAAAAGGAGATCCATACCAATGCTATTGCCATAAAACTAATAGGTTATTTAGTGAAGAACTAAAAAAAGAAGACATAAATATTTCTAATTTTATTGCTTTTCAATCTAGGTTTGGACCTAAAGAATGGTTAAAGCCATATATGGAAGAAGTTTTGGATGAAGTTATTTCAAAAAATTATAAAAAAATACTAATTATCTCTCCAGGATTTGCTAGCGATTGTATTGAAACTTTAGAAGAAATAAATATAGGATATAGAGAGTATTTTTTAGAGAAAGGCGGCGAAAACTTTGACTTTATACCATGCTTGAATGACGGTAATGACCATATTAAATTATTAGAAAAGTTAGTGAAGGATAATTTGAAAGGATTTTAAAATAATAAATATATGAAAAAATTTGCAACTATTAGTGAAATTATAGAAGATGCCAAAAACGGTAAAATGTTTATTTTGGTTGATGATGAAGATAGGGAGAATGAGGGGGACCTTGTTATACCGGCCCAAAAATGCGGTCATCAGGAAGTAAATTTTATGGCAAAGTTTGGTCGTGGATTAATTTGTTTGGCCCTAGAAAAAAACAGAATAAAAGATTTGGGATTACCGATGATGGCTCTTAGTAATAACTCACGCCATCAGACAGCTTTTACCATTTCAATTGAAGCAAGACAGGGTATTACAACAGGCATTTCAGCCGCTGATCGTGCTAAAACAATTTCCGAAGCTATTAATCCAAAAAAAGATAACACAGATATAGTTAGTCCGGGACATATTTTTCCATTGCAAGCTAGAGAGGGTGGAGTTCTTGTTCGCGCTGGACATACAGAAGCATCTGTTGATATTGCTAAATTATCAGGACTTAACCCGTCATCAGTAATTTGTGAAATTATGAATGATGATGGAACAATGGCTAGAAGAGACGATCTTTTTGCATTTGCCCAAACACATAATCTAAAAATTGCCACCATTGCTGATTTAATTAAATATCGTACAAAAAATGATAAATTAATAGAAAGAATTGCAAAAAGCGAAATTAACTCAGCTTTTGGTGGTAAATTTACTGTTATAGACTATAAAAATAAAATTGACGATTATAAATATAAGGTTTTAATTTCTGGAGATGTAGAGCTACAAAAGGATGTGTTGGTCAGAATGCATCATCTTAATTATAATAATGACATATTAGCTGACAATAAAAATCAAAACAATTATCTATCAAAATCAATGTCGATAATTTCTAAGAAGGGTGGTGTTATGGTTATATTTTCTGCTCTAGGCAATAATAAAAAAAGCACGCAAGATGATAACATACTAAGAAATTACGGTATTGGAGCTCAAATTTTAAATGATATTGGTGTTAAAAATATGATTTTATTGACCAAGTCACCTAAATCAGTGATAGGTCTAGAAGGTTATGGCCTTAAAATTACTGACTATAAGTCATTTGATTAAATTAATGATAAGAGTTTTTCTAAATATAGATAAAATTTATCCTAATCAAATTATCTATCTTGATAATAATATTTTTTTATATTTAAAAAATGTGATGAGGATTAAAATATCAAACTCGATCAATATTTTCAATGGTAAGGATGGGGATTTTATAGCTCAAATAACTGAAATTAATAAAAAAAATATTAAAATTTTAGTTAAGACACAAAATAAGCAGCAATATTTTCCACCAAAAATTTCTTTAGCTTTTTCAATTGTTAAAAACAATACCATGGAGTCAATTGCAAAAAGAGGGGTAGAGATGGGTGTTGTAAAGTTTTTCCCCATTGTGACCGAAAGGTCGTTTATTAATAAATTTAACGATAAAAAATTTTTAGCAAATATTATCGAGGGATCTGAACAGTCCGAAAGAAACGATATAGCAAGAATTGAAAAATTACAAAATCTTAGTGATTTATTAGATAATTTGAATGAGAAGCAAATTTTAATTCTTTGCGACGAGTCTGGTCAATCAAAAAAAGCATCTCATATTTTTGAAGGTATAAAATTAACAGATAAGGAAATTATAATTATGGTTGGCCCTGAAGGTGGATTTTCTAATGAAGAATTTAACCTAATAAAAGAAAAAAAAATATATTCTATTTCTTTGGGACCAAGAATTTTAAGAGTTGATACAGCAATTATTGCAGCTTTATCCCTGGTTCAAGAAAATTCAGGAGACTGGAATTAGAAAGACATATAATGATTAATTTTAATATTTGTTGACTTTTTTTCACTTTCTATCACAATTAATTTATTAAAAGGAGACATGGCTGAGTGGCCGAAAGCGCTTTCCTGCTAAGAAAGTATACGGGTAACTGTATCGAGGGTTCGAATCCCTCTGTCTCCGCCAGAATTTTCTAAAATATCGGTTAAAATATTGAATTAGATTTTGCAAAAAACCCAATTCGAACCCTCGATAAATTA
>JAHXBT010000006.1 GCA_020054695.1 Rickettsiales bacterium
CCGATAAACTATATCGCAAATGGTTAGAGGAAATTCCAGCAAATAGTAGAATATCCCTTTATTTCCACATTCCATTTTGTGAAAAACTTTGTTGGTATTGTGGTTGTAATACGCAAATTATTAATCATTACTCTCCTGTTGAACGCTATCTAATTTATTTGAAGAAAGAAATATCTATTATTTCAAACTTAATTAAGAATAAAAATTTAAAGATTTGCCATATTCATTTTGGTGGCGGTTCTCCAACTATTATTGATCCTTTAAATTTTAAAGATCTATTTTCCCATATTAGAAACAATTTTAACATTATAGAAAATGCAGAAATTGCTATCGAGGTAGACCCAAGGAATATAGACGAACATAAGGCTAAAATATATGAAAAAGTTGGCATTAATCGCGTTAGTTTTGGTGTCCAAGATTTTGATTTAAATGTTCAAAAGTTAATCAATCGTGTTCAGCCTTTTGAGTTGGTAGAAAAAATTTGCACCCTTTTTCGTAAATATAATATTAGTAATATTAACTTTGATTTTATTTATGGTCTTCCAGGGCAAACTTTAGAAATTATTACTAAAAATATTAATCTAATTCAAAAATTAGATCCAGACCGTATTGCATTTTTTGGCTATGCACACGTCCCTTGGGTAAAAAAATATATGAGATTTATCAAAGACGAAGATCTGCCAAATGCTACAGACAGAATCGATCTTTATAATATTATTTCTCAAGATCTTCATAAAATTGGTTATCAATCGATTGGTCTTGATCATTTTGCTAAAAAAGATAGTGACATTATTAAACAGCTAAAAAAAAGAGAATTAAAAAGAAACTTTCAAGGATATTCAACAGATGAAGCTAATATTTTAATTGGCATGGGTATTTCTTCCATTAGTTATTTACCTTCTGGATATGCTCAAAATACTACCAAGAATATTCCTTACCCTAAATTTATTGATGAAAATCAATTACCTATTTCTAAAATTATTAAAATTTCAACTGAAGATAAGATAAGAAAATTAATTATTGATGAAATTATGTGCTATTTAAATGTCAATTTAAATAAATTTATTACCGAATTTAATCTAAAAGATAATTATTTTGATCAGGAATTGTCAGATTTAAGAACTCTAGAAAGTGAAGGATTGATTAAAATTTATAATAAAAAAATTACTATTAATCCTAAAACTCCTCAAATTTCTAGGGTTACCGCTAGTTTTTTTGATCAATATTTTGATAATGCATCAAATAATAAGCATTCAAAGGCAATTTAGAGATCTATAATTGTAAAAATCACTAATTAACTCTGTCAAATAGTGTAATTTCAAGAAGTGTTGGTTGATAAGTGACTAAAAAACTACTCGAATAAAGTAACTAGCAAATAAATGAGATATGTTGGCCAAAATTCAAAAAACTTTTTGTATTTACTTCCTTTCCCACTTTGTGCTATTTTCACTATCTTTGATAACGATATTTTGTTTTAATAATTCATCTCTTATAGCATCAGCTTTGTAATAATCCTTATTTTCTTTAGCTTTTTTTCTTTGTTCAATTTTATTTAAGATATAGGCTTCATCAATATTATTATCTGACTTTTGATTAAAATAATTTTGATCTAAAAGACCTAAAAACTCTAACATTTCAACTAAATTTGATTGCAAAACTTCTTTTTGCTTAG
Source organism: Rickettsiales bacterium (assembly GCA_020054695.1). GTDB lineage: Bacteria > Pseudomonadota > Alphaproteobacteria > Rickettsiales > UBA1997 > CAJQHK01. The sequence goes on from JAHXBT010000006.1 coordinate 1,673, forward strand.
AATTTTTATAATCTTTTATTAATGAATGTAAAATAGAAAAAGCCAATGGAGAATTAAGATCATCACTTAGAGCTAGAATAATTTTTTCTAAATAAGGATTTTCATATTTTGGTAATAAGAAAATATCTTGATTTAAAATTGAATAGAATTTTTTAATTGATTTAGTTGCGTCAATTAAGGCTTTTTCATTGTAATCTAATGGCTTGCGATAATGTGTGGAAAGTAGTAAAAAACGAATTACAATGCCAGAAATATCCTTTTCTATTAAATCTGCAACAGTAATAAAATTACCAAGAGATTTACTCATTTTTTCACCCGAAACAGTTAAAAAGCCATTATGCATCCAATATTTAGCATAATTTGAACCTTGATGAGCACATTTACTTTGAGCAATTTCATTTTCATGGTGAGGAAATTGTAAATCTGCTCCACCTCCATGAATATCAAAGTCATTTCCTAAAAATTTACCACTCATAGCGCTGCATTCAATATGCCAACCAGGACGACCACGACTCCAAGGTGAATCAAAAATGGAAGAAGCATCGTCATTGTCACTAGCAGGCTTCCATAACACAAAATCTAGGGGGTTTTTTTTATAATCAGCTTCTTCAATCCTAGAGCCTGATATCATTTCATCAAGATTACGTCGTGATAATTTACCATAATTTTCATAAGAATTTACATCGAATAAAACATGACCCTTACTAACATAGGCATTGTTATTTTTTATTAACTTAGTAATAAGATTAATAATTTCAGAAATATTTTCAGTAGCTTTGGGCTCAAAACTTGGCTTTAAAACATTAAGATATTCAATATCAGAGTTAAAATCCTTAATTACCTGATTAGTTAATTCTTTGATAGAAATATTATTTTCCTTTGCTGCCTTGTTAATTTTATCATCAACATCAGTAATATTGCGAACATAGGTGACTTTAGAAAAGTTTTTTTGTAAAAAACGATATAGAAGATCATAAATAACAATAGACCTAGCATTACCAATATGTGGACGACTATAAACTGTTGGGCCACAAACATAAAATCTGATGTGATCTCGATCTATCGGTTCAAAAACTTCCTTACCTTTAGATAATGTGTTAAAAAATTTTATGACCATATAATATTTTGCTTTAAATAACTATTTTACAAAAACTAATTATAATATAATAGTTTTAAGAGTTACTATGTTTATTCAATAATTTTAACCTCCCATTCTAATTTAACACCTGTTTTTTCTAAAACTTCATCAATTACTAACTCACCCAGATTGATTAAATCATCTGCATTATTAGTACCGTGATTTATCATAAAATTACAATGCTTTTTTGACATCTGTGCTTTTCCAACCATTTTACCACGACACCCTGCCTTATCAATTAACTCCCAAGCCTTTAAATTTGGTGGGTTTTTAAAAGTACTACCGCTAGTTTTTTCTCTAATTGGTTGAGTTTCTTCCCTCTTTTTATTAAAATTGACTATTTTTTTAGAAATTTCTTCCTTTTTACCTTCAGATACCTCTAGAAAAGCCTTTAAAAAAATAATATTTTTTTTCAGAGAACATTTTCGATATTCAAAAGCGCAATCATGGTTAGAAAATTCAAAAATATTACCTTCAAAATCAATTGCTATGGTTTTTATTAAAAAATCAGCAATTTCACCACCATAACAACCAGAATTCATCCTAATAGCACCACCAATAGAACCCGGAACTCCAGTTAAAAATTCTAAATTAGTCAAAGAATTATTTTTACAATAATTTGCTAAATTACGCGACAAAACCCCTGCCCCAACTTCTAAAACATTATTTTGATAAGAAATATCACTAAAACCAAAATTTAACTTAATAACACAAGCGTCAATTTCTCCCTCCTTGATAATAACATTAGACCCCACACCTAAAATAATAATTTTTAAATCTTCAGGTTTGTTTTGTAAAAAAAACTTTAAATCATTAATATTTTTTGGTAAAAAAACAATTTTAGCACGACCGCCAACATTAAACCAATTAGTTTTCGCCAGATCAACATTGAAACGATATTTTCCAGCAATTTTAGGCAAGTCAAAATAGGATTCAGCCATTATTTTTTATAAAAATTTATAATTTTAATTATTAATATTATAACAGATAAAATAAAAGTTATTATATTAGAGATAATTAAAGGATATGATAAAATTAACAAGCCGTAAATTAACCAAAAAGAAACGCCAATAGTAAATAATAAGTACATCCAAAGCGACAACGCTTCTGTCTGCCTAGTAATTAATACTTTAACAGCTTGTGGCAAAAATGACACAGTAGTTAAAGTGGCGGCTATAGTGCTAATAATAATTTCAGTTGATATATCCATATTTCATATTGATTTTGAAAAATACTTAATTATGTTTATATAATTATTTATATAATATCAATTAATTTTTAAGTTTAATAAAGTGTCAAATATATCGACCGTAATAGGAAATAAAGAAATTTTACTCGTTGCTGAAAATATCGCTCATAGCAAAGGTATAACAAAAGAGAAGGTAATTGAAGCTATACAAGATGGAATTGAACTGGCTGCAAAGAAAAAATATGGCTACAATCTGTTAGTTGAATGTGAAATTAACCAAAAAACTGGTCAAATTAACATTTACAATAATCTTTTGGTGGTTAAAGATGAATCTGCTGAAGATTTTAACAGTAGAACGCAAATTATTCACAAGTACGCAATAGAAAAAGATGAGAATATTTTAGTTGGTGGATATATTAGAGAGCTGCTACCACCTATTGATCTAAATAGAACAATAGCAAAAATTACAAAAAATGAAGTTGTTAAGAAGGTAAAAGAAGCTGAAAAAGAAAAGGAATACGAAGAATTTCAAAATAGAATTGGTGATATAGCTTATGCTACTGTAAAAAAAGTTGGTATTAAAAATATATTGATGGAAGTTGACAATGCAGAAGCATTTATACATCAAGATGACTTACTTCCTAAAGAAGTATTTAAAGTTGGAGATAAATTAAGGGTTTATATTAAAAATGTTGAAAGGAAGGAAGCTGGGGTCCAAATTTTCCTATCCAGAACTCACGAACAGTTTTTAGTCAAGCTATTTGCTCAAGAAGTTCCAGAATTATTTGATGGTAGTATTAAAATAGGTGGTGTAGCTAGAGACCCAGGATCTAGAGCAAAAATTGCTGTTTATTCTGATAGAGAAGATATTGACGTTGTAGGCTCTTTAATTGGCGTTAGAGGATCTAGGGTTCAGTCAATTAGCGCTGAACTTAGGGGTGAAAAAATAGATGTAATAAAATGGTCTAATAATTTACCAGAAGTAGTTGTAGAGGCTTTATCTCCTGCTAAAATTAGTAAAGTTGTAATTGATGAAGAAAATAACACAATCGACTCTATATTAAATGAAGATCAAGTAAGTCTTGCAATTGGAAGGTCTGGCCAGAATGTTAGATTAGCATCTAACTTAATAGGTTATAAAATTAACATCCTAACAGAAGAGCAAGAATCTACTAGAAGAAAAGAGGAGTTTAATGATTTATCAGAATTATTCTCGGAAGTTCTTGATGTTGAAACTGTAATAGCGCAATTATTAATTGTAGAAGGGCTTACATCGATTGAAGATATTGCTGGGTCTGAAATATCTGATATATCCTCTATAGAAGGATTTAACGAAGATATTGCTGAAGAGATTATTAGAAGAGCTAATGATCATTTAAATTCTGACAATGAGGAGGCGGTAAAAACTAGCTAAATAATAACATATAGTAAGTAATTAATATTGTTACTTTTATTTCTAATTTTATAGCAAAATTTCTATAAAGATGGTGATAATTTTACTAACTGTATTTTTAATTAATATTAATCAGGTAATATTCTGATAATCTAATAGCATTATATTTCTGTTCACATATTTATGACAGATCTTTTGTAAAAAATAAAAGATATTTTGATGACTAAAAATAATAACGGGAAAAATCTTAAAGGAAAACTAACTTTAGACCTACCTAAAACAATAGACATATCTAAAATTGGTGATTTTAAAGTTAAAATTAAAAAGAAATTACCTGAAAAAGCACCCAATCAGGTAAAAAATGTAGAACCAGACTCAATAAATAGAGGTTTAAGTAAAGGCGAGATTGAATATAGAAAAAAAGCTCTTGAAAATTACGAAAAAAAAAACAACTGACACTATTTTTTCTCAAAATAGTAGTGATATATTAAACAAAATAAGCCAAAGTTCAAGATTAGAAAAAGATTTATTAGCTAAAAAAAATATAGAAGATACGCCAAATATTGATGACAAGAAAGATGAAACAATAAATGAACAAAAGGCTGAAAAGGAAATTAAGTTTGAAGCGATAGAAAATAATTTCCAAGTAAAAAGCTTTGATATTAATGAAAAAATTAAAGCTAGTCTAGAAATTGATCGTCAAAAAGCAGAGGAAGAAAGGAAAATAAAAGAAAAAGAAAATCAAGAAAAAGAAAAAATAAAAAATAAAAAACCAAAAAAGGAATTTAACGACAACAATGAACATGATTACAATAGTAAAAAACAACTAAAGAAAAATAAAAGATCAAAAAAACAAATATTTATTATTGATGACGACTCAGAAGATGTAAGATACAAGAGGAGAAGAAAAAATAAAATGGAAGAACCTACTAAAGAATATAAAAAAATTTCTAAAGAGGTTATATTGCCAGAAATGATTCTAATATCAGAATTAGCTGACAGAATGAGTGAAAAAACTGGTGACGTAGTTAAGAAACTATTCTCTATGGGCGTTGTTGCAACTTCTAATCAAGCTATTGATGCTGAAACGGCAGAACTTATTGTTGAAGAATTTGGTCATACATACAAAAAAGTTACTAAATCAGATGTTGAAAAAGTTTTAGAAATTGAAGATGATACAAAATATGAAAAATTACCTAGGCCACCAATTGTAACAATTATGGGACATGTTGATCATGGTAAAACATCTCTTTTGGACACCATAAGATCAACTGATATTGTAGCTAAAGAATCTGGCGGTATTACGCAACATATTGGTGCCTCAAGGATTAAAACTAAATCTGGTAAATATATAACCTTTATTGACACCCCAGGTCATAAAGCATTTAGTGAAATGCGCTCTCGAGGAGCTAATGTTACTGATATAGTGATTTTGGTTGTTGCAGCTGATGACGGCATTAAAGATCAAACTGTTGAAGCAATTAATCACGCTAAAGCTGCTGAAGTTCCAATTATTGTTGCTATTAATAAGATTGATAAACCTAACGCTGATCCTTCAAAAATTATTAACGACCTATATTCACATAGTATCGTTTCAGATAAAGCTGGTGGTGATTCAATTTTTGTTGAAGTATCTGCTAAAGAAGGAACTAATATTGATAAATTAGAAGATGCCATATTGCTTCAAGCAGAAATGATGGAATTAAAATCAAGATATGAAGGAAAATCAAAAGGTGTTGTTCTAGAAAGTAGAGTTGACAGCAACAAAGGAGTTATTGCAACAATTTTGGTATTAGAGGGGTCATTAGATATGTCTAATTTGATTGTAGTTGGTAATGCCTATGGTAAAGTTAGAAAAATGACTGACGATAGAGGTAGAAACATAAAGATGGCAGAACCTTCGGTAGCCGTAGAAATTATGGGTCTTGATGTAACACCTTCAGCTGGAGCTTTTTTCTCTGAAGTTGGAGAGGAAAAGCAAGCTAGAGATATAATTGAATATAGAGTTAAAAAAGAAAAAGATCAGAAAAACCTAAAAAATAACTTAAAATCAAAAGAAGACATATTCAAATCTGTTAGCGCTAATGCTAAACAATATTTAAATATAATTATTAAAGCTGATGTAAATGGTTCAGCAGAAGCTCTTTCGGGTATGTTAATGGGAATTACTCATGACGAAGTAGAAACAAAAATTATCCATTCAGCTACCGGATCTATCAATGAAAGTGATGTTAATCTTGCAGCAGCTTCCGATGCTTTAATTATTTCTTTTAATGTTAGAGCAAATTCTACTGTACAAGATGTAGCTAAAGAAAATGGAGTAGATATAAGATATTACTCTGTTATCTACGATGCATCAGATGACGTAAAAGCAATGCTTAGTGGCATGTTAAACCCAACAATAAATGAAAAACATTTAGGTAATGTTGAAATTAGACAGATATATAAAATAACTGGTGTTGGTAAAATTGCTGGTGCTTACGTTACCAATGGCGTAGTAAAGAAAAATTCTAAAGTAAGATTACTTAGAGATAATGTTGTAATTTATGATGGTAATTTAAAAACTTTAAAAAGATTCAAAGATGATGTTAAAGAAGTAAAACTAGGTCTTGAATGTGGTATTGCCATTGAAAATTATCAAGATATCCAAGAAGGTGACGTTATAGAATGTTATGAAGTAATTGAAGAAAAGAGATCTATTAAATAATAATAAATATTATTACTTAATAAAATATTCCTGACCTTCATCTAATACAATAAAATTTTCTCTTTTTATATTGTATTTCTTCTTAGCTATATTAAGGTCTTTAGTTGGATCGTCAATTGCTTCATTAGTTAACTGGAAAGTACCAAAATGTATTCCAATTGATTTTTTTGAATTTAATTCTAAGTGAGCTTTTACTGCCTCTTCTGGATTAATATGATCATGTTTCATAAACCACCTTGGTTTATAGGCTCCGATTGGAATAAGACTTAAGTCAAAATAATCAAATTTCTTCTGAATATTTTTAAAATGGTTAGAATAACCAGTATCTCCTGCAAAATAGATTTTTTTTGAACCCTCAATAGCAAAAGATCCCCAGAGGGCTTTGTTATTATCAAACATACCTCTTTTAGACCAATGCTGATTTGACAAAAAAGTAAATTTTATATTTTTAAATTTAAATTCATCATCCCAATTCATTTCTACGATATTTTCTATATTTTTTTCATTTAGATAAAAACTATTACCAATACCAAATAGAATTTTAGGGTCATCTCTTAATATTAATCTATCTAATGTCTTTTTATCAAAAGAATCATAATGATTGTGACTAATTAGAATTATATCAATTTTTGGTAAGTCTTCAAATTTAACACCAGGTAACTTAATCCTTTTTGGCCCCAAAAAAGAGACAGGGGAAGTCCGGTTAGAATAAACGGGGTCAGTTAGAATATTTACCCCGTCAATTTGAACCAATAAAGTAGCATGATTAATAAAAATTACATTAATACCCTTCTCTATCTTTTGATATTTGGGTTTTGTTTGAGTTATTTCTACCCATTTTGGCCATTCTGCTTTATTTCCCTGAATCTTCCATTTAAGGAATTTTAAGAATGTATTACTTTCTTTGGGGGGTTGTAGATTAATAAATTTTTTTCCGTCAAAGTTTGTTGATTTTTGTAACTTTAAATCCGGGTAGGAGCATGCTGGAATAAAAATAAATGGAATTAATGTAAAAAATAATAATATAAACAGTATTTTTTTCATATTGCAGAATATTTTTTTAGCTCTTCCAAAGAGATATAATCTAAACATTGAAAATGAGAACTCTCTAAAACAACCTTGGGAGCGCATCCATTTTCAAGTGCTTCAACCCATCTAGTTATACATAAGCACCATTTATCTCCCTCTTTTAGTCCAGGAAAGTTGGATTCTGGAGATGCAGTTATTAAATCATTACCCCGATCATTACTAAATTGTAAAAATTTATTAGTAACAATAACACAAATAATATGTTTACCTGTATCATAATAGTTGGTATTACAATAGCCATCACGGAAAAAACCAGTCTTAGGATCATTACAACAAGATATCATCTCTTCTCCTAAAACATTTCTATCTTTATTTTCTCTTAATTCCATATTTTATAAAAAAGGAGTTATATATTTGCAATTACTATTTGATTGGATTTATAAACAATGCGTAATCAATATTGTAATGTGAATTATTATAAAATAACTGTCATAATGCTAGTTAATATAATTTTAGAAAACCATATAAAAAATTTATTGTAATTTAAAATTATTGTTCGTTTAGCTATGATATTTAATGCTTTGCACCAAAAAGGTAAAATAATCTAAAAATCTAAATGAAATAAGATCATCTTGGCAATACATGCCTTAAAGGTTGCTAATATAGGATATCAGGAAATATAAAAATAACTAATAATTGAGAATATATTGCAGATAAGGAAAATAAAAAAGTAAAAATTACCAAATATTTTGGGGTTTTATATTTTACAACAAACTCGACACATCTCAGATAAAAGAAGTGCAAATAACACCTGACTTGAATAATCAAAAATATACATTAGATTGGCGATAATATTATGATATTAAAATTGATATATTGCCTTTAAAACTATAGCATAATCTCCAGTCCAATTTTTTTCTTTTTGTAATTTGTTTACATACTTATAATAGATGCTGTATTTAGCAAATTTTATTTTTGAGTAATCTACTCCAATTGCAAGCCAATTTTTATCATATTTATTTTCATCTAAATCATAAAAAAACTCATTACTAATAAATGGTTTTACTTTACATATATTTTGGATAGAGCGAATCTTAACTCTAATTCTATTCCTAGCTTGTTCAGTATTGTTATATTTATAACGATATTCCTGACGAGTTCTAAACCATAATTTAGTATAAATTGTATCAAAAGACTTTTCTAATGCAATATGTGGCCTTTTTTCAGCTTCCCATTTTTTATTATTACTACGAAATTTATGAATAGATCTATAATTAATAGATAATTTTAAATCATATTTTAAAGGAATTTTAATAGAAAAATCATAATGACGATGATATAAATTATTTTTATTTTTCCTATAATCTACCTCAAAAGATGAATTATATTTATAAAATATTTTTTTTCTTAAAATTAACTTTCCTGAAACATCTTGAGCTTGCAACGGTATGCAGGCTAATAATATTAATATAATAAAAATAATTATTCTCATTTTGTTAATACCTCTTTTTTTAATCTTTTATTCTTATTTTTAGCTTGGGTCACATTAATAAATAAATACATACCAGTTATTAATAAGATTAACAAAATAATTGCTGCTGGCAAAAATATGCCATAGGAAACATAATTAGTGAAAAAAGTGCCCGTATGTAAAGCTTCTATAATATCTGACCTTCGAAAGCCAATATTTAATACTTCTCCTGTTTGATGATCTATCTGAATCTCCCAATCATTATTTGATCTAATTTTAATTACTCCTTTTTTAGGTCGAACATCCAACCTATTGATATCAGACCATTTATGGATTTGCGCTTCTGGAATTTTTTGACTAATTTTTAAAACATCATCAAAGCCAATTGTTGGAAAACTAGTTGAGCCATTAACAGTTACTGGCTGAATCCAATCTGATTGTTTTTTAAAAAACAATAGTAACCCTGTAATTATTATAATTAACAAAGGTAATGACGAAGCAATCGACCCCCAATAATGAACCTTTCTGTTTAGCGCCTTCCACTTAATCCTCATCTACTTATCAAATCTAATCTCATCATTGTCATATGTTTTTTTATTCGTTTTTTGTCTTTTTAATTTGGTATTTTTTTAATTCTGTCATTTTCTCTTTTCATTTGAATAATGTGAGTTAATAAAATAAAAGGTAGTAAAAAACCAATAGTAAAATGAACATAGCCAACAATTTTCCTAACATCCATTGACGGTATATAGTATAGAGCATAGGCAGTAATAATTGAACCCAACATAAAGCAAGTCATAGCAATACCCATTTTGGATTTTGGAGTCCTAACATTCCAACTTTTTTTAACATGAGCAGATAAAAGATACCCAAAAGTAACCATTATAATAAAAGATGCTGCACCATGAATTTTTAAAATGGGATATTGTGCTGGGTGATAATCAATACCAAACTCTCCATCAGTAACAAAAAAATTATTTAGCACAAAAAAAATTATACCACTTAACCACGAAAGTCCTAAAATCCAAAATAACATTTTCTTATAACTCCACCTACTCTTCTTTGGCATCTTTTATAAGATAACTGATTTTGCCTTAAATTTAGCAATAATTTCTTCACTATTATCATTTAAAAAACCAACTTTTGTTAAAGCGTCTGCGGTCATGCAATCATTGGCAAAAATAGAAATACTTCTTTTATCTTTGATCATTTGACCATTTTTGGGATTAATGATAGGATTCTTGTCAGTTTCAAAGAAATAGCTAGAACTTGTTGCAACCGCCCTATTTTGCATTTTGATTGGCTGTAAATCTTTTAAAACAGATGATCTAACTTTTATTAATTTTTCCTGCCATTTATTCATAGCAATATCACCTCCAGCATTAATGATTATATCAAGATCTTCGTTATAAATGGAAATCAAAGCTTGATCAACAGCATATCCTTTGGCAATACCACCTAAATCAAGTTGTAATTTTTTATTAAATCTAATTCTATTGCCATCTAAAATGATATCTTGCCAATTTGCACTGCCATCAATTGCAATGTTGCTATTAGGTAAAAAACCCTCCTTAATTAATTTACAAGCTATAGAAATATCGTACAATCCATTGGTTAATTTACTTATTTGTAAAGCTTTCTCCAAAACACTCTTTAAGTCATCTGAAATAAAACAATCACTATAATAAGCATTAGCATTAACATATGAAAGCTCACTATCTTCCTTATAAAAGGATAAGAGATTTTCAATTTCTTCTACTCTTTTAAAGGCCTTATTGCTAAAATTTATTAATTTTTTGTCAGTAAAGTTACCCTTAAGGTCAATTTCTACAAAAGTACCTAACATTGGGCGACATCTATTTATATTATTCATTTTATTTTGATTATGATAATCATTATCATGTATTAATTATAAAAGTAAATTTACACAATGATAAACAATTATATTATTTACTATCTTTGTTACAATTTAAGTTTTAAAAAAAATTAACTTTTAATATTTTTTATTATAAGTATCTTAAAACTTGGTTCCAACTTTCGGTAATTCTATTAACTCCATCTGTTAAATTTCTGCAAGATAAAGTAGCTCCAGATATATTTTTAATATCATCATCTAATTTTAGCTTCTTTTCGTTACCTGTGCCAAAAAATTGTGCTAACCATTTTGGATTCATAATTTCACCACCATATGTTTCTCGATAAACTAAAATTTCAATATCTCTAATTTTACCATTCTTGTCAAGCGAGATGGCAAAATCAATATTTTCATGTTTACCAATAACATTATCAACTATAAACCAACCACCATCACTAACTCTCCAAACATTCATTTTATTACTTCTAACTCTTGTATTAGAAGCTTTATAAATATTTTTTATCTGCTCCTTACTTATAATAACATCAATCTTCTTCATGGACTTATTATCAAACATTATATTTTTAGCCTGATTAATAGTAAGGTAAGTTTTAGAATAAGAATGATTCTGAGGAATAATTAAACTCCCCAGAATTGCAGTAATTGCAAAAAATGATTTAGTTTTATTTTTCTTATTAGAAATTATAACCATAAGATAGGCCTATGTGAATTTTTTCATGCTCATCCCAGTTCTTGCTATTTTCAACGTAAGCATGCTCGGAGCCATCACCTGCAAATTGGAATAAAATACCAGCAGTTGCCCACCAATCTTTTTGAGCATAATGGTAAGATGGTCCTGCATACCATGCAATTTGATGCCTAGTACCAATCCTTATATTGCTAAGATCAAGGTTTGATTGATCTAATTTTGGATCATCCTCCGCACCACCATCTATTGGAGATAAATAATCTGATTGAGTTCTAATTTCAAAACCTAAGAAATGTTTTGGAATAAATCTATAAGCAATAGCAAGACTGCCATCAAACGCCAACTCCTCTTCTAAAACTTGGTCAGCTCCTGATTTCCTTCTTTCAAATTCAGATTTTAAATTAAACACAAGAGTTAAGCGATTATCAATCCAATTTTTTTGCAAGAAAATATTATTAACATATGATTTTTGATCAATCTTAGCGCCATCAAGACGATACCTATCCCTATCTTCAAAAGCAAAACCAATTGAAAAACCAAAAGGATCCTTGTAAGGACTCAATATATTATATTTAAGAGCTAATTCATAGCCACCATATTGGGTTTTATTAAATTTACCATTATGCTCATCTGCTTGAGTTTCTTTCATTGGTCCAATATCCTTATTAAGAGCGTAGCTATGATCAAATATCATTACTTCTGCACCTATAGTTAAGCGATCCGTAACGCCATATTCAATTTCTGGACGAATATCGTGAAAAATGTATTGGCCAGAGCCTTTACCTATTCTGATAGTATCAGAAAGCTTTAGTTCATAACTACCTTCTGGGCGAGTGTCCGTTCCTTTTGCATACACCCAAAGATTTTCTTCTGCTTGAGAAGAGGTTGTAATAGCTGCAATAGATATCACAGCTAATAAAGATTTTTTGAAAGTCATTTTTTTGTAAATTAATTTATTTATATTTTAACTATAATAACAATATAGTAATGATAATGATTATCATTATTATAATTTAAAAGTCAAATTATTTATTTACTACTTTTCTTAAAAAAACTATTGTAGTTATTGTAAAATAATAGTATAATGATAATCATTATCATAGTTTATGTTTTAATCTATAATTTATAATTTAAAAGTCAAATTATTTATTTACTACTTTTCTTAAAAAAACTATTGTAGTTATTGTGAAATAATAGTATAATGATAATCATTATCATAGTTTATGTTTTATTTTATAATAATGAAAATAATTAAAACATTATCTGAGTATGCGCATTGGCCAGACACATGGAATACATGGTTAGCATCAAAAAAGTCAGTAGATGAACGTAGTCACATGCCATCTAATGCGTGTTTCACAAGTTTCTATAGAACCTCCTCTATAGCCTATGGGGTTGGCGGAACAGCAGTAGTTGCAACAGGATCAGTGGGGGCAACATCTACAGCCCTATCTTCTGCGGCTTCTGCTGCAGGTGCAGCTGCAGGTGGGGCGGTTTCATCGTCATTGGGAAGTGGAGTATTTGCTTTTGGTGCAGGATTTAGCGTTGGGGCTTTAACAACTGCATCTATTATAACAGGAGGGGTGGTATTAGTAGCGGGTACAGCCATTGCGACATCAAGTATTTTGGCGTGTAAATTAATAAGACATAGAAATGTTAGTCAAAAAAATCAATATTATGTTTTAACAAACCAACAGATTTTAGCTACAAGAGTTCTCTTACCTGAAAAATATCATGAAACCGAATATTTTCACGGAATAAGCGACTTTTGGGGTAAGGGAGAATATTCAATACCAGTAAGATATGCTAATAATTTAGCGGCACCTGCAATTGCCGCATATACAGGATTAAGAGTAATTGATACCGGGGTTAATATTTTATCTGTTACTCCTGTTGGAGCTTTACTAAGGACAGTATCATCTTCTTTAGAAGTTTTTGTTGGCAATTTTCGTAGTAATTTTTATATAAAACTACGTGATATAAACAATACCAAAATAAATGACAAAATTAATGCAATAAAAAGTGAGTCAGCAGAAGGTAAAAAAATAACAAACAACTGGGAAAGTTCTAAATCTATGATATTAGAAGCTCTTGATAACCCTGGTGCTTCAATGCAAAAGCACAAAAAACTTTTTGAGGATCTATATACAAAAAAGAGTGAAAAAATCAATACAGATATTTTTACTTGTAAAGAAAAAAATCCTTCTGCTATTAAATTATTAGCAAGCAATTTAAGGTTTAATGTTGCTATTATGTTAAATGAAGGATATGAAGAAGAATTAATAGAAGAATTTATAAAAGAAAATCTTGATAGATATAGTGCTAGAGGAAGGTATTTTGGAGGCACAAGCCACGATGATTTAAATGAAAAAGATAAGGATAAAATAAAAAAAATTAGCCATGCTGATCTAGGCATTAATATGACTATGGATGCTGAAAGGAAAAAATTACAAAGTTTTACTAATAAAGAGGATGCTGTTGATATTCTTTATTTAATTGAAGAATCTAAGGGATTAAGAGGTGACTATAAAAAGGAATTAATAGAAACACATTTAAAAATTATATATCATAGGTTATCTAAGGAAGGATATGAAAGCAAAAGAGCGTTGAAAATATTACAAGAAATTCAAAATAAAATTGCTGAAGAAGGTAAATTAAGTTATGAAAATATTGCCAGAAAAGCATTAGAGTTTCAAGAAAGTGATTTGGTCTATCCACATCAGGATCACCCTGCAAGATTAGCTGCTAATATGTCTGTTACAATTGAGGGAGTAGGTTCTAGCGCCATCAATAGTTTAAATCGATATTTAAGACAAGAAATGGATCCTTTTGAAATGGTTCCTCCAGATGCCATTATTATTACTTTAGATAGAATAACTACTGATATAACAGAAGGTGATGTAATAGATGCCGACGAACCAGCACCTAATGAAACTTATAAATCTAAAGAACCTCAATTTCCTAATAATAAAGTTAATTTAGAAAATAAAAAAGAAAATCCAACAGAAGAAACTCCTTCAGCAAATCCTGAACCTACATGTTGTCAATGGTTTAATTTATTTTCAACTTGCATGAAGTAATTAGTAACTGATCAGAAGATAGGTATATTAATATTATTGATATTAGATATATTATTATGATTTTAATAACTTGTTTTTCATAAAGATTACAACAAAATCAGCCTTGCTTTTCAACCAAAATGTCAGCCATTTGGATATTTTGTTTTTTTAAGAAAGTTAAGATGGAAATCAATTTTCCTACTTCAGAACTTTTATCAGTAATTATAATAATTTTTTGTTTTGGATGTTTTTGGTGATAAGATAATAGGTAATCTTTAAATTTTGCTTCATTAGAAAATTTTTCTTCATTAATCTTCCAAAAATTAGATTTTAATAAATGAATTTCCAGATGATTATTGTCAGAAATTGCCTTAGAGGAATTATCATTATCATCAGGTAAATTAACTTCTAAAGAAAAGAAAGTAGTGTTAATGGTTAAAATAAGAAAAACTATCAGCATAAAAACTACATCCAATAGAGGTGTCAAATCTGGCAAAAAATCACCTATAATGTTTTTTCTATTATTATTGTTGATATTAATCATTAAAGCCTGATATTTTTAGGGATTTTTCATTGAGTATTTTTTGTAATTTATCAATATATCTTTCAGAAACTCTAAGGAAAAAAAATACAAAAAATAAAGAAGGAATAGCAATAATCAGGCCATAAGCAGTAGTACGCATAGCGTTCCATAAAGCATCAGCAATCATTGCGGGAGAAATTGGTGAATTTTGTAAGGAAATCACCTTAAAAGCTTTAATAATACCAATTACCGTACCCAAAAGACCTGTCATTGGTGCTAAAATAGCAACTATTTTAATAAAATTAATACCCGATTCTAGGGAATTTTTAATATCAATTAACTTATAAGATATTATATCATCTCTTATTTCTTTGCTTAGTTTTTTGTTTTTTTCTAGTAAGTGTATTAAATCATTAGTAGTTACATCGCTTTTCTTATTAAAAAAAGATATAAAAAATATAACTCTTTCAATAATAACTGCAAATGCAATAATTGAGAGAAAGGATAGTGGATAAAATAAAAACCCAATTTTTTCTATAAAATATAACATAATTTTTAATATAATAATAAAATTAACTTATTTTAAATTCAATTGGAACGCTAACCCATATTTTTGATTTAAAGCCATTAATCATTATCGGTTTGAACTTCCACCTAGAAACAGCATCTAAAGCTGCCTCATTAAGTAAATTATATTGTGATTTTTGGGTGAAGATAATTTCTTCCGGAAGACCATTATCAGAAACTAATATTTTAAGATAAACAACACCCTCCCGACCTAATTTTAGCGACCTTTTAGGGTAATTTGGAGTAATTTTCTTTCCAACCAGTTGATAATCTGTAATATTTGGAATAATTTTAGATTTATTGTCTATATTTTTAGATATTTTATTAGTTTTTTTTAGAATACTATTTTTTTCTAAATGGTTTTTACTATATTTAGCGTTGTTTAACTGTTTTTTTTCTGAAAAAGAGAAATTTAAAGCAATTTTATTGTTAAATAAATCAGATTTAATTTGATAATTAGGATTGCCGTATTTAACAAAATTAATAAAAATCAAATGTAAAAAAAAAGATAGTATTATTGCTGTATTTAATCTTATGCTCAATTTTAAAATTATAATATAAATTATGATAATGATTATCAATTTTATTCTTGACTTATTAATTTGCAAGGATTAAATTTTTTTAAATGATAATGAATATCATTATTATGATAAAGATAATTGAAATTTATAAAGATGAATAATAAAACAAAATTAGCAGCAATTATTACTATTGTAGCAACTGTTAATGCTTATGCCAATCAACCTTCTCCAAATGAAAAAATAATGGAAAGAGTGATGGTTGTTGGTAGCAAGGAAAATATCAACAACATTCCCGGTTCAGCCTCTTTTATAGGTCAAGAACAATTAGAAAATTATAATTATACAGATATTAATAGAGTTTTAAAACAAGTTCCCGGTGTACACATCAACGAAGAAGATGGTTTTGGTAACCGCCCAAATATTGGTTTTAGAGGAGGAAGAAGCGAAAGATCTGCTGATATTACTTTAATGGAAGATGGCGTATTAATTGCACCTGCCCCATATTCTGCTTCTTCAGCTTATTATTTTCCTAGTATGAAAAGAATGGAATCTGTAGAAGTTAGAAAAGGTTCTTCAACCACCGAATTTGGACCCAAAACTACCTCTGGCGCATTAAACTTAATCACAAAATCAGTTCCAGATAAATTGCGATTTGATGTTATATTTGGTTATGGAAGTTTTAATACTCTCAAGCAGCAAATTACTCATGGTAATAAATTAGGAAATTGGAGCTATTTAATTAATGCTTCTAATGATCAAAGTGACGGTTTTAAAAAAATTGATATTGTTGGTGGCTACACTGGATATTCCCTTCAAGATGTGATGGCTAAATTAAAATATGAAACCGATGATAATGCTAAAATCTATCAATCTGTAGAATTAAAATTAGGTTTTAACAATGAAAATTCTGATGAGACTTATCTTGGCCTCACAGATGCAGATTTTGAAAATGATCCATATAGAAGATACGCCGCATCACAATTAGATAATATGGATGCTGAGCATCATCAATATCAATTAAGACATTTTGCTGATTTCGGCAAATTTGATTTAACTACAACTCTTTATCATAATTATTTTGGTCGTAACTGGTATAAATTGAAAAATTCTGTAACAAATAATTCTGATGTTAATAATGGAAGTACATTAAAAGTTAGAGCTAATAATCGTGATTATTATTCTCAAGGAGTTCAATCTGTTTTAGGAACTGAATTTAAAACTGGCCAGTTAGATCATAAATTAAAATTTAGTGCTCGTTTTCATCAAGATCAAGCTGATCGCTTCCAAAGAGATGATAAGTATGAGTTAAATAATGCAGTTATGACTCTAGATAGTTATGGCACTCCAGGTAATGCTGGTAACAAAGAGAAGGATACTGATGCAACAGCGATTTATTTAAGTGATGCTATCACTTATGGTAAATTGACCTTAACTCCGGGAATTAGATATGAAAATATTAAATTAGAAAATACCGATTATAATAACCCTTCTAAAAATAATGTTAACCATTTAGATATCTTTATTCCATCTCTTGGCTCAATATATAAATTTAATAAAAATTTATCTACTTTTGCTTCTATTCACAAAGGTTTTAACCCCCCTTCTCCAGGAAGTACTGATTCTAAAGAGGAAAGAAGTATAAATTACGAAGCTGGCTTTAGATATAATAAGGATGTTATTGCGACTGAATTTGTGGCTTTCTTTAATGATTATTCTAATTTAAATGGCGAGTGCACTAACTCATCAGGCGGCGGTTGTGATGAAGGTGATCAATACAGTGCTGGCCAAGTTGATGCTAAGGGTTTTGAATTATCAGCATCTTATGATTTAGCTAATAATTTTGCTAATTCCGATTTTAAATTACCAATTACAGTAAATTATACTTTTACTGACACTGAATTTAAAACCAATTTTACTGAAGTTGATTTTGGTGAATGGGGTAATGTAGCAGCTGGTGATGAATTACCATATATTGCTAAACATCAATATTTTGCTTCAATTGGATTTATTAAACCAAAATGGGAAGTTAATCTAAACGGTACCTATGTTGGTAAAACAAGGTCAACAGCCGGTCAAGGTGCAATTACTACTAGTGAGAAAATTGATCCACATTTTGTATTAGATTTGGCAACAGAATTTGAAGTTGCTAATAAAACTAGATTATTTGTAAATATTGAAAATCTTCTTGATGAAGAATATATGGTTTCTAGAAGACCAAACAATGCTAGACCAGGAAAACCATTGTCTGTAATGGGTGGGTTTAAATATAAATTCTAATATTTTTTTCCATATTGCTGCATAATTACTTTTGTTGTGCAGCAATTTATCTTTAAAAAATTATTTTTATCAAATTAAAGAATTATCCTTAAATAATTTTATTATATCTTCTTCTTTCTTAATATTTTCCTTATTTATAAAAACAAAAATTGCATTAAATTGCACTATATCACAAGGAGAGGGATTATTGATAATTTGACCACGATAATTTTCATAAGCAATTGGCAAACCAAGATTATTTTTAGATAATAAATTAATAATTTTCTCCCATTTAACATTAGACTTAATGTAATATTTAATACATTCTTCACCCGAGCTATTAAATAAAGTTTCTATTACTTGCTCAGAACCTGGTGTTAAAATTGATCTCATCAATAATTCTGGATAAGACCTAATTGGCCTTAAAGTATTATTTGCACCAACTTTTATTAACCTTTCTCTATTACGATCTTTAACAACTTCGGAAATAATTCTACCATTAACTCCTAAATTTCTAATTCTATCTATTAATTCAAAATTAATACTATCAGAAGATCTTCTAAGGGAGTTATAAGCAAAGGTAATAATAATTTTTGCCTCTTTTAAATTTGTTGCATCAATAAAACCATCAGATAAAATATCTTTATTAACTAAGAAAACATCTAATTTTCTTAATTTTTCAGAAAGACCTTCTTTAAAATGAGTACTAACGATAATTATTGGCAATACTGAAACTTCGGCACGACTATGTCTAAGACCAGAAATGGCTTCATAAAAATAATCCTCATCAATTTCTTCAGAACAATTTAAAAAAACAATATGATTTTTCATTTTCCATTTCCAATTTCCTGTTAATATTTTTTTCCTAATTTCTTGCCTATGTTCAAAATATAGTGAAGCAGTTTGAGCAACAACAGCAATACCGACAATATAAATTAATATTATCGTAATTACCCTACTTTCATCATTTTTAGCATAAAAATCACCATAACCAACTGTTGTTATGGTGGTAATAGTTAGCCAAAAAGCATCAAAAAAGCCTAATTTTTCAAAATACATCATCAAAAAACTATGCAAAATAATTATCCCTAATAGAATATAGAGCATTTTACATAACTGATTTTGTATAGAGCTATTTTTAATTTTATATGATGAAAAGTGAAAACCTTTAAAACCAAGTAACATAAGATTATATAAATTTATTTTGAAACATCAATTACTAAAATTATTCTATATTTCAACACCATAAATTTGATTATCTAGATGAATATAAATCGCTGCATTATCATTTTTTCCTGATATAAATAAAGGTAATTTACTCTTAATTGATTCCTTTAAAAATTCTTTTGCATCCCAACTAAGAAATACATTTAAACCATAAGGGATAATGCAAATTTAACATAAATTATCTTCAATATTATTAAATTATATTCACTATAATCAACAGAAGTACCTACATTCATAACTTGAATATAAACTTCTTTAGTTGCGCCTTAATTGACTTTATTATACTTATGAGTAATTGCAATAGTGTCTCCATATTTTGACCAGTATGAGTGTCAAAGCCGTAATTTGAAGCAATAATATCTTTATCAACAACTCTAAACGAACCTAATATGCTTTGATTTTGATAGAAAGTAAAGCAAAATAATACTAAGAATTTAACCAAACAATATCGACATAGCCTAATAGATTGGGATATAGTTTAGTCATATTTATAAATTAAAACTTAAATCATATTTTTTTAATATATTTTGTAGATTTACTACCAATTTTTGTAAATTATCTTGGGAATCAGATTCACATCTTGCAACTAATATAGGTTGAGTATTTGAAGCTCTGATTAACCACCAGCCAATTTCAGAATTAGCTCTAACACCATCAATATCATTAAAATCAATATTTTGCGTTCTTAGGTCATCTTGTAATTGCTTTACTATTTGAAATTTTTTTGAATCATCAGACTCAATTCTAATTTCTGGCGTTGAAAAGGTTTTAGGGAGTGATTTTCTAATGTCTGATAATTTTCTTCCGTCTTTTATCAAGATATCGATCATTCTAATAGCTGCATAAAGTGCGTCATCATATCCATAGTAATCATCAGCAAAAAATATATGTCCTGACATTTCTCCAGCTAACTTAGCATTGGTTTCTTGCATTTTTGACTTAATAAAAGAATGACCAGTTTTATACATTATTGGATTTCCTCCTGATTTAGTAATTTCGTCAAAAAGAGACTGACTTGCTTTTACATCAGCAATAATACTAGCTTTTGGGTGTTTTTCAAGGACATTACGAGCATATAAAATCAAAATTTGATCGGGATAAAGTACCACACCCTCATCATCAATTACGCCAATTCGATCACCATCACCATCAAAGGCAATACCAATATCAAGTTTTTTCTTTTTTATTTCAACCTTTAGGTCTTGCAAATTCTTTTCATCAGATGGATCTGGGTGATGGTTTGGAAAATTTCCATCTATTTTTTCATATAAAAGATGGTTTTCTCCTTTTATTTTTAAAGAAATTTTATGCATCACTCCACCCGCAGCTCCATTTCCTGCGTCCCAAGCAATTTTTAATTTACACTCTTGTAAAACTAAAGAATTTTGTAAAATACAATCAACATAGTCATCAATTATATCAATATTTACTACTGACCCCTCTTTATTAACAAAATCTTGCTTCCGATTAATTTTATCTAAACCTAAAATATCATCACCAAAAAAAGGTCTTTCTTTCAAGGTAATTTTAAAACCATTATAATTTGCTGGATTATGCGATCCTGTAATCATAATTCCTGCATCAGTTTTAAGATGATAAACTGAAAAATATAACATGGGGCTGGGACCAACACCAATATCATAAACCTTAAGTCCTGATTCTTTTAATCCTTTAATTAAATTTTCTTTTAAAGAGGGAGAGCTTAAGCGCCCATCATAACCAATAGATATAGTTTTTTTACCATTTTTATGTAGATAAGAGGCGAATGATTTTCCTAAAGAAAAAGCATCCTTTTCAGTTAAATTATCATTATAAACACCTCTAATATCATAAGCTCTAAGAATATTAGTGTTAAAATTATGATTAGTCATATGATTTAAAATTTAAAATTTTTTAAAGCCAGTTCTGCAACTTTTTTTTGGGCATTTTTTTTTGAATTACCAATTGCCTTGTAGTGAATGTGGTCAATAACAACTTTAGCTTCAAAAACAGGTTTGTGGTCATTACCACCAATTTTTTGAATTTGATATTCTGGTAACGTTTTATGTTTAGCTTGAGTTAATTCTTGCAAAGAAGAAATTGCACCTTTGGGTGGAGTTATATGTTCTTCAATTAATTTTGACCATAATTGAGTAATAATCTTTCTGGTAACAATAAATCCAGAATCAAGATAAATAGCTGCAATTAAAGCCTCCATCGCATTTTCTAAATTTCTTTTATTTTCACGACCGCCAAGAGATTCCTCACCTTTTGAAAGCACTATCAATTTATCAACACCAATATCTATTGCAACTTGCCAAATACAATCTCCAGAAACTAAATGAGCTAATCTTTTTGATAAATTACCCTCTTGTTCAGATTGATATCGTTTAATTAAAATTTCAGCTAAGATCATAGAAATTATTGAATCTCCTAAAAATTCAAATCTCTGATAATTTTTATTACTACGACTAGTGCAGCTGGGATGAGTCATAGCCTCAACCAAAAGATGTCTATCTTTAAATTGATAGCCTATTTTTTCTTCAAACTCTTCTATTTTATACTTCATTATTTTTAGCGATTAATATATCAAGCTTTTTTTAAAATTATATTGATACTTAATCATCTAACAATGAACAATACAGCAAATATTGACAATTACCCTTAATATCTATATTGTTTATTTTTAGATGAATCCTATCTAAATGTTGTAATAACATTCTAAAAATAAGTTTTTATAAAGCTAGAGTGAAAATGATAAAAATTGGTAACAACATAACATTAAAAAGTAATGTTTTACTAGCTCCCATGTCTGGAGTTACAGACTTACCTTTTAGAAGATTGGTTAAAAAATTTGGTGCCAGCCTACTAATTTCAGAGATGATTGCTTCTCGTGCTATGATAATGCAAACAGAAAGCTCTATGCAAAAATGCAAAAAAGATAAGTCTAATGGCCTAACTTCAGTACAATTAGCAGGTTGTGACCCAGAAGTAATGGCAGAAGCAGCAAAATTAAATGAAAGTCTTGGTGCTGACATAATTGATATTAATTTTGGCTGCCCTGTAAAAAAAGTTGTAAATGGTTTTGCTGGCTCTGCCCTAATGAAAGATGAAGCTTTAGCAACAAAAATAATGGAATCTGTTGTTAAAGCAGTTAAAATTCCTGTTACTATGAAAATGCGTATGGGATGGAATAGTCACAACCTAAATGCTCCAACCTTAGGAAAAAAAGCTGAAGATGTTGGTATCAAAATGCTGACAATTCATGGTAGAACAAGGTGTCAAATGTATAATGGATCTGCTAATTGGGAATTCATTAAAAATGTTAAGGAGTCTGTAACTATTCCAGTAATTGCTAATGGTGACATAAAAACTAGTCAAGATGCAAAAAAAGCAATAGAATTATCTGGAGCTGATGGCGTAATGATTGGTAGAGGATGTTATGGAAAGCCATGGATCATCGAGCAAATAACAAGAGAACTAAAAGATGATTATAAATTTGAGGAACCTAACGATCAAAAAAAGAAAGAAATTATATTGGATCACTTCCAAGATATGCTAGATCATTACGGTGAAAGAGTTGCTATTAACTTATCTAAAAAGCACCTTGGCTGGTATAGTAACGGCATGAGTGGTTCAGCAACTTATCGTTCTAATATAAATAAAAGTACTAAAAGAGAAGAAATATTAGAATTAACTGAAAAATTCCATCAATAAATTTATTTAACACCCTGTCAAAACTAAATTTTCATTCTTATTAAAGATAATTTTTAAATCTTCTATATAACTTTATTATAAATAAGAAATATCTATTTTAGGTTATAAAATTATTGACATTATGCTATTTTTCTACAGTGCAAATAGTGCAATAATGTTTAAAAATTCTTAGTCATTTTAATTATCTTATTTGAACTAATTAGAGTTATTAGAAAACTTTCTTTAAAGACAAAAAATAGTATTATACCGCACCCATTAAATAGACTATAGTAAAGACAAAAATCCAAATTAGGTCAAGAAAATGCCAAAATAAGCCAAAGCAAGTGATTTTATTTTTAGTTATGTCGCTAAAACCATATTTTTTAATCTGAAGCATAAGAATTACCAGCCAAACCAAACCACAAGTGACGTGAAAACCATGAGTTCCAACTAAAGTAAAGAAAATAGAAAGAAAAGCACTATATTGGGGTCCGTAACCTTGGTTAGTTAGATGGATAAATTCATATATTTCCATTATCATAAAAGAAATGCCTAGTAAAAATGTAACAAAGAACCATAAAATAGTTTCTTTGACAGATTTTTTATATGAAGCGATTAATGCCATACCGCAAGTAAAACTACTTACCAAAAGAATAAATGTTTCTGTTAAAACAAATTCTAAACTAAATAAATCAGATCCGGAAGGGCCGCCAAAAACATTTGGCGCTAAAACTGCATAAGTTGCAAATAAAGTTGCAAATAATACACAATCACTCATTAAATAAACCCAAAAGCCAAATATGGTATTTGATTCATGATGATGCTCCTCTTGATTTTTCTTTATCCTCCTATTCATTACCAATGGTTATAAAATTTACTTTTGTGCTTCTATTTTTTCTACCTCTTCTTTTTTAACATAATAGTCAATATCATGATCCATAGCCCTATAAATCCAGGTTCCAATCATANCAAGAGTACTTAATGCAACTAACCACCAAATATTCCAAACCATTGCAAAACCAAATCCTAGGCTAAATAAAGATATTACAAATCCAACAGAAGTATTCTTTGGCATATNANTNTNAATATAATTAGTATCTTTACGATATTTTCTACCATATTTTTGCTCCCAATAATCATCAATTTCTTCAACTTTTGGTAAAATAGCAAAATTATAGAAAGGTGGGGGTGATGAAGTTGACCACTCCAAAGTCCTACCATCCCAGGGATCATTAGCATTTTCAGTATACTCTTTTTTATGACGATTAATAACAGCAACTACAATTGATAATAGTAAAAATAATACCCCAGCGGCAATAATTAGTGCACCAGCAAAAGCAGTAACTAACTCAACAGAATAAAGACCCGTTTCTGCACCAGTAAATTGACTTACTCTTCTTGTAGCCCCATTAAGTCCTGCTATGTAAACAGGAACAAAAGAAAATAAAAATCCTAAAGTCCAACAGTAAAATGATAATTTAGATAATTTTTCATTCAATTTAAATCCAAAGACCTTTGGAAACCAAAAATACATACCAGCAAAATAGCCAAATATTGCCCCACCAATGATTGTATTATGAAAATGAGCAATTAAGAAAAGGCTATTGTGTAATTGAAAATCAACAGCCGGAACTGACATTAAAACACCAGTCATACCACCAACTGCAAACAAAACTAAAAATCCAATAGTCCATAACATAGGAGAGTCATAAGTCACCCTACCCTTATACATCGTAAATAACCAATTAAATATTTTTACACCAGTAGGGATAGATATAATCATGGTTGTAATACCAAAAAAGGCATTAACATTAGCGCCACTACCCATAGTGAAAAAATGATGTAACCACACAACGGTTGACGCAATAGTAATGGCAGCAGTAGCCCAGACCATCATTTTATAACCAAACAATCTCTTTTTAGAAAAGGTTGACACAATTTCTGAAAAAATTCCAAAAGCAGGTAAAATTAATATATATACTTCTGGATGACCCCACGCCCAAATAAGATTAATATACATCATTTGATTGCCACCAAAACTTGAAGTAAAGAATTTCATTTCAAACAAACGATCAAATAACAACATAGCTAACGTTGCTGTTAGAATAGGAAAAGTAGCAACAACTAAAATCATGGCGCAAAGTGCAGTCCAAGTAAATATTGGCATTTTCATTAAAGTCATGCCTGGGCAGCGCATTTTAATAATGGTTACAAAAAAGTTAACCCCTGAAAGTAAAGACCCAAGGCCAGAAATCTGAATAGCCCACAAGTAATAATCAACACCAACGCCGGGACTATATTCTATACCCGATAATGGCGGATAAGCAAGCCAACCAGTAGCTGCAAATTCACCAACTAACAGTGAAATATTAATCAAAACAGCACTAAAAGCAAAAAGCCAAAAACTCAGTGAATTTAAATAAGGAAAGGCAACATCTCGAGCACCAATTTGAAGCGGAACAATGATATTTAAAAGACCAAACATAAAAGGCATGGCTACAAAAAATATCATAATAACACCGTGAGCAGTAAAAATTTGATCATAATGTTCAGGTGGTAAATAACCAAGACCAGTTTCTGATGCAGAAGCTAATGCCTGGTGTGAACGCATCAATAAGGCGTCAACAAAACCACGAACAAACATAATTAAAGCTGCAACAATATACATTACACCTATTTTTTTATGATCAACTGTTGTAATCCATTCATTCCATAAGTAACCCCATTTTTTAAAGTATGTCAAGCCTCCGCCAACGGTTAAAGCACCTAAAATTATAAAGATTGTTGCACCAAGGATGATAGGATCATGAGTAAAAGCAAGGTCATCAAAAGTTAATTTACCAAAAAGAAATTCCATAATTATTAGTGATTTAAATGTTTATTATTATCTCCATCCTTAGCAAAATTTGGATTCATAAATTTATCCATAATTTTGTGATATAAGTGCGGTTCAACAGATTTAAAGTATTCCACTGGGTGATCTTTTGTTTTTTCAGATAATATAGAATATCTATCCCAACTTAGATGCTCACTAGAATTACGAACCTCACTGACCCATTTATTAAAATCTTGCATAGATGAAACTCTAGTAGTAAATTTCATGCCAGAAAAACCACTTCCACTATAATTTGAAGATCGGCCCAGATAGTCACCCGGAGAATTAGACATTATGTGTAATTTTGTCTGCATACCAGGCATGGCATAAATTTGACCAGCTAAAGCAGGAATCCAAAGAGAATTCATGGGAGCGTCAGCAGTAATTTTAAAATTAATTGGAGTACCAACGGGAATTTGTAACCAGTTAACCGAAGCGATTTTTTGTTCTGGATAAACAAATAACCATTTCCAATCAAGCGCAATAACCTGTATTTCAATGGGCTCGTTTTTAGCAGATTCTATTTCCTTGTAAGGATCTAAAGAATGGCTAGTAATCCAAGTAATAACAGCTAAGATAATAATAATAATAGTTGGAACTCCCCAACATATAATTTCAATCTTTGTGCTATGGTGAAAAGTGGGGTCATACTCATCTTTTCTTTTTTTGTTATATTTCCAAGCAAAGTAAAGTGTAACAAAGATTGTTGGTAATACAACAATTAACATCAGTAATACTGAAATAATTAATAAGTTAGTTTGCTGCTCGGCAATTACCCCCTTTGGATTAAGCAACACAAGGTCATTACAAGATGACAATCCTAGCAAACAAATTAACAGACAAATCTTATAAAAAAAACTTCTCATTTATTGATAAAAATAATAATTAAAAATTATATATTAGATTATTAATTTTGATTTTTCAAATACTATTTCTTATCTTTGGAGAAGATTTTTACTGTGAATAAGATTATACCGCAGTATTTAACAATAATAATGATTATTATGGAAACTATATATTTAAATGGACAATTTCAAAAATATAAAGATGCTTTTATTCATATAGAAGACCGCGGTATGGAGTTTGCTGATGGGGTTTATGAAGTTATATTATATAAAGATAATAAATTAATTGATGGAGAAAATCACATCAAAAGATTATTTAGATCTTTAAATGAATTAAATATTAAAATTGATCTTTCTACTCAAGAAATCCAAAAAATAATTATTGAATTATTTATTAAGAATAATCAAGAAAATGGAGCAGTATATATACAAATTACTAGAGGATTTAGTAAAAGAACTCAAATTATTGAAAAAAATTTACAGCCAACAATTTTTGCCAAGATAAATCCAATACAAAATAATATATCAAAACTCCCTAAAGCAATTTCTGCAATTACTACAGAAGATATACGCTGGAAAAGATGTGACATCAAGTCCATATCACTAATTGCTGGTAGTATGGCCAAACAAAAAGCTATAGATTTAGGTTTTGATGATGCTATTTTTATTAAAGATTCTATGGTGATGGAAGCTAGTTTTGCTAATATTTTTATAGTTGACCAAGATAATGATTTAGTTACTAGATTTACCGATAACAATATTTTAGGTGGTATTACAAGGCAAAGAATTATAAATCTAGCTAAGAAAAATGATATTAGGGTTGTTCAAAGATCAATTTCTTATTCTGAACTACTAAATGCTAAAGAGGTTTTTGTTACTAGCTCAACACTACTTGTAAGACCAGTTAATAAAGTTGATGAAAGAATTATATCGGATGGGGAGATTGGTAAAATTACAAAAAAGTTACACAAATTATATCAAATCTTTATAAAAGATTAACCATAATATTCGATAGCACTTGACTTAAAATTGGTTAAATTTATAATAAAATATTATGTTTAAAATCTGGAACTAATAAATTAATCATGACAAACAAATTGCTTATTGCCAACAGAGGTGAAATAGCTTGCAGAATTATTAAAACCTGTAAAAAATTAGGTATAAAAACAGTTGCTGTATATTCTGATGCTGATACTAACTCTCTTTTTGTGCAAATGGCAGATGAATCTTATAATATTGGACCTGCCCCATCAGCAAAAAGTTACCTAAATATTGATAAAATAATAGATGTTATTCAAAAAAGTGGTGCAAATTTGGTTCATCCTGGATATGGATTTTTATCAGAAAATGCAATTTTTGTTGCTGAGCTAGAAAAAAGAAACATTAAATTTGTTGGCCCGTCATCTAAATCCATCTCTATGATGGGAGATAAAATAGAATCTAAAAAAATTGCCATTGAAGCCAAAGTAAATACAGTACCTGGACATATGGAGGTTATTGCTGATGGTGCCGAAGCTAAAAAAATTGCTAAAAAAATAGGTTTACCGGTTATGGTGAAAGCTTCTGCAGGTGGTGGTGGTAAAGGTATGAGAGTAATTTATGATGAAGATAAAATTGCTGACGCTTTTGAATCAACTACCAATGAAGCTAGAAATAGCTTTGGAGATGATAGAATATTTATTGAAAAATTTATTGAAAATCCCAGACATATTGAAATACAAATTATTGCTGATAAAGAAGGTAATATAGTTTGTTTAGGAGAAAGAGAATGCTCAATTCAAAGGAATAACCAAAAGGTAATTGAAGAGGCACCAAGTCCTTTTATTGACCCTAAAACTCGTAAAAAAATGTATGATCAATCAGTAAAACTAGCTAAAAAGGTTGGCTATTTTTCTGCTGGTACAGTTGAATATGTAGTTAATAAGGATAAAGATTTCTATTTCTTAGAAATGAATACTAGATTGCAGGTAGAGCACCCTGTAACTGAACTTATCACTGGTTTAGATTTAGTAGAATTAATGATTAATGTTGCCTTAGGTAAAAAACTACCATTTTCTCAAAATGATATAAAGTTAAACGGCTGGGCTATGGAATCTAGAATTTATGCTGAGGATCCTGCTCGCAACTTTTTACCTTCAAGCGGTAGATTAAATCTATATATTGAGCCAGAAGAAAATTCTCATGTTAGGGTAGATACAGGAATTTATGAGGGTGGTGAGGTTAGTATGTTTTATGACGCCATGATAGCTAAATTATGTTCCTATGGAAAAAATAGGGATGATGCTATAGAGCACATGAAAAAAGCTTTAAGTAATTATGCAATTGAAGGTATATCTCACAATATTACATTTCTTGAAACTATTATGAGAAATAAAAGATTTTGTAGTGGTGAAATATCTACAAATTTTATAAAAGAAGAATTTAGTAAGGGATTTTTAGGTAACAAGCTTGATGGCCAAGACAAAAGAGACTTAATCTCAACTGCTATGTTTATTTATACCAAAAATTATAGTAGAAATTCTAAAATTACAGGTAGATTAAGTAAGGAATCAAAACAAATTAATGATCGTTGGGTAGTAATGCTTGATAACGAATCCTATTTAATACAAATATTATCACATTCAAATGAAGAAATGAAAATCAGTTGCGATAATACTGAAATCAAAATTTCTAGTCATTGGCAAAATGGTGATAAACTATTCAAGGCCGCTGTTAATAATGTTGAAATTGGCGTAAATATTAGAAAAAACAATAGATCTGGAGGGTATCTATTGCAACATTCAGGATCAGATGTTTATGCTCAAGTTTTATCACTTAGAAATGCTGAACTATATAAATTTATGCCTAAAATAGAAAAAAACCCCAAACCAACTGAGTTAACATCCCCTATTACTGGTAAAATTATTAAATTTAAAATTAATGAGGGTTTAGAAGTAAAGGCTGGTCAAGAATTAGTTATTATTGAGGCAATGAAGATGGAAAACATTATTAGAACAGATTATGATGTTAAAATTAAAACAATAGAGTTTTCTGAAGGTGATGCCGTTGGTGTTGGTCAAGTTATAATGAGTTTTGCTTAGATAATATTGTAGGCCTTGATGACAAATTTAGAAGATGAAATTATAAAATTAAAGAAGAGCCTTAATGCGGTTATTCTTGCGCACTTCTATCAGGATGAAGAAATACAAGAAATAGCTGATTTTGTTGGTGATTCCTTAGATTTATCCCGCAAAGCAACCAAAACAGACGCTGATGTAATTATTGTTTGTGGTGTAAAATTTATGGGAGAAGTTGCTAAAATTCTCAATCCTAATAAAAAAGTTTTAATCCCAGATATGAAAGCAGGATGTAGTTTAGAAGACTCTTGTAGGCCATCTGAGTTTGCTAAATTTAAAGAAAAACATCCTGACCATATAACCCTTACCTACATCAACTGCTCAGCTGAAATTAAAGCATTATCAGATATCATAGTTACCTCAACAAATGCCATGAGTATAGTTAAGCAATTACCAAAGGAACAGAAAATTATCTTTGCACCAGACCGTCATTTAGGTAGCTATATTTCTAAACAAACCGGTAGAGATATGTTGTTATGGCATGGTAGCTGCATTGTTCATGAACAATTTAGTGAAAAAGAATTAGTTAAATTACAAACTAGACATCCGAAGGCAAAAATTATTGCTCATCCTGAATGTCCAGAACATTTACTTTCTTATGCTGATCATATTGGTTCAACCTCCTCTCTTTTAAATTTTACTAAAGAACATATTGGAGATGAATTTATTGTTTTGACAGAACCGGGCATTATACATCAAATGAAAAAATCAAATCCAACAAGTAAATATTATGATTGCCCTGGAATTGATCAATCTGGATGTACTTTATGCAACACCTGCCCTTATATGCAATTAAATAATCTTGAAAAACTATATAAAGTAATGAAAGATCAACATAATGAAATTACTTTAGATAATAATTTAATGAAAAAAGCTTCTAGATCTTTAGAAAGAATGTTGGAAATGTCTTAGGAATTAAAAAAAAATATTAAATATTATTTTTTTAATAATACTTAATATAAATGATAGTTTTTTTAATTATAATTGATATAACTAATACTATTTACTAGCTAGTTATTATTAATTAAAAGGTAAGAGTGTCTTGATACTTTATTTTGGTAAATTAATTTTACCATTAACATAATATATTACTATTATTGGAAGGGTGGCCGAGTGGTTGAAGGCGCACGCCTGGAAAGCGTGTATGGGGTTTATTAGCTTCATCGAGGGTTCGAATCCCTTCCCTTCCGCCAGTTTAATATCTACAAACCGAATCTCCTCTCAAGTTTTATAAATTTCATCAAGCCTTGTAACCCCAGTAATAGCGGTACTTAGCGAGTTTCAATTTCAATTTCAGTCGTCCTTTCCTCTCTCTAAAAATTTATAAAAATTGCTAAAATCAGGCTAAAAATTATCTCCGTCTCCGCTTGGGTCGTCCTTTTTCAAAAAAAAGGGACATCGGTAAACACTGGCTTTGTAGGATTTGTAGCGAACTTTTTCGGGATCGTAATTTAATAACTGATCAACACTAGTAATAGCACCTCCAATATCACTATTTAACGCTAGACAAAACTTTAAAGATGAATCCTGGGGTAGTGTAGCCCCAGCAAGATCAGCCTCTCTAAGATCAGCACCTCTAAGATCAGCCCCTATAAGATAAGCACTGCTAAGATTAACCCCTATAAGAATAGCATCTCTAAGAGTAGCCCCTGGC
>JAHXBT010000025.1 GCA_020054695.1 Rickettsiales bacterium
CATTATGTTGGTTATTTAAGATTAAAAGATTTATATATAACTAATACTATATAATATTTTTATGTCTCTTACAATAGAAAATGATACTTACTTCAAAAATAGAATTATTACATGCAAGAGAGGCGTTTTTTTTGGCAAACATAATAGTAAAACTTACTTGAAGAAGGAATGATCATAGAAAAGTTGATAGACCGCTAAATTAATAAGAATTAGTATTAAGATAGACATAAATATTGCATGACTGATGGTGGAAAAAGGTAAAAAATTAGATTAAAAAAACATAAGATAATCATACTATCTCAATTTCTCCATGATAAGTCCAAATAATTGCTGTGACAATTTTTTTATCAGGATAAATTTTGGTAATTATTTTACGATATAAATCTAGTTGATCTTTATATAGATCAGAGTTTTTGGTTAGGTTTGTTTTGTAATCTATGATGGTAATAAAATTATTATCCAAAATGAGTCTATCAATCTGGCCAGAAATTATTTTACCATCAATTTTAGCGCTAATTGCCACTTCTGATTGACCATTTTTATGAAATAGAAAGTTAAAATCTGGATTATCTATTATATTTTTAATATTTTTTAAAATAATTTCTTGTTCTTTTGCAGAAATACTTTGATTTTGTAAATATTTTTTGGCAATTTTTATTGATTCTATAGAGTCTTTTGCTATTTTTGGTAAAAATTCTAAAATTTTATGAGTAATGCTACCTATATTCACAGACTTTTTAGTATTTCTTTCTAAATTATCCTTAAAATTATCAAAATCATTATAAATTTTAGAAGGATAGATAATCTCATCATCTTCCAAAATTTTAATATTATTTGTTAAGAATTGAGGTAAATCACTCTGTTTTTTTAAAATTTTTTCTTCTTTTAATTGAAATATAGGTTGATCATTGTCTAAATTTTTTATAGTTTTATCAGAAAAAACTAATTTTATATCATTTATATCAAATTCTTTATCAATAAAATCATGTTTTGTAGATCTTTCTCCAAGAGCTTTAATAATTAAACTATACCAGCATTTTTCATATATTTTTTGATCATTGAAACCGCATATATAAATTTCATTTTCTGCTCTGGTTATTGCTACATAAAGTAATCTTAAATATTCGTCGTAAATTTCTTCCTTTTTTTCATCTATGATTTTTTTTAGGAAAGAATTCTGTTCTTTTTTGGATAAATTTGCTATTGGTATTTTATTTTGATGCCAAATAATATTTTGTTTTGGTCCCGAGCCATTGATAGATTTGATTCCATGTGCTGTATCAGGTAAAAAAACAATAGGGGATTCTAAGCCTTTTGCACCATGGATTGTCATTATTTGGACTTCATCAAAGATAGGATTGTTTTCTAATTTAATGTTTAAATTTGATTGATGAATTTGAGTAATAAATTCTTGCAATGATGAACCTTCTTGTTGTTGATATTTAAGAGCTACAGAATGTAATTGATTAATTAAATTAAGAGATAAATGTCCAAACTCTGATTTAATTTTTTTTAAAATATTATTATCATTTGTAATTTCTATTATAAATTCAGCAATATTATCATTAGATAAATATTGTTTTTTAATTTTTTGTAAAAAATGATGAATTTCTGGTTTTTTTTGTTCTAAAGCTAAATTTAAATGAATATTTTTACTATTTTTAATTTTACATAATTTAAATAAATCATCTTCAGAAATTTTAATAAAACAGGATTTTAGCAAACATGCTAAATTAAGATCATCTTCTTCTAATAAAATAAATTTAAATAAGGAAATAAAATCTTGTATTAATAAATTATTGGTTAGGGTTATTTTGTCCGGGGTAGAAACGGGGATATTTTCTTTAATTAAATATTTTCTTATTAAATTTCCTAAATTATTAGTACGATTTTTTAATAAAATCATAATATAACCATATTTTATATGCCGTTTGATACCAGATTTATCTGTAATTATTTTTTTACTTTCTACCCAACTTTTAATTTCTTTCGATATTTTAATTGCTAAAATCTCTTTGGATGATTTATTTTTTTTGTCAAATTTTAGATTCCAAGCTGTCTTATCTTCAGTTTTTTTGGATTTAATTATTGGCCAAATCTCAACCTTTCCAATATCAGATCTAATTGCTTGATGTTTTATTTTAGATAATTTACTAATTTTTTTAGCATAAATTTCATTTTGAAATATTAAATCTACGGTTTCTAAAATTGCATTAGTTGAACGAAAAGAGTTGTTAAGAGTTATTTTTCCTAATTTTTGGTTAATATTGTTAAAACGGTTTTGGTAATATGTAAATATATTACTAAAAATGTTTGGCTCTGCTCCTTGGAAGCCATAAATTGATTGTTTTTCATCTCCAACTGCAAAAATTGTTCTATTATTACTGTTTTCACCATTAAAAAAATCTTCCGAAATGAGTGAAATAATATACCATTGTAAGTGGTTGGTATCCTGTGACTCGTCAACTAAAATATGATCATAAAGATTATCTAACTTATATCTAATCCAATCAGAATTTTCTTTATTTTGAAGCAAATTATTAGTTTTGATGATAAGATCTTGATAATCTAAATAACCATTCTTAGCTTTAAGATTCTCGTATATTTCTAAAATTTCATTAGCAATAAAAATAATATTATTGGTTTGTTTGACGATCTTTAATGAATTTAAATTTTCCATAAAATCTATTATTCTATTTTGTTCAGAAAGTAAAATTCCTTCAATTGCTGGGTAATTATCTAAAAATTTCTTAGTAACAATTGTGGTTATTGATTTAGGATCTAAAAGGTCTTTTTTTAAAAAAATGGATTTATATTCTAGAAAATTATAATAATTTTTATTTGATAAATATTGTTTGATTAGTTTGGCAGTTTTTTGATTGTTTTTTTCAGGAAAATCTTGCAATTTATAGCATAAATTTAATAAATTTTCTTGATTTTGGTTAAAATCAAAGAATTTTTGATATAAGTCATCTTCGTTTTCTTTTGGATTTGCTCCAATAATTTCAAAATTTCTTTTCTGTAAATCATCTATATTATTAAAGCTATTTTTTAGATGAAAAAATATTTCTCTTTTATAAATAATATCAGAAATTATATCAAAAAAACCTAAATCACCAGAATTTCTGGCAACGTCACTTATTTTGTTTCCTAGATTAATGTCTGTAATTGCTTTTTTGAGTAGATCTTTTTTTGATTGTTCTAATAATTTATTGGATAAAGAGTCATCTATTATAGTAAAATTTGGTTGAATTTTAGCTTCTATAGGAAATTTTTTGATAATATTGGTGCAAAAAGAGTGGATAGTGTCAATTTTTAAAGATTCTATATCATCTAAAATTTTAATAAAAATTATTTTTACTTTTTTTAATTCATCTAGATTGAAATTTCTATCTGTTAAATTATGTAGTTCTTTTTGTAATTCTTGATTTGAAATAATACACCAGGAAGTTAATTCTCTAAAAATTCTCTCCTTCATTTCAATTGCTGCAACTTTGGTAAAAGTTAAGCATAATATTTTGGATGCTTTAACACCAGAAACTAATATTCTTAAAACTCTGTCTGTTAAAATTTTTGTTTTACCTGATCCAGCTGAAGCTAAAACAAAGCAAGAATTTGATGGGTTTGAGGCATTTTTTTGTAAATTAGATGATTCTTCTATTAACTTTTTAGAAAGATTATTGTAATCTTTTTGAAGTGGTTTCATATTTTTTCTTTTATTTATGTTAAGTTTATTTTTAGTTAATACTTTAATCGTTGTTATAGCGGTTCTAATTCAATTTGAAGTATTATATTTTACCAAAAAATATATATCAAAGCTAATTTCCAAAAATGTTAGGGTTATTTGCTTTATGTTTGTTTTTCTATTTATTCATGTAACTATTATTTGGTTTTTTGCTATCTGTTTTGAATTGTATATTATATATAATCACAGCAGTCATTTGCTTGGTAATTTGCAGCACAATTTTTTTGATTTAGTATATTTATCTCTTACCGCTTATACTTCTCTTGGATTTGGTGATATTTATCCAAAGGGCGATATTAGGTTTCTAGTAGTTATTGAACCTTTACTTGGAGCTTTGTTAATTGCTTGGAATGCATCTTTTTTATTCCAAGAAACTCTTAGAAAAGAAGTGCTAGTTCATAAGGTTAATACTAATAAAATCAGAAAAAGTAAAAAATGGATTGGAAAATAGATAGTCAATTTTTATTTGAAAGAGAAAAGCTTAATTTCATTAAAATATGGTGGTTAAAAATTGATAAGGTTATATTGGGTTTAGTATTATTTTTGATATTATTCGGTCTATTGATGAACTTTACATCTAGTCCTTTTATTGCAAAGAGAATTGAAGTTCCTCAATTATTCTTTTTTCACAAGCATGTGATTTTTCTTTGTATCTCATTATTCTTATTAATATTTTTTTCCTGTTTGAAGGTAAGTCATATAAGATTAATAACCACTCCATTATTTTTTTTGATTGTTGTAACGCTAATTGCAACCTTAATATTTGGTAGTGAAATAAAAGGTTCCAGAAGGTGGCTGTCATTATTTGGCTTTACTTTGCAACCTTCAGAATTTGCAAAAGTTATTTTTGTCATTTTTAATGCCTTACTACTTGATAGGTTAAGCCAAACCAAATTTTATGTTAAATATGGCATTTCTGGATTTTTTTGTTTGTTATTAGTTCTGCTTTTAATTAAACAACCAGATTTTGGCATGAGTTTTGTTATAATTTTATTGTGGTCTGCTCAGTTATTTTTATGTGGCTTACCCTGGTTAGCTATTTTTGTAATTTTCCTTTTTGGTATTTGCGGCATTATATCATCTTATATGTTTCTTCCTCACGTCAAAGATAGGGTAAATAGTTTTTTTGATATTGGTCATGATTATCAAGTTAATAGATCAATCGATGCCTATGTTAATGGTGGTTTTTTTGGTACTGGTCCTGGAAATGGTTTGGTTAAAAAACACATACCCGATTCTCACTCAGATTTTATTTTTTCAGTAGTAGTTGAAGAGTTTGGTGTAGTAATTTCTAGTATATTTATACTTGTATTTATATATTTAATAACCAGGGTGGTAAAAAAAAATAATATAATAAAGGGTCATTTTGCTTATTTAACAGTTAGTGGATTAATAATTCAGTTTTCTATGCAGGTTATTATTAATATTGCTGTTAGCTTAGCAATGTTGCCTACAAAGGGTATTACATTACCTTTTATTAGTTATGGTGGATCATCATTGCTTGCTATGTCAATGTCTTTTGGTATAATATTAGCTATGACAAGAAAGAGATTTAGTAATACATTGAGTGATAGTGATTTATTAATAAATAAATAAATTTTTATAAGATATCTTTTAAAGCAAATAATTAGTGATTGCAATAATGAGTAAGAAATTGATATTGATAAGTAACAAAAATTATTTTAGAATTAACTTTAGTATAAAATTAAATTAAGTTTATTATCTTTGCTTTTTTATGTCTATGTAATTAGTATAATAATACACTTATAATTTATAATGATTAACGGGGATTAGCTAATGATGATAATCAGAATTTTTATAAAGATATTTGCTATTATATTTTTTACTTTTAGTAATATTTTTGCGGATGACTTTAGTAACTCTTTTAATAGTAGGAAACCAACGCCCTCAAGACTATTTTCTAGTACTTTTTCGATGCCACAGGTTTTTAATAAAACTAATAATCTTATTAAAAAAACAGGATCATTTTATTTAGCATTTGGTGAAATAATATATTTACAAGGTAAAGCTACAGATTCTTTTGGTGTCCCTATAGCAGGTGCAATTGTAAAGATTTGGCAAACGAACTCTAAAGGTAAATATCATACTTTATTGGCAAGTAATGATGGAAATATTGATAAAAATTTTAGTATGTCTGGCACGGCTATTACTGATAACTTAGGTAATTATCGTTTTATTACAATAGTTCCTGGTTTTTATTTTGGTAGGGCTCCTCATGTTAACATGAATATTTATCACAAAAGATTTGGCGAATTGAAGACAGAAATTTATTTTGAAGATCATCCGAGAAATAAAATGGATTCGCAATATTTATCATATAGTGAGGAAGATAGGAGGTCTCTTACTTCACTAGTTAGGTTGTCTAATATGTTTGATCCTAATTCTCGTAAGATTTGTACTTTTAACATTGTGTTGCGAGGCACTCACCAATATAAAGATTATATTTAAATTAGTGATTAATTAAAATTTAATATTATTACTTTATGATAAATTCATCGGTCAAAATGATAAGAGAATTTTTTAAATTTGAATCAGCTGCTGGTATATTACTTTGCTTAACTGCCATTATGGCAATTATAGTTGAGAATTCTCCTCTTAGGAGTTTTTATGGACATTTCTTAAATACCCCAGTTGCAGTTCAAGTGGGTAATTTCTCTATTGATAAACCTCTATTATTGTGGATTAATGACGGTTTAATGGCTATATTCTTTTTACTAGTTGGCCTTGAAATAAAAAGAGAGATAGTTGAAGGGCAATTATCTTCAAAGGATCGTTTTATCTTACCTGTCATTGCTGCATTTGGAGGTTTAACGGTGCCAGCATTAATATATACTTATTTTAATTGGGGTGATAGTGAGGCTATTAATGGTTGGGCAATACCTGCTGCAACTGATATTGCTTTTGCCCTTGGTGTAATTACATTACTTGGTAAGAGAGTTCCTGAAACATTGAAAATATGTTTGGTGGCAATTGCTATTATTGATGATTTGGCAGCGATTGTGATTATTGCTTTATTTTATACCAGTAGTCTTTCACTTATGTCTCTTGGTTTTTCTGTGATTTCAATTTTAGGATTATGGATCCTTAATAAAAAAGGTGTAACTAAAATTGCTCCATATATGGTAATTGGTTTATTTTTATGGGTGTCGGTATTGAAGTCCGGTGTGCATGCTACTTTAGCTGGTGTGGTAATTGCTTTATTTATACCTTTAAGAGTTAAAAATGAAAATAGTAGATCACCAGCTCATTCTTTAGAGCATAATTTACATCCTTGGGTTGCTTATGGTATATTACCTGTGTTTGCTTTTGCTAATGCTGGTGTTTCGTTACAAGGTCTAACATTAGAAATGATATTCCATCCAATTACTATTGGTATTGCTTTTGGGCTTTTCTTTGGTAAACAAATTGGCGTTATGTTAATAACATTTATATGCGTTATCACTAGATTATGTAGATTGCCAAAAGGTGTTAATTGGTCACAATATTATGCTATGTCCTTAGTTACAGGTATTGGCTTCACTATGAGTTTATTCATTGGAACCCTTGCTTTTGATAATATAGATAATCAAATTTATGTGCGTTTAGGTGTAATTTTAGGATCATTGTTATCTGGTATAATTGGTTATATTTTACTGAGCTTAACCTGTCCCAAGAAAAAGTAATTATTGATGATAAAACAACAAATAATATTATGGATATAATATCAATCTTCATTCAGAATATTACTTCTCCACCAATTTTATTCTTTATATTAGGTATAATTGCTGGTTTTTTGAAGTCAGACCTTGATATACCCGATCAAATTAGTCGTTATTTATCGATTTATTTGATGATGGCAATCGGCTTCAAGGGTGGCGCAGCCATTGCTGCAACCCCTGAGATTGATTTGGAAATTATATCTGTTATATTAGCTGGTATTGTTACAGGTTTTACACAGCCATTTATTGGTTATTTTTTACTGAGGCTTACAACTAAATTAGATCCTTCAACTGCTTCTGCTGTTGCTGCTCATTATGGCTCAATTAGTATGGTGACTTTTGCAACTGCTGTTAGTTTTTTGGAGTTAAACGAAGTGTTTTATGCTGCTTATGTGGTTGCCGTTCTTGCTTTAATGGAGGCCCCAGCAATTTTAACAGGATTGTTTATAGCTCACAAAGCTAAGCCAGAAACGCTTGATCATACTTCTCAGTCTACACCAAAATTAGCCAGAGAGATATTTACTAACGGTGCCATTTTATTACTTACAGGTTCATTTATTGTTGGTGCTTTGAGTGGTAAGACTGGTATGGATAAAATGTCAGGGTTTTTAATCGAACCATTTCATGGTATTTTAGCTTTTTTCTTACTTGATATGGGTTTGCTTGTTTCGAAACAAATGCATCATTTAAAAGAATTTACTTTACCACTAGTTTTGTTTGGGATTTATATGCCACTAATAGGTTTTGCTGTAGGTTTGAGTTTAAGTATTTTTATAGGTCTTGAACTTGGAACGGGATTTTTATTTACAGTTCTAATTGCTAGCTCTTCATATATTGCTGTAACTGCTGCTATGAGATTGGCGTTGCCTGAAGCAAAAGCTGCAATTTATATACCTATGAGCTTAGCTATAACTTTTCCATTTAATATTGCCTTTGGAATACCTTTTTATTTTTACATAACACAAAAATTTTTAGCATAGATTTTTTTTATTTTAATATTTGGCGTTGTTTATGGTTAAAAATATTATTTTTTAATTTCAAGGCAACTTTTTATGTAAAAATTTCTCTTACATTTGAGCAATATTATGATAACAATCAATATCCATGCAAGATAATTTTAAAATTTTACTTAGTAAGAATATTTTACTTGTTGATGATAATCCTGTTATTATTAAAATACTTTCCAAGGGTTTACAGGATAAATGCTCTAATTTTAATATAGTAACTTTTACTGATGTTAGGGAAGCGGTTAACTTTCTAAACAAAAAGGATAAATTTTATTTTGATCTTGTTTTAACTGATATTCATATGCCTGATATGAGTGGTATAGAGTTAACAAAATATATTAGAGAAGATTTAAATATATCGAAGGATGAGTTACCTATCTTAGTTTATAGCTCTATGGAAGATAGTAATAGTATGAAAGAGGCTAAATTAGCTGGATGTAATGAATATTATACAAAACCTAAAAATTCTGAAACAATAGCTAGAAATATCTCCAAATGGTTATTAAATGATTATTTTCCTGATAAGAATATAGATCATGAAAAAATTATCATCAATAGAAATACTCTTAATGGTATAAATATAATCATAGCTGATGATGAAATACTAAGTTTGACTATAATAGCAAAAAAATTCACTAAATTTGGAGCTAATATCTTTAAATGTTCCGATGGTAGTGAGGTGGTTAATTTAATAAAGAAAGATCCGGTTAAATATCATTTAATTATAACGGATATTTATATGAAAGAAATTGATGGCGTTGAAGAAGTCAAATTAGTAAGAAATATTCAAGATAAATACAATAAAAAATATAATTCAAATTATAGAATACCAATAATTGCAATTTCTACAGATGATAATCAAGATTTTATTAGAAAAGCCCTCAATGTTGGTATAGATGACTACATTGTCAAGGGTTGTGATGGTGATTCTATGATAAAATTATCAAAATTCTGGATAGATTATGCTGTAAATAATTCTAAAAATATCAAATTAAAATTAGTAAAATCATCACAATAATATTATACCAAATGTAATATTAAAATAATTTTAATAATTAAAATACTTGACTGATAATAAATAATGTTAATTATTTAAAGGTTTGTATCAAGTTTTGTTTTGAAAGTAAAAATATATAATTTTGAAAAGAACTTTGTTATTTTAGTTTTATTTTAAATATGTTAATTAATTATTATACCAACAAATGAAAAATATAAAGCTTCTAGCTGTCTCTTTGGCATTCGTTTCTTCTAATCTTTTAGCAGCAGGATATTCGACTAGCTCAACATCAACTTCAGCTCTTGCAACTTCTTATGCTGGATCTGTTACAGGAGGACATGATATCAGTAATATGCATATTAACCCTGCGATTTTATCAAAATTTAATAAAAAGCAATTTATTACTGGTCTAACTTATCTTGATATTGATATTGATCCACAAAATGAAACTATAAAAGACAGCGGTAATATTAGTGGTAATAGCCCTTCTGGTGAAGTTGGCGATGCTGGTCTTGATCAATTTGTACCAAATATTTATTTTGCAACTCCAATTGATAAAAAAAACAATATTGGCGTTTTTATTAATACACCTTTTGGATTGGGGACGGAATATAATACAGAATGGGTAGGTGTTAACTTAGATAATGTTACTGAAATTAAAACTGTTAATTTAGGAATTAAACTATCTCATAAATTAACTGATAATTTAGCGATTGGTTTTGGTGTTAATGCCCAGAAAATGCAATTTATTAAATCCCTAGCTCATAGTACTGGAAATACGGTAAAATTTAAATCATCTGATTGGGGGTATGGCTATAGTTTGGGTTTAAATTATGATTTATATGAAAAAATATCTTTAGGTATGGGTTATAATTCTAAGGTTGATCATGAATTAAATGGCACTTTTCAAATTCCTAAATTGAATTTATATAACGATGCTGTTTTAAAAATTGCCACTCCTGAATCAGCGACAATAGGCGCTAAATATAATTTAAATGATAAAGTAAATCTAATGTCTGATGTTACTTGGACAAGATGGTCAAGACAAAGAATTGCAGATGTTAATCAATCGGGTAGTAATGCTGGTATAATGACATTGACTTATAATTGGCATGATACATTTATGTATAGCTTGGGTGGTGATTATCAATATAATGACAATTTACTAGTTAGATTTGGTTCTGCTTTCGAAACTAATGCAGCTGATAATCAATATAGAACTTCTGATGTACCAACTGGTGATGTTTACTGGTTAAATGCTGGCATTAATTATGATCTAGGTAACGATTTATCTGTGGATGCATCTTATGTTTATCAATTTTATGAAAATGTAAAAGTTGAGAATGTCGATGCTGATACTCAAAGTAAAAATCTGAACGCAAGATATAGAACTAAAGTTAATCTGTTTTCAGTTGCTATAAAGAAGAACTTCTAATATAACTTAACAGTTGTTTAATGATCTTTTAAATAGATATCATATTGCTATTGATGAGATAGCTATTGACTATAATTTAATTACTAGTTTTAACAATATAATTAAAAAATTTAATTTTTCTGTGCTAGATATCTTGGTTGTAACAGACCAAAATGTCTATCCTAAAATTTTCACCCTCCTACCTTTAAAGATTAATTACCTTATTCTTAATAATCCTAAGCCAGATGAAGAATCTATTGCTAAGATTATTACTGAGTCTTGCGATAAAAAAGTTATTATTGGTTTTGGTTCTGNTACTATTAGTGATTTATGTAAAATTCCCAGCTATAGGAAGGATCTTCCATATATTATTTTTGCTAGCGCTGTTTCAATGAATGGCTATGCTTCTAAAAATGCTTCAATTATAACTTCTGGTCGAAAAAACTCACTATTGGCACATTTACCAAAAGCTATTTATCTTGACTTAGATTTGTTAATTGATTCACCTGTAAGAATGATTCGCTCTGGAATAGGTGATAGTATTTGTATATCTACCTGTCAGTTTGATTGGTTGTTGTCGCATTTGTTATTTGGTAGTTATTATAATCAAGAGGCTTTTGATTTAGTAAGTGATTTATATCAAAAATTATTAGATTATAATGGTCAAATTAAAGATAAGGAGTTTATTATTTTATTGGCTAAAATTTTGATTAATTCTGGTATTTCAATGGCAATTTCTGGTGGTAGTTACCCTGCTAGTCAGTCAGAACATTTAATTGCTCATTATTTGGAAATTAAATATCCAAAAATAATGGAAAAATCTCTTCATGGTGAGCAAGTAGCAGTTACAACATTGACAATTGCTAAAATGCAACAGGATTTTTTAAATTCTAGAAATTTTCGGGCAAATATTTCTAATACTAATTTTAATTATTTTCAGAAGATATTTAATGAGGATTTAGCTCGGTATTTTTGGGATGAATTTTCTCATAAAATTATTAATCAAGAAAAACTACAGATCATTAATAATAGACTTAGTAATTTTAAGGAGTTCTCGGCAATATTATCCAAAAATTTTGTTTCTTATGATAAGATATTACAAATATCCAACTACTTTTCTTTACCAAAAAAATATTCTGATATTCATTTAAATAAAGAGATATACATTGATGCAGTAAAAAATTCTCATTTAATTAGAAATAGATTTACAATTTTAGATTTATTTTTAAAATAAGTATTGTCATTAGTCTTATACTACTTCCTA
Source organism: Rickettsiales bacterium (assembly GCA_020054695.1). Lineage (GTDB taxonomy): Bacteria > Pseudomonadota > Alphaproteobacteria > Rickettsiales > UBA1997 > CAJQHK01. The sequence continues at coordinate 12,147 of JAHXBT010000025.1, forward strand.
ACCTTAAAGTAACTTTTGTTGTTAGAGGGTATTAGATATTGTCAGATAATTTTTGAAAAAATAAATTCAAACCTATTCGAAACTATTGTAAAAATCTTGGATTTATTATTATTTTATATGATTTTCTAATAGATTATAATATCTAAACTATAAAATATCTCTATGGATAAAAATAAGCATGACATATTAGTACAAGATTTACAAAAAGAGGTAGATGAAGATAGTAAAATATCTCTATTATGTAAGATTGATAAGTCTAATCCATATTTTATTGAAATAGTACACCCTAATAAAAAATTTACAGATTATTTTTCTTATAATATTAGTCATATTATTGGCGAAAGTTTTGACTATATATTAGATCATGATGATGATAACTTAGAACCAATTATTGAGTATAATAATATTGCTAAGAATATTTCAAAAGTAGAGGAGTTGGATTTTTATTTAGATATTTATAATACCAATAACCGTTCAGAAAAATTTGCTATTAATTTTAGATCTGTTTCTAAGGATAATGTTAAATACTGTATATTTTCTTTTTCTTTAGGTAGTAGAGATAATAAAATAACTAGGAATAAAAAAGATTCATTAGGCCAAAGAAATTTAATATATAATTTATAACGGGTTTTAAGGAACGAAAAATTGCTTAGAATTTCAAGTGATTTAATGCTTAAAGATGAGGCTATCAGCGAAATAGCTTATAAAGCTTTAAAGGTTTTATGTGGTAATTTTAAAATTGATAGGGCTATTTTATGTCAATTTAATAATAGTGATATTGATTTAATTTGTGAATTTTGTAGTGAAAATACATCTTCTATGGTTAATCAATCTGATGCAAGTGAAGGGTTAAGAGTGATTAAGAAATACTTTGATTTTCATAATAATGAATTTCCTAATTTTTTTCGATCAGATAAAACAGAAAATATGATTTTTGATGATATAAGCCATGATAGGGTATTTAATGAAATAGATGATATTTGTAGTAAATTTCATATTGCTTCACAATTTTGCCTGTCCACCCCAATTGATGATGATAGCAATATAGGTTTATTTTTGCATCAGACAAATGTAAAAAAATGGAATAGCGAAGAAATTGAAATAATAAATACCATATTAAATCATTTTTCAGTTGCTATACAAAAATCAATATATCTTGATAAGGTAATGGAGTCTAATAGAGAATTATTAAAGAAGAGTATAGCTCTTAAAAATTCTCTAAGTGAAGAGAAGAAAATGAGAATGGTGCAAAATGAATTTATTGTAATGGCTTCTCATGAATTTAAAACTCCACTTCAGATTATTGATAGTTCAAGAGAGATCTTATATAGAAAACTAAAGAATGATAAATTAACTCTTGAGAGTGGAGATAATAATTTGACAAAAATTAAAAATGCAATTTTAAGGTTGCATAATTTAATTAGTAGTACTTTAGATCTTTCTCAGCTTGCAATGAATAATGGAGAAATAGATCTTAACATGGACGATATTTCAATTAGAGATCTTATTTATAATATAATTGAACAAAATAAAGAGATTTATATTAAGAAAAATGCACAGATTCAGTTAGATATTGACAAATTACCTGATAACTATTCTGCAGATCAAAAAATGCTTGATCATTGTCTTACTAATATTATTGGTAATGCTGTTAAATATTCTCCAGAAAATGCTTTAATAAAAATTTTGGGTAGTAGGGTAGGAAATAAAATTTTAATTAAAGTAATAGATAATGGTATAGGAATACCAAAAGCAGAATTAAATAACATAGGTGAAAAATTTTATAGGGCAAAAAATACCCTAAAAATATCTGGCACAGGTATTGGTTTATATCTTACAAAATATTTCATTAAATTGCACAAGGGAGAAGTTTTAATTCAAAGTATAGAAGGGAAGGGTACTGAGGTTACTGTTGTTTTGTCAATATCAAATAATGAGTAAAATATGTTAAAATTATTAATTTCAGTTATTTTTGTATTGTGTTTAAGTTTAAGATCATATGCTAATAATTCATATCCTAATGTATCTGGAGACTTGATTGTTAATTTAGGTGTTGATAAATTATCCGGTAAAGGTGAAGCTGACATAAAAAAATATACTTCTATATTAGAATTACAATCTGATTTATCTTTGAATCTTAATCGTAATTGGTCTATTACAACTCTTTGGCAATCTCGTAAAGTTCAAAAGGATTACTACTTAAAGAGACAACAATATAATCCTATAATATCTTCTAAAAACAGGGAAATATTAATTGATGATGAAGCATTATTTATCGAAGAATTAAAATTAAATTTTGAAAATGAAGATTTGATCTTCTTTGTTGGAAAGTATAACCCCGAATTTGGTAGAGCGTGGGATAAAAAAAGGAGATCATCAATATTTACTACATTTTTTGCTCGAGATTACCAAATTAGAGAAAAGATTGGCCTTGGTATAACTGCTTTGTTAGAAGAGGGTGAATTATCATTCTATCCTTTTTTTAATGATAATACTAATTTAAGTAATAGTGCAATTAATAAAAGAGGTAGAAATAGAAGAGATTACAAAATTTCAGGTAATACAAATAACCTATCTTCTTATGTTGTTAAACTATCTGGTAAGAATTTTTTATACTTAGATAATTTATCATATCATTTAGCATATAAAAAGATAGATGTTGATAAGCAGGATTTGTCCGAAGAAAATGGTTATATTGTTAGCTTTGAATATTTATTTAAAATAGGTAGTTACACATCAATAATACCATTTTATGAAGCTGTTAAAACAAATAATGTTGGTGGTAATAGAGGAAATGATTCGCTACATCAAATGGTTGCATTACATTTAAATTATAGCAGCTGGAATCTTAGTACATCATATTTTTCTAAGAATAATAAATATTCAAAGGGTGATGATATAATTGATAAATATATTGAATATAGTGTTGGCTATAGGGTTAGCGATAATGTTAAAATTGAAGTTAGTCGAGTAGAATCTAAAGAAAATAATTTTGATTATATTTCTCTTTTTACAACGTTATCATACTTTAAGGAATTTTAGTATTTAAAATATGTCATCATTATTAAATATACAGCTAGCTCAGATTAATTATACTGTTGGTGACTTAGATGGAAATTACCAAAAAACAATTAATTTTTATACCAAATATCAGGATTCTACTGATCTAGTTGTATTCTCAGAATTGTCTCTTTCTGGATACCCACCAGAAGACCTACTTCTTAAAGATTATTTTTTAGATCAAATTGAAGAGAAAATTAAATTATTAGTTGATTATAGTAAGGGTAAAAAAGCTGCAATGTTAGTAGGATCTCCAGTAAGGATAATAGATCAGCATGGTAAGAAATCACTATTTAATTCAGCTATTTTAATTGAAAATGGTGCTATAAAAGAGTTATTTCATAAAAGAAATTTACCAAATTATGGTGTTTTTGATGAAAAAAGATATTTTACAGAATCGAATAATCTTAAAAATATTGAATTTCGTGGTATAAATATTTCTATTTTAATTTGTGAAGATATATGGAGCTTTCAAAATTCTTTTCTATTAAAAGAGCAAAATGTTGATTTAATTATTTCTATTAATGCCTCACCTTTTGAACAGGAAAAACTATTGAATAGGATTACTAGGGTTAAAAAATTTAATGAAAATATACAAAAGAATATCATTTATCTTAATCAAATTGGGGCTAATGATTCTTTGATTTTTGATGGAGCGTCTTTTGTAATAAATAGAAAAAATGAGTTAATTTTAACGTTAGAAGAGTTTGCAGAAGATGAAGGTAAAATTATAATTGATAAAAAGGGTAACATTGATCTTGTTGCGACGTATTTTCTAATGTCTGATTTAGAAAGAATATATAATGCTTTAATTTTGGGTGTTAGAGACTATGTTTTAAAAAATAATTTCCAAAATGTAGTTATTGGTCTTTCTGGTGGTATTGATTCTGCCTTAGTTTCTACTATTGCAGTCGATGCATTAGGCGCAGAAAATGTTACATTAATTGCTTTACCTTCGAAATATAATTCTGATCAAAGTTTTGTTGATGCCACCGATCTGGCTAATAATCTGGGTATAAAATTAGAAAAAATTTCTATCCAAGGTATTTTTAATGAGGTAGAATCAGTATTGCACCCAATTTTTCAGAATCATAAGACTGATTTTACTGAGGAAAATATACAATCAAGGATTAGGGGGTTACTATTAATGTCAGTTTCTAATAAATTTGGTAATTTGCTATTATCAACTGGTAATAAATCTGAGCTTGCAACTGGTTACGCTACCTTATATGGCGATATGAATGGTGCTTATAATCCGCTTAAAGATATTTATAAAAGTGAAATTTATCAATTAACAAAATGGCGTAATGATAATATTCCAAAAATTACAGGATTATTGAAAGATAATATTATCCCAAAAAATATTATTATTAAGGAGCCAACTGCAGAATTGAAGGAGGGTCAAAAAGATTCAGATTCCCTACCAGATTATAAAATCTTAGATCAGATTTTATATTTAATAATAGAAGAGCAAGAATCAGAGAAAGAAATTATTGCTAGAAATTTTGAGCCAGCAATTGTAAAAAAAATAATTAAATTATTTTATAATAATGAATTTAAAAGACAGCAAGCTGTTATTGGCCCTAAAATTTCTAAAATGTCTTTTGATAAAGATAGGAGATATCAAATCAGTAATAGATTTAAAAAATAACAGATACTCATTTTTATACCAATTATCACTAAACAATGATTAATCTAGCTTTATATTTTATAAAAGGTTTTTTAATGATAATTATTATATAATGGAATCTAATTTAATTGATAAAATCAAAACATCTTCACAGAAACCAGGAATTTACCAATTTTTTAGCAAAAATGATGACATTCTTTATATTGGTAAGGCTAAAAATCTTAGAAATCGTTTAAAAAATTATTTAGATACAAAAAACCTTACTACTAGAATTGTTAAAATGACTCTTAATGCTCATAGATTGGAAGTTATTTTAACTAATAATGAAATAGAGGCTTTACTATTGGAATGTAATTTAATCAAAAAATATAAGCCAAAATATAATATTTTATTAAAGGATTCTAAATCTTTTCCTTATATTGCTATTTCTAAAAATGAAGATTTTCCTAAAATTTCCAAATATCGTGGTTTTAAAGATAATAAGGCGCATTATTTTGGACCCTTTGCTAATATTAGCGCATCCAACCAGGCCATCGATTCTTTAAAAAAAGCTTTCTTAACGCGCAGTTGTTCTGACAGCAACTTTAAATCTCGCAAAAGACCATGTCTTGAATATGAGATTAAAAAATGTAGTGCACCATGTGTCAATTTAATTTCTAAGCAGGAATATCAAAAGTCAATTGCGTCAACAATTGCATTTTTAAAGGGAAAAGATGCAAGTTTACAAAAGGGATTATCAAGTAAAATGCAAAAATATAGTGAGGATTTAGAATTTGAGAAGGCAGCAAAAATTCGTGATCAAATTAAATCTTTAAGCATCATCCAAGCCAAGCAAAATATAAATATTGTTCAATTGGGCCAGATGGATATGATTTTATTTTTTAAAAAGTCAAATATTGCTGCTATTAATATTTCCTTTTATCGTTTTGGACATAATTACGGTAATAAAAGCTATTTTTTTGATATTAATGAAGATGACAATGATCAAGATGTAATTTTTGCTTTTATTAGTCAATTTTATCAAGATAATGAGATTCCCAAAGCTATTATTAGTAATATAGATTTAACCTTAAATGATCATATTGTTAATTTTTTGTTAGAATCTGCTAATTTATCGTTAACTAATATTTCTTGTCCTAAGAAAGGTAAAAAACTGCAATTAATTCAAGATGCATTGCCATTTTTACAAGAGGAGGTTGATAAAAAAATAGCAAATGATAGTAAAATTAAGGATTTATTGTTGCAACTTAAAGATCTTTTAAAAATCGATCATATACCAAATAGGATTGAAGTTTATGACAATAGTCATATTTCTGGTACTAATGTTATTGGGGCTATGGTCTTCGCGTCTGAAAATGGTTTTATAAAAAATAATTATCGTAAATTTAATATTAAATTGCAGGAATTACAAAAAAAAGATGATACTAATTTTATAAAACAGGTTTTTAATCGTAGATTTAAGAATTTTGAGAAACAGAAAGTTGAAAAATTACCAAACTTGATCATTATTGACGGTGGAAAGGGACAGTTATCTGCTGTAAAAGAGATTTTTGTTCAAAAAGACATTAAGATTCCTTTTTTATGCATGTCAAAAGGTGCCGGAAGAAATGCTGGATTAGAGGATTTTCACATTATTTCCGATAATATCTACCGTCAGTTTAATTTACCTAAAAACTCTGCTCTTTCCTATTATTTGCAGAATCTGCGTGATGAAGCGCATCGATTTGCTATTGGTTCTCACATTGCTAAAAGAAAAAAATCCATGTTTAAATCGCAGCTGGATGATATTCCTAATATCGGAGCTGCACGCAAAAAATTATTATTAAATCATTTTGGTGATTTAAATTCTATTAAAGAGGCCTCATTGGATGATTTAAAAAGGGTAAAAAATCTTGGTCATAAGATTGGCGAGAAAATTTTTAATCATTTTTCTAGATAATTAAAGACAGATTGTTTAATTATAATAGTGTTTTACAGAAAAAATAATTGGTCAAACTCAGTAGTAAACAATTTTAAGAAATTAAGAGGATAGACAAAAATAAAATAGTGTTACCAAAATCTATTAATTTTTGAATAATACGTCCAATAATAAGCCCAGTCTAATATTAGATATATATCTATATCATTTTACTTGGATCAACCCATTCTTTAAATTGATCTTCTGATACCAACTTTAACTGCAAAGCAGCTTCTTTTAAGGTTGTTCCATCTTGATGGGCTTTTTTAGCAATCTTTGCTGCGTTATCATAGCCAATATAAGGGTTTAAAGCGGTAACTAACATTAAAGAATTATTAAGTAACTCATTAATTCTTTTATGATTTGGCTCAATACCATTTAAACATTTGTCGATAAAACTATTAACCCCCTCAGAAATTAAATTAACTGAATTTAAAATATTATAAATTACCATTGGTCTAAAAACATTCAACTCAAAATGACCATTAGTTCCGCCAATAGTAATAGCAGTATGATTACCTATTACTTGACAAGAAATCATAGTTATAGCCTCACATTGTGTTGGATTAACCTTACCAGGCATAATTGAAGAACCTGGCTCGTTTTCCGGTAAGCAAATTTCGCCAAGACCAGACCTTGGCCCAGAAGCTAGGAATCTAATATCATTAGCAATCTTCATAACTGAAGTTGCAATAACATTCAAACAGCCAGAAAGACTAACCAAAGCATCACAAGTTGCTAAAGATTCAAACTTGTTATAATTAGAAATAAATTCATCTTTTCTAGTAGAAAATTGCTGTTTAACACCCTCCCAGTCACTATAAGAATTAGCTTTTGTAATTATTTTAGCAATTTGGCCTTTAATATCGGTAATTTTAGTAATATTTTCAGCAAACTTTTCTGAAAAATCTTCATGAGAGTTAATTCCTGTACCAACTGCCGTACCACCTTGAGCTAAAAATAATACACCATCAATAGCATTATTAAGCCTTAAAATATTATTAAAAATTTGATATTTATATCCAGAAAACTCCTGACCTAAAGTAATAGGAGTAGCGTCTTGCGTGTGAGTACGACCAATTTTAATAATATTTTTAAATTCTTCTTCTTTATTTTTTAAAGATTCATAAAAATTAAATAAAGTTGGAAAAAGTTTTTCACAAATAGTCATCACTGCTGCCACATGCATTGCTGTTGGAAAAGTGTCATTGGAAGATTGTCCCAAATTACAATGATCATTAGGATGAACCGGATCTTTACCACCCTTTTGACCAGTAGCGATCTCATTAGCAACAGAGGCAATAACCTCATTGCAATTCATATTGGTTTGAGTGCCAGAACCAGTTTGCCAAACAACTAAGGGAAAATGATTTTCGTAAAAATTGTCAAAATCAGATATAATTTTATCTACCGCCTGATCTATTAAATCGGCAGTTGTTTTAGAAAATTTATTATATTCCTTAGCATCAGGATTTGCTAACATAATTTGTTTATTAGTCAAAGCAGCCGATTTTTTAACATAAAGCATAGCTTTAATCATCTCTTTGGGCATTTTATGACCCTTATTATCAATACAAATAGCAAAATTTTGTATGGAACTTTGAGTTTGCGCTCCATAGTGGGCATTTTTTGGGACATTAATATCTCCAAAAGAGTCGGTTTCTACACGAAAGTTGTTTTCTGTCATTTTATTATAATTTACTATTTTTTCTTATATTTGATATAAAAATAATTTACAAAACTTTTACCATCAATTACAAAACCTTCTCTTAGGAAAATTTTATGAGATTCTTTTCTTTCAGAACTAAGATTTGATATAATTTTTGTAGCTTTAAGTTCTAGTGCCTGCCAATCAACCCATTTTAAAAGCATTTTACCGGCGCCAATACCACGATTATAACTACAAATCATAAAATCTTGAATTACTAAAACCTTACCATATCTCATATCATTACAAATATTAATTCCAATTACTGCAATAACACCTCCTTCTTTATAAATTGCGGCTATTTTATAATCCTTATTAATAGCATTAGTAACATTGACAATATAATCATCTTCTCTCAAATCCGGATAAATTTTAGTCATAATTTGAAAACTCGCCTTAATTTCATTATAATTTACTAATTCTTTTATTTGCATTTTAAGGTAAATTAACTTTTAATTAATAAATGATATTGTATCAATAAAATAAATTATTTCAAGATTAATGACAAAAAAAATTAACAAAGTAGTTTTGGCATATTCTGGAGGTCTAGATACTTCAGTAATATTAGTTTGGCTTAAAGAAACCTACAATTGTGAAGTTGTAACTTTCACAGCTGATCTAGGTCAGGGGGAAGAATTGGAACCAGCGCGCAAAAAAGCAGAAAAATTTGGCGTTAAAGATATTTTTATTGAAGATCTAAGAGAAGAATTTGTTCGTGATTATGTTTTTCCAATGTTTCGTGCTAATGCAATTTATGAGGGAAAATATTTACTTGGTACTGCAATTGCTCGCCCATTAATTGCTAAAAAACAAATTGAAATTGCTAAAAAAGTCGGTGCAAATGCTGTTTCACACGGTGCTACCGGTAAGGGTAATGATCAAATTCGCTTTGAAATGGGTTATTATGCTTGCAATCCTAATATCAAAGTTATTGCTCCATGGCGCGAATGGAGTCTTAATTCGCGTGATAAATTAATTTCTTACGCTGAAAAACATAATATAGAAATCGCTAAAGATAAAAGAGGTGAAGCACCTTATTCTGTTGATGCTAATTTACTTCATACCTCATCAGAAGGTAAAGTTTTAGAAGATCCTTGGCAAGAATCTCCAGAATATATCTATCAAAGAACAAAGAACCCAAAAAATGGTAAAGAAAACGGTGATATTATTGAAATTGAATTTAAAAAAGGTGACCCTTTTGCCATTAATGGAAAAAAATTATCGCCAGCTAATTTATTAGAAAAACTTAATAAATATGGTTATGAAAATTGCATTGGCAGGATTGATATTGTTGAAAATCGCTTTATTGGCATGAAATCGCGTGGAACTTATGAAACGCCAGGAGGTACAATATTGCTTGAAGCACATCGTGCTATTGAATCTATTACTCTAGATCGTGAAGCAGCACATTTAAAGGATGAAATTATGCCAAAATATGCCAAATTAATTTATAATGGTATGTGGTTTTCTCCTGAACGCGAAATGCTACAAGCTCTAATTGATAAATCACAAGAAAATGTTGAGGGAATTATTAGGCTTCATCTATATAAAGGTAATATAATTCTACTTGGTCGTAAATCACCTAAAAGCCTTTATAAGAAAGAATATGTAACCTTTGAACAAGATGAGGTATATAATCAAAAAGACGCAGAAGGATTTATTAGATTAAATGCCCTGCGATTTATAATGAGGTAAGAGATGTTAAAATGTTAACACGCTTTTTAGCAATAATAGTAATTTATTTAATAGAATTACATTGTTAAAATTTTTAAAAATCAACAATGACATTATTTGCTATTAAAGTTACATCGATAGCTTTATTGTTATTGATTACAGATATTTATTCCAGAGGGGCTAACAGAATATATAAATACACCAAATAATATTAATATATTTTCTATTTTATCTACATAATAGATATAAATTAAATAATAATTCTAATTCAATTATCATTAAAAAACGATCTAACCTAGATTAAATACGTAAATCTAAAACTTCTATTTTTAAACCTTCTTTAATCAAATATTGTCCTATTTTTTCAAGTAAAATAAATGTTAAAGCGTTATTTTTAATCTTTTTATCCTTGTAAAGATGTGTGGTTAAACTATCTTCATTCCACTTTTTTCTAACATTGTAAGCAGAAACCGGTAAATTGGCTTCTTTTAAGTGGCTTTTAATCCTTTCTACATCGTTTTTACTTAACAAACCCAAATCTTGTGACATTTTAGCGGCTAAAACCATACCAATTGCTACTGCCTCACCATGTAGAATTTCGCCACTATAATTAGTTTCTGTCTCAAAGATATGACCAAAAGTATGGCCAAAATTAAGAATTCTACGTAAACCATACTCCTTTTCATCTTGCGCTACCACATTAGCTTTAATTTTACAAGACTTCGCCACAATTTCTTCAAGAATCTTAGCATCTCTAGCTTTAATCCGATCAATATTTTTTTCTAAAAATTCAAAAAACTTTAAATCAGTGATCAGGCCATATTTAACTACTTCAGCGTAGCCAGATAAAAAATCACGATCAGGTAAACTATGTAAAAAATCTAAATCACAAATTACCAATTTTGGCTGATAAAAACTACCAATAAGATTTTTACCACAATTACTGTTAATTGCTGTTTTACCACCAACTGAACTATCAGTCATGGCTAGTAAAGTAGTTGGAACTTGAATAAAATCAATACCACGTAGTAAAATTGAAGCCGAAAAACCAGAGATATCACCAATAACACCACCACCAAATGCAATAATTAAAGATTTACGATCAATATGTAAATTAAGTGCTTCTTCAGTAATTTTTTCTAAATTGGTAAAATTTTTGCTATTTTCACCAGCATCAAGTATAATTTTTTTAATTAGTAAGTTTGTTTTAGAAACTTTATGTTCAAATTGTTCTAAATGTAATTTAGCTAAATTTCGATCAGTAATAAGGATAATTTTGGAATAATTTTTACCTTCTAAAAATTCAGATATTTTATGGCAAATATTACTACCAATAAAAATATCATAGCTATTTTGATTAAGATTAATATGAATCTTGGTCATTTAAAATAAATAAATTTAAGTTATAACAATTATCATTAAAAAATATACAATATAGCAAAATATTTTGACTTGTTAATTGTAAAAAATAAAGTCATATACCTACATATTTCAAAGTATTTTTTAATAATAATAAAAAATAAAAATAGATTACTTATCTTTTATAAAAGTTTTATAGTGATGATTAGTGTCATTATAGATCATAAATTTCAAATGACACTTGTCAATAATTAAGGAGATGTTACTAATTTAAAGTTTATTAATTTGTTTTAGATGTAATAAATCTATCAATGTTTATAAGTTATACCCTTTGTTGTAAATATAAAGGTAATTATTCTTACTTTTAAATCTATCATATTTTTGTTTAGGCGTAATCTTTAAATAAATCAATTCCAGCGATACCAGAAATGTTAAGATATTGTAATTTTTTGATATTTTTCATATTTATTCCGCCTAATGGGCAAATTTTTATGTTTTCTTCTTCTGTTAATTTTTTTAAATAATCAACTCCAAGTGATTTTTTATCTTTGTGGCTTGTTGTAGCAAAAATTGGTGAAATAAATCTTAAATCTAAATCTAAATCTTTGTATTTTAAAATAGATGTTTTGGAATGAAAGGAGCAGCTTACGAAAAACTTAGTTTTTGTTTTTTTATAATGACTTAAAAAATTGTCGCGATCTGAAAAATGTACCCCATCTGCAGAAATTTCTTTAGCTAAATTAATATCTTTACCTATTATTAATTTTAAATCTCTTTTTTGACAAATTTTTTGAATTTCTTTTGCCAACTTTAGTTTTTTTTGATAAGAAAGATCATATTCACGAAAAATAACTAGTGCTTTTTTAGGTAAATTTGAAATAACTTTAATATTATCTGTTTTGTTATGATCAGTAAAAAAACAAAGATAAAAATTTGGATCTGAAAAAAGTTGCTTTATATTATTCATATTTTATTACCCAACCAAAAACAAAATATTTGTACTATAGTTGATATAACCTAAAAGCCAAAATGTTTTAAAAATCTTATATCGCTATCAAAAAAACTCCTCAAGTCAGTAATACCATATTTTAACATGGCTAATCTTTCAACCCCAACACCAAATGCAAAACCTTGATATTCTTCAGGATCTATATTAACATTTTTTAAAACATTAGGATGTATCATGCCACAACCAAGAATTTCTAAGAATTTGTTACTACCGCCAATTGAAATTAGATTATTTTTCTTCTCGTAACCAATATCCAATTCGGCTGAAGGTTCGGTAAATGGAAAAAAACTAGGACGAAACCTCATAGAAATCTTATCAATCTCAAAGAACTTCTTTAAAAACTCTTCCAAAACCCATTTTAAATGACCCATATTAACATTTTTATCAATCATCAAAGCCTCCATTTGATGAAACATCGGAGTATGGGTTTGATCAGAATCGCGACGATAAACCTTGCCAATTGAAATAACAGATAAAGGAGGTTTAGAATCTTGCAATTTACGGATTTGAACTGAAGAAGTGTGAGTTCTAAGTAGTAATTTATCATGATCTGCATCTTCTTGATCAAGATAAAAAGTATCTTGCATTTGCCTTGCTGGATGATTTTTTGGAATATTAAGAGCAGTAAAGTTATGAAAATCATCCTCAATTTCAGGGCCATCAGTAACATTAAAACCTAAATTTATAAAAATTTCTTCAATTTCAGAAATGACTTTGCTAATTGGATGTATTTTACCCTTATTAAATTTACGCACTGGCAAGGTAACATCAATTTTTTCATTCTTTAAGCGATCATTCAACTCCTTTAGCTCAAAAACTTCTTTTTTAGTCTGAATTTGAGAAGTAATATAGTTTTTAAATTGATTAACTTCAGAGCCAAATTTTTTCTTTTCTTCAATAGTTAAATCTTTAATATTTTTCATCAAATTTTTAACCAAACCCTCTTTACCTAAAAAACTCAATCTTATATCCTCTAAATCTTTAAGATTTAGAGAATTTATTCTTCTTGATTGACAATCTTCTTTAACTTCTTGCAAATTTTGCATTTATTACTAATAATTTAAAATTAATTTTGGATTATACTACCAACGAAAATTAGAGAATCAAAATATTTTATTTAGGAGGGATATTATTTTATTGTTAAATATATAATATCTCTCCAGAATTTCTTCAAATTTTTGATTATTTTATATTACAAAGGTAATATAAAATTGAATATATCATGAATCATATAAATATTCTTTTCAATATAAATGATTAATTATTACGGAACGCTAACTTTAACAAAAGAAGAAGTTTTTAGGGTTTTAAAAGTCTATCATCAAACGATTTTTTCATCAATTATCAACTCTTTGTTGCTTTTGGCAGTTTTTTCTATTTCGGTTGGTAATAAAATCCAAATTGGTAATTTAGATTTTCAAGTTTTTATGGCTTCTGGACTTATTATAATGACTGCTATGCAAAATGCCTTTGCCAATAGCTCTTCCTCTTTTGTTATGGCTAAGGTTTTAGGTCATATTATTGATTATCTCATTCCACCTCTCGGAGCGTTAGAAATTATATTGGCTTTTGCTATTGGTTCAGTTTTACGTGGTATTATGGTCGGAATCACATCTTATATTGCTATTTGGTTTTTTCTAGATATTGCTATTTTTGACCTTTTTTATATTTGTCTTTACCTTATTTTTACCTCTATATTTTTGGGATTATTGGGTATCTTATGCGGTATTTTATCAGATAGTTTTGACCATATGTCGGCCATCACTAGTTACTTAATCACTCCGCTAACTTTTTTATCTGGGACCTTTTATTCCACTAAAAACCTACCTCCTACATTGGAAAATTTAGCACATTATAATCCATTTTTCTATATGATTGATGGTTTTCGCTATGGTGTTACTGGATATCATGATAGTAATTTAACAATTGGTATTTTTGTAATTTTGGGAGTTAATATCTTACTTTTCGCCCTTAATTATCATCTTTTAAAAATAGGATATAGAATTAAAAATTAATGAATAATTTAATCTCTTTAGAAAATATTAACCTTAATTTTGCTGACCAAAATATCCTCAAAAATATTAACCTTGAGATCAGGAAGGGTGATTTTATTACTATAATTGGCCCAAATGGCGCAGGTAAAAGTAGTTTAATTAAAATTATTATTGGCTCAGTTAAGAATGACTACGGTAAGATCGTAAGAAATAAAAATCTTAAAATTGGCTATGTACCTCAAAAAATAGATATTAATCAAACAATCCCCATTAATGCTAAATATTTTTTGCAGTTAAATCAAAAAATCAAACCAAAATTATTTGATAAAATTCTTAGAGATTTAAAAATTGAAAATTTTTTAGAAACCCAGTTAAATAATCTTTCTGGAGGCCAAAGACAAAAAATACTTTTGGCAAAAGCTCTTTTATCAGAGCCTAATTTATTAATTCTTGATGAACCAGCGCAAAACTTGGATATTTCTGGTCAATTAGAATTTTATAATTATATCAAAAATTTACATCAAGAGCAAAAAACAAGTATTTTAATGATTTCTCATGATTTACATATCGTTATGTCTTCGACTAAAAAAGTTATTTGTTTAAATCGGCATATCTGCTGCCAGGGAGAGCCAAAAATTATTGCCAAGAACCCAGACTTTAAAGAAATCTTTGGCAATGACATGAATAAATTAATCTCAATCTATAATCATTATCACGACCATCATCATGGATGAATTTATTATAAAAATTATTATTTCTGCCATTGGTATTAGTCTAATTACTTCTATTTTAGGCTGTTTTATTGTTTGGAAAAAAATGGCCTATTTTGGTGATTCTCTAGCGCATGCTTCTTTATTAGGTATTGCTATTGGAATTATTTTTTCTATTGATATTAATTTAATGATTTTAGCTACCACAATTTCTTTTGCATTAATTTTAGGATATTTGCAAAATAAAAATATCCTTTCAAATGATGCTTTACTGGGTATTCTAGCCCATGGTGGAATTTCTTTAGCTATGGTTGTAGTAAGTTTTTCTCATATAATTTTTGATTTAAAAGCATTTTTATTTGGCAGCTTACTTTTTGTTGAAAATGACGATATTTTCCTGATCTATTTAGCTCTTTTTATTGTTTATCCTGTTATATTCTTTAATTGGCAAAAACTTATCCTATTGACCATTAATTCAGATATTGCTTGCTCTGTTGGCATTAACCCGGCTAAATATCGTATGATTCTTACAATTCTAATCGCCCTAACAATTACTATTACAATTAAAATTACTGGAATTTTATTAGTAACCTCTCTTTTGATTATTCCACCAGCCATTGCACGAATTATAAGTAAATCACCTAAACAGATGCTACTTTTTTCTACTATTATTAGCATCTTCTCCAGTATTCTAGGAGTTATTTTGTCTTATCTATCTGATTTAATTCTAGGACCAATAATTATCACTATTGCTATTATAATTTTTATCCTGGTGATTGTGGTAAAATCAATTATAATACCCAACATCATTAAAAAATGAATAACCCAGATTTGTCTTTATCTAAGTTTTTTTAATAATATTTGGCGTAATATGCAGATAGATAAAAATATTATTTTTATTTTTGGACCAACAGCCAGTGGTAAATCATCTTTGGCTTTAAAGTTAGCACAGGAAGATAATGGAGTAATTTTTAACGCTGATTCTATGCAAATTTATCAGGAATTACCCATTTTATCATCACAGCCAACTATGGTAGAACAAAAAATTGTGCCACATTTTTTTTATGGATTTTTAAATTATCAGCAAGGTTTTTCTGTGGCTAAATGGTTAGAATTAATTTCGCCAAAAATTAAGAAGGAACTTCAAAAAGGTAAAAAATGCTTTATAGTTGGTGGAACTGGGCTATATTTTTCTAGTCTTTATTATGGTATTAATAAAATGCCTCAAATTAGCCAAGAATTAAAGCAAGAGATGCGCGATCTTTATAATGATATTGGTAATGAAAAATTTATCGAATTTTTAACAAATTTAGGTGACCAAAATACCGCTAACCTTGATGGTCAAAGGTTAATTAGAAGAGCAGAGATTTTAAAAGAAACCGGCAAGGATTTAACTTTTTGGCAAAATCAACCGAAAGAAATTTTTTTTGATCAAGATCAAATAAAAATCATCAAATTAATACCTGAAAGACAAGAATTATATCAAAAATGTAATAAAAGATTTGAATTTATTTTAGAAAATGGCGCTATTGAAGAGGTAGAAAAATTATCTAAATTAAACCCTGATCCCAAAAACCTAATTAGTAAAATGCTAGGATATAAAGAGATTAATTGCTATCTTAATAATCTACTAACAAAAGAAGAAATGATTGAAATTGTAACCAAAAAAATTAGGAATTATGCTAAAAGACAAATTACATGGTTTAAAAATCAATTTCCTAAAAACTAATAACCGTAATGAAAACTAATAATCTTAAAAAAAAACTAAAAAGATCAATAATTGCAATATTTTTCTATTGGTTAATTATTTCATCAATTTTATATTTTGCTGCTGATTTTATTATTTTTAAACCATCAAAAACTGGCCTAAAATTTTTAGAAAATTCAGAATTTTCTCAATTCACTGAAATTAAAGAAATTTATAAAGATAATAAAAAAACTCTCAAAGCCTTCTTTTTACCCAAAAAAAGTAATAAAATTCTAGTTTATTTTCATGGTAATGTCGGCGATAACTCCTTTATCATTGCTGATAAATTTTTTAAAAAAACTAATCTAAACCTACTTATCCCAACCTATTATGGATATAAACCATCAACAGGAAAGGCCTCTGAGAAAAATTTCTATCTTTCTGCTGATAAAGTTATGGAATATTTATTAAATAATGGTTGGAAAGAAGAAAATATCGTAATTATGGGAACAAGTCTTGGTGCTGCTGCTGCTATCTATCTTGCTTCCAAATATACCAATTTGGACCGAACCATAGTTGTTAATGGCTTTGATTCAATAAATTCAATGTGTCTAAAACAATATTATATTTTCTGTATTTTTGCTAAAAATATTATCAATTCTACCAAATATGCTCAAAATATTGATGGAAAGATTTTTCAATTTCATTCAATTGATGATAAAATAGTGCCTTATCAATTAGGTAAAAAATTATTTTCTAAGATTAGAAGCGATGATAAAAAGTTTTTTGATTTAAATGGTAATCATAATGATTTTTCTTTAGATAAAATTATTAAGAAATCTCAATTATAATTTATTATATTTACCATCTTTAGGAACAAATATTACAAATTCTTTTGAAGATTATATTGTAAAAATGAGGAAATATATTTCAGTTGTTCAAAATTATTGGAATTTATAAACAAAAAACCAAGCAATATAGTAGGGTATCTTTTTCTACTAGAAAAAAAATATTTGTTAATTTTTTAAATAATAATCCACATTACACCTCATCAACACCTCCCTTTGACCATGGATGACATTTGCAAATTCTTATTATTCCAAAAAAACTACCCTTAATTATACCATTTTTTTTGATACTATTAATAAAATAATTAGAGCAAGTAGGGTAAAAAAGACATTTACCATGACCTAAAAATAATGAAAAGCAATTTTGGTATAATTTAATGATAAAAATAATTATTTTACTCATAATTTTTAATAAATTCAGGTTTTTTACTTTTTATATTCAAATCTTGACAAAAATAATCCTTAATTTCGATTTTAAAAGCATGAAGAGCTAATCTTTTAAAATCATTTTTACCTTTTTGGCCATATTTATAATCGCCTAGAATTGGGTGACCTATTTCTTTCATATGGACCCTTAATTGGTGAGTTCTACCTGTTATAGGGTATAATTCTATCAAAGAAATATTATCTCTTGAAGATAAAATTTTATATTTGGTAATTGCTTCTTTACCATTTTTATCTACATAAATTTTTTCATTCCTACCTTGGTATTTTTTAAGTAAAGGTAAATTTATTTCTCCTGATTTTTTAGATGGAGTGCCAATAATTAATGCCAAATAAGTTTTACTAATTTGTTTATTTTTAAATTTATCTAATAAAACATCTGAAATTTGACGATTTCTAGAAATTAATAAAATACCACTAGTATCCTTATCAAGACGATGCACTAATTTTGGTGTTTGTTCATTGCCAAATTTTAGATATGGCAATGAATGAGCAACAGAAAATTTAATATTCGATCCTCCTTGGGTTGCAATACCACTTGGCTTATTAATTGCTATTATGATATCATCTTGGAAAGTGATATTTTGAGTAATTTTAGCAATATTTTCCTTAGAAACTTTTGGTTTTTTATTTGTTTTTTGAGTAAATTCAATATTTGGAATAGTAATTTCATCTCCTGTCTCTATCTTATATCCAATTTGTATCTTTTGATCATTAACTAAAATTTGTTTTTTTCTAATTAATTTTTGGGTAAGAGAAAATCCTAAAGCGTTTTTTGACAGGAATTTTTCAATTCTAGATCCAACATCATCTGGAGATATATTGATTTTTTTCACAAAAATTATTTTATCGACATATTTAATATAAATAGCATTAAAAAATGAACAATATAGTTCTATATTTTATAAATTTTTTTTAATTATAATTTCTATATAATGCCACACCAAAATCAAATATTTTTACTAGAAGGTTAAAAAATATAGTTGCTTTTTTCTGGTTATTATTCTGTATTAAAAAAACCAAAAGGTTTTTTTCTAAGATGGATTGTGTTAGATAAACTTATTATAAATAAAGCAACAATATTTGGCAGGAAAGGTTAGTTTTAATAACCAGTCTTCAAGTCAATTAAAGAAATTTTACCATCTTTACGGTGATAAACAACATTAATATCTTTTGTTTTTTCATTAACAAATGCGATAGCAGGCAAATCAGCCAGGTTCATCTTCATAATTGCCTCGTCAATTGCAAGAGTTTCTATATCGGTTGTTTTTTCGGTTATAATATCAAAAGATTTAATATTTTCATTAGCTATAATTTCTTTACTATCATCATTTACATCCAATTCTTCCTCAACTTGTTCGGAAATAATATATTTTGGAGATTCATAAATTGAATTTAAAAAATTTATTTCTTTAGAATTGATTTTTTTGTGATGATTCTTTAGCTTTCTTTTGTATCTTCTAAGTTGTTTTGCTGCCTTTTCTTTAGCTTCATTAAAAGCAGAATATGCATCACCAGCATTAGCATTGCTTTTAACCCTGATTCCACCTTTAACACC
>JAHXBT010000033.1 GCA_020054695.1 Rickettsiales bacterium
TCTAAAGTTTTATAATCCATATTTTCAGTCAAAGTAATATCTAAACCTAATTTTAATCTATGGGAATCATATATATTGTTACTAACTTTTAAAGATAAATTGCCTGCATTATTTTCTTCATAACCAGCTATTTGATCTCTAAAATATTGATATGATAATTTTGGTGTATAGGTAATATTGGCAGAATTATATTTGTAACCAAGACCCGTTTCTAGATTTAGTGTTAGTCCTGTTGTACTAGCACTTGCCTTTTTATACTCGTTACCAAGGTTAATATTTCTTTCTAAGGAATAAAAATTATAAAATGAGGTTAATTTATTAAAACTAAATAAGCCTTTTTGCTCTTCATTATAATTTTTATGATAAAGGCTTAAACCAACTGTATTAGTTTGGTCATCTTGTAAGTCATGGTCAGTTGCAATATTAGAATTGGCATAAAAAATTGCTGAACCTAAAAGGTTATTTTTATTCAATTGTTTATGATATCCAAAAATAAACCCAGCATTATTGGCATCAAAACCATTTTGTTTTGAATCTGTTTTATGGTGCAAATTGGAAGCAATAATATTACCCCAAATATTTTTTTGATTAGATTTTATTTGGCCATCAATAATTAAAGCAATATTTTGGTTTAAATTAATGTTATTTTTAATATTAGAATTATTTCTAGGAATAATTATAGAGTTTTGAAAAACTTTAAATTCTGCAGCATTGGTAATTGATAATGGGTTAGAAATTCCTAAATCTGTTAAAATATAATTAATAATATCGTAATTTTGTTGCCCCAAAGTAACAGTGTTAAAAATACTTTTATCAAGATTTGTGGATAAGGTTAAAATTTTATCTGAAGAGCGAACAGTCAAAACAGGATTAGCTAAATAGGAGTTATCCGTAAGAGTAATATTGGAAGTATCAATAGTTGTTGAGGCAGTATTATTATCAATAATATCATAGCTAGTTCCCAAATAGCTAACCAAAGAGGAGCCTAAAATGTTTCTATAGTCAATATTTATATTGGAAGAATGGGTTGCTATTTCATTACTACTTGTAGAGGTAATTTTAGCAACATTGGAAGTGGTTGAGGTGATGGCATAATTAATAGTCTTAGACTGTAAATCTAAAGAATTTTTAACATCAATTATTGAGCCAGAATTTAGAGTAATAGAGCCAGAATTTAGATTTAAATTGTCAATATAAGAAGTTATTCCATTATTAATAACAACATTATTATTATTAATATTTAAGTTATTTAGACTTTCAGAATTAGCTCCTAGGCCAGCTGTGATATTTTGGATACCGGAACCAGTCAAATCTAATGTTCCACCAGTCCCAGCAATAAAAGAGCTGGCAGGATTTAAAGCAGTAATATTGCCAATAACATCCAACTTGAAACCTGAGGCAATCAATAATTTTCCGCCTGATGATTCATTCGTAAAGGCAACATCTTCAACAAATACATTCTTAGCTAAAGTTACATTATCACTATTTGAATTAGAAATTTGTTTAATTC
Organism: Rickettsiales bacterium; assembly: GCA_020054695.1. Classification (GTDB taxonomy): domain Bacteria; phylum Pseudomonadota; class Alphaproteobacteria; order Rickettsiales; family UBA1997; genus CAJQHK01. The sequence goes on from JAHXBT010000033.1 coordinate 1,511, forward strand.
TATTATTCTCATCACCCATTAAAACGGCAATATTTTGAGAAGAAGAACCATTAAAAGTAATATTGTTATTATTGGAAAAAATTTTAGCACTTACCGAGTTAGATTCTGTAATATTACCAGAAATATTTGCATCTACATTCAGGGTTAAATTTTTAGAATTATCAAAATTAATATTATTAATATTTAAAGTTTTATCACCATTAATTGTTAAATTATTACCTACCTTTAGATCAAAGACATCTAAAATACCTCTGTAATTTAAAATAGTAAGGCCGTTTGAACGACCAGCATTTTGAACAATATTTAAATTGTTTAAATACAAATCACCAGAAAAATTAATTTCACTTGATTGAATTTGTAAATCATTAAATCTACTGCTAGCTGATTGTCCAAAATCAGCATCAACATTTTGTGTTTTTCCAGTTAAAATTATTCCTCCAGTACCCTTACTTAAAATATAAAATTTATCTATGTCGGAGTTGCTATTAGTTATGTTACCATTAAGATAAAATATTGTATCATATAATGTAATTCGAGCATCTTCTTCGTTATGATTAAAAATCATATCCTGTACATAATTATTATTATTGCTACTAAATACTATACCATCCTCATGGCTATTATTAATATTTAATTGATTAACGGTGGTGGTAATTTCACCTTCAGAGCTACCGAGAGAAACGCTGATTGATTGTGCATCACTACCATTAAAACTAATAGATCCTTGGGAAGTTGTAAGTAAGCTGCCTACTACAGAACTTTGCGAAACATCACCAGAAATGGCTGCATTAGCAAAAGTAGCACTAGCGTTTTGGTTTTTAAAATTAATAGAACCTATATTTGCCTGATTATTTAAAATAAGATTCTGAGAAATATCTAAATTTTCTGTATCAATTATAGCGCTACCAGAAAGTATTTTAATATTTATGGCAGCCGTATTATCTTGATTAACTTTAAGATCTTGTAAATAAATAACGCCAGAATTTACAGAATTAATATTATGATCTTGAGGACCGTTAACACTAAGATCTAAACTACCGATTCTCAAATCATCTGTACCAATATCACCAATAATATTTAAATTTGTTGAATTAGTATTAAAATCTAAGATACCTGTACCATCAGCAATAGTAGTAATTGAATAGATATCGAGGGAATTAGAATTATTTATATTTAATTTATGATTTGTTTGAAATTCTATAGTATCATGATCAGATTCGTCATAATCACTTATACTTATATCGCTATTATTAATACTTAAAGCTGTAGCATAAAGATTTAAAGGTAAAATAATTGATATTAAAAATAAGATTTTTTTCATATAGACTATAAAAAATTATAAATAGCACCAATAATACCACCAAATAGTCCACCCCAAACAACAAGCCAGCCTAGGTGTTTTTTGATTATATTAGAAATTATATTCTTGACCATTTTTGGTGTTAATTGACTAAGGCGATCATCTATAATATTTTCGATTTTTATAATAATATTATTAGAAAATTCGCTTTTAGTAGAGCTGTCTTGAGTCAATTGCTTGATAATTTCCTGTAACTTTTTAGTTACTGGTTCTTTTAAGGGGTCTAGAGCTGCCTTACCTCCAAACATATTAAGCATTGATCCAAATTGTGATTCCATTATAGTTTCAGTTAAATTTTCAAATATTTTATCAAAATTAATTTTTTTATTAATATAGTCGGAGGAAATCATTTGATCACCTGTAAAGAATTTTTCAATATGATGCTTATTAAAAAATTCATTAATAATAAGATTTTTAATAGCTATTTTAAAATCATTAAATTGGTTACCAACAATACCAGAACCATATAAGAATGGCACTTTTTCAAAAAGCATATGAATTGCAATCCAATTAGTGGCAGCTCCAGATAAAGCAAAAGCACCAACTGTAAAGAATAGATTTTCATAAATTGGGAAAAAAAAGCCAATAATAATTAAAGTTATTGCTAAGATATTTGTTATTAATGGTTTATTAAGCATCTAAAAATTATATTATATTATTTTTCTAAAGTAAAGTATCGCTACAAAATTAGATATTTTAACTAATCTATACCTAAAATACCCTTAGAATTTAAGTTTAGATTATGTTACTACAACTTGCATTTAAAATCAGGTTATCAGAGTATTGTTAAAGACAGAGTATCTTCATAAATACACAATAAAATTATTAATGTTATTAAAATTATTAATATTATAGCTTTATCTTTTGTTACATAAAATTAAATAACATTAAAAAAGTATAACTAACCTAGGTTAAGACATTTAATTTTTCTATTTATTCAAGGAAGAGTTTTGTAAATAAACCTTTAGTGCTTTAACAGCGTTAACAATACCATTCTTATTGCTACCACCGCCCATTGCAAAATTAGGTTTTCCACCACCACCTTTGCCATCAATTTTAGCAATAATATCTTTAATTAAATCACCAGCCTTAAAATTATCTGTTAAATCGTCACTAATAGAAAGTATAGCAGTTATCTTAACCCCATTTTCTGCGAAAAAGGCAATAACAGATTGTGATTTATATTCTTTCTTAGAAGCTATCTTTGTTGTCAAATTTCTAAAATCCTTTGGTTCAATATTATTAAAAATATGATGAACAAAATTTATACTGCCTATTTTTTCATTAGTAAAATTAGAGTCAGATCCAGTTAGTTTTTCTGACTTTAATTTTTCAATTTCTTTATTTTTGGATTTAATTTCACTAATTTTTTCTAATCCAACTTCGTTAATTTGATTCAAAAGATTCTTGCTAATTTTTATTTCATTATAACTAGTGATATTTCCTTTTTTTTCATCAGAAAAATAATAAAAATCATCAAAACCCTTCTGTGGATGGTGAAAATCATCAGAGTTAATAGAAATTTCATCAAATTTTTGCTCAATCTTTAAAGATTTTAATAAAATATCTAATTTTTGCTCCCTAATTCTAAGATATTCTAGTGCAAAATGTCCAGTTACTGCCTCAATCCTCCTAATTCCTGCAGCAATTGATTTTTCTGACATAATTTTAAATAACCCAATATTACCAGTATGATTGACATGGGTACCACCACATAATTCAACAGAAACAGATTCATTATTATCCTGACCCATTGATAAAACACGAACCTCACTATCATATTTTTCATCAAATAACATCATTGCACCTTCTTTTTCAGCATTTTTAATATCCATAATTTTAGTTTGAACCGGACTGTTTTGACGAATGTAAAAATTAACCAAATCTTCAATAGCAATAATTTCTTCGTAACTTAGAGATTTGTTATGATTAAAATCAAAAGTAAGTGATTTAGCATCAACATTAGAACCTTTTTGCGTAACATAGTTACCAAGAATTTTTCTTAAAGCAAAATGTAAAAGATGGGTTGCTGAGTGATTTTGAGACCTAAATTGTCGATTACGATTATTAATTAAAGCTAAAATTTCATCTCCAATGGAAAATTTTCCTTTAACTTCATTGACAAAATGTGAAAAAACGCCATTTGAGAATTTTTTAGTTTCAAAAATATCAAGAACATTTTCTAATTTATTATAAGAAATTAATTCATTATTTTTAATATCAGAAAGCGATATAATGTTACCGTCATCACCCTTTTGACCACCAGAGGTTGCATAAAAAGGTGTTCTATCCAGAATAATTTCAATATTTTGATCTCCCTTGTCTACTTTATCAATTTTTTGACCATCTTTTAAAATAGATATAATTTTAGCTTTTAATTTAAACTCTTCATGACGTATAAATTTGGTTAAACCAAACTCTGCTTCTAAATCAAAATAAATATTACAATCTAATTGAGATCCGCTTCCTTTCCAATTTTTCTTAGCTCTTTCTTTTTGAATTTTCATTTCTGATTCAAACTCGCTAATGTCAATTTTTATTTTTTTTTCATCTAAGATTGTCTGAGTTAAATCTATTGGAAAACCATAGGTATCATATAATTTGAAGGCAACTTTACCAGAAAGGATATTATTATCAGAAACTTTATTAACCTCCTTTTCTAAAATATCCAAACCACTTTTAAGAGTCTTTATAAATCTTTTTTCCTCTATTTTAATAGTATCTGTAACTAATTCTTCAGTTTTAAGTAGATAAGGATAAGCACAAGACATTTGTTTAATAAAATTAGGAACTAACTTATACATAGCTAGGTTCTTAGAATCTAGTTTGTGAATATGCATCATTGCCCTTCGCATAATGCGCCGTAGGACATACCCCCTACCCTCATTTGAAGGCATAACACCATCTGCTATAAGAAAAACAGAAGATCTTAAATGATCAGCAATAATTTTATATGAAGGATTTATTTGCATTATTTTTTACTTAAAATCACAATTGCCTGAGCAATATCAGAGTCATCACTTAAAGAAAGATTAATTTGATAATCTTTAACTGTAAATAATTCTTTTACCAATTCATTTACTTTATTGTTTTTTTTAATTTCTGGTTTGCCGTTATTATTATTATAAATTTCAATTTCATTAAATTTAATCCTACCAATTCCAGTTCCAATTGCTTTAGCTAACGCCTCTTTGGCTGCAAATCTTTTAGCTATAAAACTTTCTTTTTTACTATCTAAAGCAAAATTATTAAATTGAATAATTTCATTTTTTGTTAAAATTCTTGCTAAAAATTTCTGATCTTTAATTTTGTAAATTTTAGTAATACGAGAAATTGTAACTATATCCAAACCTAAACCTAAAATCATAAAAGAATAATTTACTTTAAAGATAAAAGTATTATTTATATAATGTTTTCTTGCAAATAAATTTTTTAAAAAATGTTACTAACAATTGACATTGGCAATACAAATATTCACTTAGGAATATTTTTTAATGATAAATTATTATATGAACATCGTTTTAATACAGAAATTAAGTGGGATTATCTATTTTTTAAAATTGAAATTGAAAAATTTCTAGATAATAATAAATTAGATAAAAAAGATGTTTCAGGAATTATTATTGCGTCAGTTGTTCCTAAGATTGATGAAAAGGTTTTCAGAGCTTGTCAAAAAATTAATGAAAAAACAACCTATCTAGAAAATACTGATCTAGAGAAGATTATAAAAATTAATATTAAAAATAAAAAAGAAGTTGGTGTGGATCGATTAGTTAATGCTATTTATGCCAATAATAAATATGGATCAGATCTTATTATTATTGACTTTGGTACTGCAACAAATTTTGATATTGTTGGTAATAACATGGAATATTTAGGAGGAATTATTGCTCCTGGAATTAACCTTTCTTTAAAAGCATTGGGCGATTTTGCTGCAAAATTACCAGAAATCACCCCACATAAACAAAATAATGTTATTGGTAAATCGACAATTGAAGCAATGAATTCTGGTATTTATTTTGGCTATATCTCATTAATTAACGGTCTTAATGAAAAAATAATAGAAGAATATGGTAAGGAAATGAAAATAATAGTAACTGGAGGTTTATCAGAAATATTTGTAGATAAAATTAAAAATCTATTGGTTATGGAAAAAAATCTAACATTAAATGGTCTAAATTTAATTGACCAAATATTATGATAGTAAAAAGATAAAAGACGGGGTGTTATTAAAATTTTCCTTTTAATAATATAAATATTGCAACACCTGTTACTAGACCAAATAATACCTTGGCAAAATCAACGGCAACAACAGGCAATGCAGCTCTAAAACCAATAGACCCACTATTCATTAATGAAATAGCTAATTCACGACCAGTAAGTAAACCAATAAAGACCCAAGTGGTAGACATTGGAATTTTACTATGATATTTAAAATAAAGTAAAATTGCAGCATAAGATAAATCAATTAAAGTAGCAGCTCTAACATTTTTAGTACCGGCTTTTGACTTAATAATTTTTTGAATCCTACCACCTTTTTCATAAAGCATGAATAATAAAAAAGAAGAAAGAATTAGGGTTACTATTATCATTGAAAAAATATCTAATGATCTTGGTAAATAAACGGCTATATTAGCGACGTCATGTGATAACCACAAATACCATAAAAGAGCAGTAGTAGTAAATTGAAAAATACGCCAATTCTTTTTAACCTCTCTGCTCATGGGATATTTATCTTCATGAAAATATTTATTAATTATTATCCAAGTAAAGAATGCAACAAAAGCAGCCAAACCATAACCTAAAAAGCTCTTAATGAGCATTTTATTAAATACCAATTCCGAGGTAATGGAGCTTAAAATAATAAAAGTTGTAGAAACTGGAATGCCAATTCTAGTTAAAATTACTAAAATCAAAGGAGGGACAATAACCATCCAAGACGTTGGATTGCGAAATGGAATCTTATCTAACCTACCATAAGAAATATCACCAAGATTAAAATACCAACTATTCCAGATAGTAAAAATCATTATACCAGCTGCAAAGAAAAACATCTGATACCAATTAAGAATCCTTCTATTAGATCTAATAAAAGTACCTAATGTTTGCACAGCATCATTAGCCATAACTGAATAGGCAGCTAAGATAAAAGCAATTAAAGAAAAAATATTAATTGAAAAAATATCCATCTTATTTATGAATGAGTAATTGATTATTATTTTGCACCAAGCATAATCTTTTTAATTCAAATATAATATAAATCAATGGTTTTTCTTAACAATTTCATTTCCCACTCTAGAAAGTTGATGTTTCAAAGAAATATTTTTGTTATCTTGCTTTTAGGATGCTCCTCTGGTGGCCCTATTTATCTACTATCAACCTCTCTTAGAGAATTTTTAATATCATCTGACGTAGATTTAAAAACAATAGGTTTTTATTCCTTAGTTTTTGCCGCCTATAGTCTTAAATTTTTGTGGTCTCCATTGATTGATTCAATTAAAATACCAACTTTACACAAACAGTTTGGACAAAGAAGGTCTTGGATGCTGCTAAGTCAAATTTTACTTATAGTTACTATAATTATATTAAGTTTTATCATTAATGCTGGCAATATTTATGTGATATTATTTATTGCCATATTAGTTAGTATTGTTTCTGCAACACAAGATTTAGCTGTTGATGCTTATAGAATTGAATATATCAAAAAAACCGATCAACCATTATCAGCTACAGCCTATGTAACATTTTATCGACTTTCTGGTCTTGCAACAGCAGCAATTGTTATTTTAGTTGAAAAAAATAACATAAGCTGGAATTCTATTCTAATTGCCTCAACTATACCTGTTTGGATTGGCATATTGGGAACAATTTTAGGAAAAAATATAGAATCTAATAAGCCAGAATATAAAACATTTTATGATTGGTTCAAATTATATGTAAAAGAACCTTTAATAGACTTCATTTCTAGCCATAAATGGTATATCATATTTCCTTTTATCTTTTGTTTTAAATTAAGTGATTCATTAGCAGGCGTAATGACGCACCCCTTCATAAGAGATATTGGGTTTACTTATCAAGAATATTTTGAAATTGTCAAAGGGTTTGGTTTGATAGCTATGATTTTGGGAGCTATAACAGGAACATGGATAGCTAAACAAAAAAATCTAATTTACGCTATTTGGGTTGCTCTATTCATGCAAATATTTTCTAATTATGGTTTTTACTTACAGTCAATAATAGGAATGGATCACCAAACACTATATTTTATTATTTTTATTGAAAATTTTAGCGGAGGTATGGGAGATGTTATTTTAATTTCATATTTAAGTAGCTTGTGTAACAAAGCTTTTAGCGCTACTCAATATTCTTTATTGTTTGCCTTAGCCTCTTTTAGTCGTACAATATTTGGTTCTTTTTCTGGATTAATGGCGGAATATCTAAACTGGTCAGAATTCTTTTTACTGTCAATGCTCATAGGGTTGCCAGCAATTATTTTACTATATTTTGTAACTAAGAATTATGATTTTAAAAGAATCTGACGATAAGTCAGTAAGTATTGCTTTAGACATTATAAAATCTAATAATTTATTAATATTACCTACTGATACCATTTATGGTATTGCTGCAGATGCTAATAGCGATATTGCTATTAGAAAAATATATGATTTAAAAAAGAGATCTAATAAAAAGCCAATAGCAATTTTTTTAAAAAATATTCAAGAAATTGAACAAAATTTTATTTTAAATGATCTAGAAAGAAAAATAATTAGAAAATATACACCTGGCGCAATAACTATTATATTAAAAACTAAGAAAAATAGTAAATTTTCCAAATTACTTAATCAAAATGATGATAGTTTAGCAGTTAGAATACCAGATCAAGAATTTTGTTTAAAATTATTAGTTAATTATAATAATGCAATTGCCGTTTCTAGTTCTAACATGTCTGGAGAAAAAGAAATTAATGACGTAAAACAATTGCAAAAAAAATTTAAAGATAAAATTAATTTAATAGTAGAAGGTAGAATTAGTGATAATCAAATTTCATCAACAATTGTAAAGATAGAAAGCGGTCAATTGAAAATTTTAAGACAGGGTTTGGTTAGAATAGAAATATAATACTATAATTATGAAAAAAAAATTAATTGCTATTGACGGTCCTTCATCATCAGGGAAAAGTACAATTGCAAAAAATTTAAGTAATTTTTATCAAATACCTTATTTAAATACAGGTTCATTATATAGAGCGTTGGCTTTTTTATCTGATAAAAATAAATTATTAATACATGAAATTAATAAAATTTGTAAATTAGTTGATGCTATATCTGACCTTGATCTTGACTCAAAAGATATTCATAATGAAAAAATAGGTAAGATAGCTTCGCAAATAGCACAAAATCCAAAAATTAGAAAAATATTATTTGATTTACAAATTAATTTTAAAAAAGATTCACTCAATAGATATAATGGAGCTATTTTAGAAGGTAGAGATATGGGTACGGTAATTTGTCCCGAAGCTGAATTTAAATTTTTTGTTAGTGTAGATGTTGAAATTAGAGCTAAAAGAAGGTTTGAGCAATTGCAAAAATTAAATCTTAATATAAAATATAAAAATATATTAGAAGATTTAAAAAAAAGAGATTACAATGATAAAAATCGTAAAATAGCACCTCTAATCAAGGCTGGAGATGCAATTATTATTGATAACTCAAAGCAGCCTGAAATAGTATTACAACAAATAACAAAAATTATTGATGGATAGGATTAAAATTAAAAGAGCATTAATTTCAGTATCGGACAAAACAAATATAGTTGAGCTGTCTAAATTTCTTGCTGCAAAAAATATTGAAATTATTTCAACAGGAGGAACTTACGAATTATTAAAGAATAATAACATTGATGTAATTAATATATCTGACTTTACATCATTTCCTGAAATTTTATCAGGCAGAGTGAAAACTTTACACCCTAAAATCCATGGTGGTTTATNAGCAATTCCTGATAATGAAGAACATCTGAGAGAAGCCAAGGAAAATAAAATTAAATCAATTGATCTTAGCATCATTAATCTCTACCCTTTTATGGACCATGTTAAAAAAGGTTCTGATAGTGACTTAATACGTGAAAATATTGATATTGGAGGACCTTCCATGATTCGCTCTACAGCTAAAAACTATAATTTTAAAACAATAGTTACTGATATCGATGATTATAAAATTTTACAAAGCCAAATTAATGATAATGATGGTTGTGTAGATTTAAACTTTAGAGAAAATATGGCTAAAAAGGCCTTTTCTTTAACTGCCAATTATGATGCAAATATTGCAAATTGGTTTAATCAAAATGGTGAATTAGGTCAAAAGTTAGTTTTTTCTGCTGACCTTAAGCAAGAACTCCGTTATGGCGAAAATTCCCATCAAAAAGCTAAAATTTACCAAGATCATTTCGATAATTGTGGCATTTCTTATGCTCAAAAATTACAAGGTAAAGATTTAAGTTATAATAATTTTAATGACGCAGATGCTGCTTTAGCAATTGTCTGTGAATTTTCAAATCCTAGCTGCGTTATTGTTAAACATGCCAATCCATGTGGCGTTGCAAGCTCTGATAAGATTTTACAATCATATAAAAAAGCATTTGAATCTGATTGTAAAAGTGCTTTTGGAGGTATTGTTGCTTTAAATCGTAAGGTTGATGTGGATTTAGCTGAAGAAATTAGCAAAATATTTTTTGAAGTAATTATTGCGCCTGAGTTTTCTGATTTAGCAATTGAAACTCTTTCTAAAAAGAAAAATCTTCGTCTTTTAAAAACCAATATTAAAAAATCTAAGAACAAATATGAAATTAAAACAATTTCTGGAGGTTTTTTAACTCAAGAAATCGATAATAAAATTATTAATATTAAAGATTTACAATCTGTATCTAAAGTAAAAGTTACTGATCAAGAACTAAATGAGTTAGTGTTTGCTATGAAGATATGTAAATATGTTAAATCAAATGCTATAGTTGTTTCTAGTAATTTTCAAACTGTTGGTATTGGCTGCGGTCAGCAAAATAGAGTTGATTCTACAGAAATTGCCTGTAAAAAATCATCAAAATTTTCTAATAATAAGTTTATGGCATCGGATGCATTCTTTCCCTTTGCCGACAATATAGATATTGCTGCTAAATATGGTATAAAAGCTATTATAGCACCTTCTGGGTCTATTAGAGATAAAGAAGTTGTTGCAGCTTGTGACCAACATAACATTGCTTTATATTTTATAAAAACAAGGCATTTTAAACATTAGCTTAAAATGTCAAAAGAATATTTTTTAAAAAAAACAATAAATAATAAAAATAACGAAATTAATAAAGGTCGTCTAATCTTTATATATTTTTTAATAATATTATCATTTTTCCTTATCTTATTAAAAATGTTTTATTTAGCTATAACTGGTGATAAAGTTGTAGTTAACGCTTCATATGATCCTAAAAAAGTTTTAATCAGAGGTGATATTGCTGATAGAAATGGTACCATCATCGCTACCGATTTAAAAACAAAATCCTTATATATTGACAAAATATTAGCCAAAGATCCAAAAAAAATAGCAAGAGAAATAAGTAAAATATTGCCAGAATTATCTTATAATAATATATTGCGTAAAATAACCTCAAAAAGAAATTCAGATTGGGTTTTAATTAAAAAAAATATCTCACCCAAGGTGCAGCAATTAGTTATAAACCTAAATTTGCCAGGAATTATATTTGAAAAAGACATGATAAGGATATATCCACACAAATCACTTTTTAGTCACATCTTAGGTTATGTTGATTTGGATAGAAAGGGTATAGCTGGAATTGAAATGCAATATAATAAAGAATTATCAAAAGGTCAGGATGTAAAGTTGGCAGTAGACNTAAAAATACAAGATATATTAACAAAAGAGATATATAAATCTTTTAAAAAAACTAAATCAGATGGGGCAGCAGGAGTTATTTTGGATGTCACTAATGGTGAAATATTAGCATTAACTAGTCTACCAAACTTTGATTTAAATCAACAAAAAAGGGCTAATAGTGAACAAAAATTCAATCGTATTACCTATGGTTTGTATGAAATAGGTTCTATATTAAAAATTATTACTAACGCAATTGCTTTGGAGGAAAAATTAGTTAAGGCAAGTGATATTTTTAATGTTAAAGATGACATTAAATATAATAAATTTACTATTAAAGATAGTTATAAAATAAAGGATGAGATGGATGTTCGAGAAATCTTTATTCACTCATCTAACATTGGTACTGTTAAAATTGCCAAAAAAATTGGTAAAAAATTACAAAAAGAATATTTTAAAAATTTTAACTTATTAAATAAATTAAAAGTTGATTTCCCAACAATAGCAAAGCCAATATATCCTAAAAAATGGCGCGATATTAATCTATATACAATATCTTATGGCCACGGTATAGCAATTACTCCTTTACACGTTACTTCACTAGTTTCAGCTATGGTCAATGATGGTAAATATTACAACCCTTCTTTTATTAAAAAAGAACATGAAGAAGAAAATAAAATTATAATAAGCGAAATGACATCAGAAATAATTAAATTATTCATGGAAGATACAGTAAAGTATGGTACTGGAAAAAAATCTTATCTGAAAAATTATAAAATTGGTGGTAAAACTGGTACTGCAGATAAGGTGTCTTTTGGTTCATATGATAAATCAAAAACTATATCTTCATTTATTGCGGCATTTCCTATAGATAAGCCAAAATATTTGATTTTTGTAATGTTTGATGATCCAAAAACTAAATTTAAAGCTGGCGGTATAGTGGCTGCACCAGTTGTAAAAGAAATTATAAAAAAAATTATTATATATTAAGAAATGATAGAGCATAAAAAAGATCAGATTTATAGTACTACAATATTGTCAGTAAGGAAGAATGGTAAGGTTGCTATTGTTGGTGATGGTCAGGTTTCTTTTGGAAGCACAGTTTTAAAATCTAGTGCAAAAAAAGTTAGAAAATTAGGTAATGGAGATATTATTGCTGGTTTTGCCGGCGCTACAGCTGATGCATTCACCCTTTTTGAAAGATTGGAAGAAAAGTTAGAAAGATACCCTAATCAATTGACAAGATCCTGCGTTGAATTAGCAAAAGATTGGAGGTGTGACAAATATCTTAGAAAATTAGAAGCAATGTTAATAGTAATAGATAAGGAAACCTCGCTTGTTTTAACAGGTAATGGTGATGTTTTAGATCCAGAAGATGGTATAATAGCAATAGGATCTGGAGGTAATTTTGCCCTTTGCGCCGCAAAAGCCTTAAAAGACTCAGATTTAGAGGCTGAGGAAATTGCCATAAAGGCAATGAAAATAGCTGCTGATGTTTGTATTTATACTAACAATAATCTAGTTATAGAAACATTATAATGATTACAAATGGCTATCTCCAAATGAAACTCAGACTAATTTTTATAATAATACTTACTCTATTTGCTAGAATTTCTTATGCAGAAATTAATTTAGTAATTGACGATCTTGATATTCCAAAATTTAATATTTTACTTCAGGGGTGTGATAATCAAAATAGCAAGGAATCTCAAGTAATTATAAAAAAAATTAAAAGGAATTTAAATAGTACCGATCTATTTCAAATTGAAACTTGGCCTGAAACAGAAATCTATAAAATAACTGATAAAATAACTGATCAAGAAATAATATTATATGATAAATATTCAGAGGATGGTATTGACGCATTACTTTATTGCGAACAGTCAACTATAAATGATAAAAATGATATAAAGATAAATTTTAAATTATGGGATATTTTAGATGAAAAAAAGGTATTATCTAAAGATTATATATACAACAACAATCAATCAAAAATAGCTAATTTAATTTCAGACGAAATATTTAAATCAATTATTAGGGAGAAAAAAGGTCACTTTAATAGTAAAATAGCTTATGTAGCTGAAAGTGGTGGTCTTAAAAATAGAAAAAAAAGAATAGCTACAATTAATTTTGATGGCAGTGGTTTAAATTATATTACAAATGGTAACAGTCTAGCATTGACACCTAGATTTACTCACAATCCTGATATATTAACAATTTTATTATACCACAACAATACTCCATCCTTATTTACCATTAATCATAAGTTAAATTCCATTCAAAAATTAACTAATTTTTCTGGTACAACTATGTCAGCCGATATTCATCCAAATAATCCTAATTTGGTAATATTTTCTGCTATAGATAGTAGTGGTAATAGCGATATATATTCTCTAGATCATACTTCTGGAATTAGAAAAAGACTTACTTTTGCTAAATCCATTGAAACAACAGCTTCATTTTCTCCATCTGGGAAAAATATTATTTTTATTTCTGATAGATCGGGAAGGCAAGAAATTTATCAAATGGATATTAATGGATCAGATGTCAATAAAATAAGTAATAATAGGGGTGATTATTCAAAGCCTGCTTGGTCTCCTGATGGCTCACTCATTGCTTTTACTAAAATTATTAAAGGCCGATTTGTTATTGGCATTATGACTGAGGATGGTTATAATGAAAGAATATTAGCTACAGGATATGTTGCAGAAGGCGTTAGTTGGTCACCAAATAGTCGATATTTAATATATTCTAAAAAAAATAGTCCTTTTGGTAAGGGCTCTATTCCTAAACTATATATAATTGATATAGTAACTGGATATGAAAAAATATTCTCCACCCCTGATGGTGAAGGTGCAACTGATCCAGATTGGATTGGCTTAAATTAATTAGAAATCTTACTGAAGCTATAACTAAATTAATTGATAATGACAAATAAATATAAGACAAATAACTGCAATGATTTAAACATCCAAAATGTTGATCAAAAAGTTACCTTGTCAGGTTGGTTAAATTCCAAAAGAGATCACGGTAGTTTACTTTTTTTAGATCTTAGGGATTCTTCTGGATTAGTTCAGTGCGTTGTTGATTCTGCTTTAGATTTTGAAATTAATGATGATGACATTAATATTATTAAAAATGCCAATCAAAACGAGGAAGATATTGATCAAAATAGCACTAAATATCATTTAATTTCTAAAATTCGCTTAGAATCAGTTTTAACAATTACTGGCAAAATTACCAAAAGAAGCGCCGAAACTATTAACAGCAAGTTAAGAACGGGAGAAATTGAAGTTAAAATCTCTAAAATTAAGATTGAATCATTTTCAGAGCAAATTCCTTTCCAAATTAACGATGAGAATGAGAGTTACCCAGAAGAGTTACGTTTAAAATATCGTTTTTTAGATTTACGCCGCAAAAAAATTGCTAAGAACATCAAATTACGCTCTGAAGTTATTTCTTACATTAGGTCTGAAATGACCAAAGATGGCTTCTTGGAAATCCAAACTCCAATACTAACCGCTTCTTCCCCAGAAGGTGCGCGTGATTATTTGGTGCCATCAAGAGTTAATCCAGGTAAATTTTACGCCCTTCCCCAAGCTCCACAACAGTTTAAACAGCTTTTAATGGTTAGTGGTTTTGATAAATATTTTCAAATTGCACCTTGCTTTAGGGATGAAGATTTAAGAGCTGATAGATCTCCGGAATTTTATCAATTAGATTTAGAAATGTCTTTTGCCGAGCAAGAAGATGTATTTTTAGCAGTTGAACCTTTACTTAAAGATATCTTTAGTAAATTTGGTAGTAAAACAACTTCTGATGAAGATTTTCAAAGAATTACTTATAATGATGCTATGCTTAAATATGGTAGTGATAAACCTGATTTGCGTAATCCAATTATTATTTCCAAGGCAACTGAAATATTCGAAGGATCTGGTTTTGGCATATTTGCTAAGGCAATTGCTAATGGTTCAATTATTAGGGCAATTCCTGCACCTGAATGCGCTTCTAAAGCGCGCTCTTTCTTTGATAAGACTATAGAATTTGCAATTGCTAATGGCGCTGGTGGTTTAGCCTATATTATTTTTGACAAAGAAGGTTTGGCAAAAGGTCCTATTGCTAAATTTTTATCGGAGGACAAATTACAATTATTAAAACAAACAGCTAATCTTAATGCTGGTGATGCTGTCTTCTTCTCTTGTGGTAATGAATTAGAGGCGGCAAAAATAGCTGGTTTGGTTAGAACTAAATTAGCTTATGATTTAGATTTAATCAATAAATCAATCTATAAGTTTTGTTGGATTATTGATTTTCCAATGTATGAGATTAATTCTGAAACTGGTAAGGTTGATTTTTCTCATAATCCATTTTCAATGCCTCAAGGAGAAATGCAGGCTTTAGAAAACATAGATCCTTTAAAAATTAAAGCTTATCAGTACGATATTGTATGCAATGGTATAGAATTATCTTCTGGCGCTATTAGAAATCATAAGCCAGAAATTATGTATAAGGCTTTTGAGCTTGCTGGCTATGGTAAGGATGATGTTGAAAGAGAATTTGGTACCATGTTGAATGCTTTTAAATATGGCGCACCACCTCATGGCGGCATTGCACCTGGTATTGATAGAATTATTATGTTACTTACTGACGAACCTAATATTCGTGAGGTTATTGCCTTCCCCATGAATGGCAAAGCTCAAGATTTATTAATGGATGCCCCAGCAAAAATTAATCATAAAAATTTAAAAGATCTTCATATTAAAAGCACTTATGAAGAAGAAAATAATGAAACAAAATCTTCTCTAGGATAAATGGCAGTATATACCAAATTAAGTTTTGAAGAAATAAATAATTTTCTAACCCAAAATTACAATATTGGGCAACTGAAAAATTTCAAAGAAATTATCGCAGGAATTGATAATAGTAATTATATTATCCAAACTGAGCAAGGTAAATTTATTTTCACTATTTTCGAAAGTAGAATCAAAAAAGAAGAGCTACCTTTTTTCATGAATCTTAAAAAATATCTAGCTACTAATGGTATTTCTTGCCCCAGCCCCATCTTAAATAATGATGATCAAATTATTAGCTCAGTTAATGGTAAATCAGCCTCTATAGTTACTTTTTTACAGGGCGCTACCTTACTTCCTCAAAATAATGGTCTTTATGGCAATATTACATCAACTCATTGTGAACAAATTGGTAAAATTACCGCCAAAATGCACAAAAAAGCTGTAGATTTTACTGAAAAAAGAATTAACGATCTTAATTTTACTCATCTAAGGGATTTATTCAATCTAATTTGCAATCAAATTGAGAATTATAGATCTGGTCTAAAAACAGAGATTTCTCAATATATTGATATCATTGATCAAAAATGGGATTTAGACTTACCATCTGGCGCCTGCCATTTAGATTTATTCCCTGATAATGTTTTTTTTGATGAAAAAGGTGGTTTATCAGGTGTAATTGATTTTTATTTTGCTGCTAATGATATTTTTATTTATGATTTAGCCATTAATATCAACGCTTGGTGCTTTGATGGCAATAATCAATTTTGCCCTGATAAATATCAGGCATTACTTCAGTCATATCAAAAAACACGTAAATTAAGCCAAAAAGAAAAAGATTTTCTACCAATTGCTCTAATCTGCGCCTCTTTGCGTTTTTTAATGACCAGATTTTATGATTATTTCAATACTCCTGAAGGATCTTTAGTTAATGTTAAAAACCCTGATGAATATTTAGACAAAATTAGATTCTTTATTAAAGAAAATTTATAAAATAAATCTATTTGATTTTGAAATAATTATTTATATTTTTATTAATAGACTATATGTAAAACCACTTAAAAAAAGCTAGTAATGGAATATTATATAAAAAAATCACTATATGAGGCAATGTTTCCCCGCCTATTTTTAATTTTGATTCTCTTTTTTCTTTTCGCTAAATCATCATATGCTGATATTAGGAGAACAAGCTTTCCTAACAAAAACAAGCCATCTATTTATATCTTCCTTGGTGGTAACTATAAATCAGATTATAATTCCAAAGATTATATTTTAAATTTTGGTTCTAGATATAAAAATAAAAATCAGATGCATGAATTAAAATTATATAATAAAGTAACTGAAGGTCACACTACCACCAAGTCAATGAGAAAAACCAAAGAGCTATACGAAGTTGAATTATCTAATAAAATAGTTATAGGCCAAACAAAAAATTATTTTAATCTTTATAATCTATTTGAGCAGGATAAATATGACAATTTTACCTCTAGTGAAGAATTAATTTTCAATAGTGATGAAGAAGGATATTATAATAGAATCACATCACTTGCTGGATTAGGACGAGTTTTTAGTAAAAATTTTGAAGCAGAATTTAATATTGGCTCGGTTAATAGCAAAGGAGAAGGTAGTCAAATTGCACTTAATCCTGTTTTATATTTAAAGAAGAAAATAAATAAAAAACTTAAAATAAGTAGTAAAATATCAAGAATAAAACAACAAAAAACCCAAGATGATTATTTTAGCTTTTCAATAACGCAAAAAATTAATAAAAATATTGCAATATCTTTATATCATAAATATAAAAAGAGTCAATATATTTACCGAAAAGAAAATTCTAGAGTTAATATTAGAGAAGTCAGAAAAAGATCAGATAGATCATTAACATTAAACCTAAAATATTATTTATAATACCTATTGTTGGCCATTAAAGTAGCTTTTATTACAAGAAGATAATTAATTAATCTTTATTAATCCTAGCTAATAGGTGATAATCATCTAATTTTACAATATTATCATGATTAATTATAAACTCATTTTCTTGATAACAAAAATGATTTATCAATTTCTCTAAACCACATTTTGCCTGATTTATAATTTCTTCCAAATTATTATTATTATTGTTATTGCTAATTAAACTATTGCCCTTGCCAGAGAATTTAATATATTGTAAATTTGCTATTTTATCAAAAGAAATGTTACTTAATAAGTTAATATCTTCATTATCTGTCTTCACAATATTTCCTAAAGACAGAATTACAGCCTCTAAAGATAGTTGTGGCTCAACTCCTAACGCAAGATTTTTTTTACTAGCTATTTGTCCTGTTTTGTAATCAATAATAATAATTTCTCCTGATTTAGTTAATATAATTCTATCAATTTTAGTAGCAATATTAATGTCTTTTATTTTTAAATTTACCTCTATTTCAGTAAAATTAGTGTCAATTTCATTTAAAATATTAAGTTCATTTTGAAAAAAATATTCTGCAATATCCAAAAATCTTGGCCACCAAATTAATTTATCCTCCTTATCCTTAAAGTATTTTAAAAAAACTTTATTAGCCATAACAGTTAGATCGCTAATATTAGATTTATTGGTAATTTTACTCTCCTTTTTGAGGTATATTTCTAGAACCTCATGAATAAAATTGCCAAATCCTATGTGGTGTAAATTATTTTCAATCTCATCCAATTTTTTTAATTTAAGAATTCTTTTAGCGTAAATATAATATGGATTTTTTAGCCATTTTGCTACATCCGTTACAGAAAAGTTAAATTTGCGTTCTAATATTTTTGGATTTGGATTTATTGGTGGCAATAAGTCAACAACATAATTATTATTAATTGAATCTAACCATTGTCTATATTTTTGACCATTATTAAGATATTGTTCTAAATTATTTGCTTTAAGGATTATTTCCAGTTTTAATAAAAATCTTGATTTTTCAGTTGGAGAGTTATCTTTTATGTGAGATCTAGTTAAAAAAACTCTTTTATGTTGTAAATAATTAGAAAAATCAAAAGCAGAAATGGCAATTTTCTGTAAATTTGAAGACATACCAAGCTGATCACGCATTTTTGGACTTAGCCAATTGTCGATATTGCTAAAATTAGGAAAACCCCCCTCGTTTAAGTTTGGAATTATTATAATATCAGCATTGACTAATCTTGCCTCAATATTAGAGAGAATATATAGTTTTGGATAATATTTTTGTCCTTTTTTTTCAAATTTTTTACCAGAAATTAATATATTTAGTATTTTTATATAATCATCTATTTTTATATTAAAATCTAAATTCAATGATTTTAACTCATTATGAAATTCCATAAATTCATTAAAGCCATTCAATTTAATAATTTGAGAATAATTATCTATATCTAAAGTTAGATTTTGAGCAATCTTTAGATTATATTCTATTATTTCTGTTAAATTTATCTTTTTTTTGGTCAAAAAATTATAATAATCCTTAAAAATATTAGAAATTTTTTTAAAAAAGATAATTAAATCTGAATTATTATCATTATTTATTAAATCTGATATCTCACCTAGATCATTAAATTTTTTATTCTTTCTTAAAATATTCTTTTCAAAAATAGAAAGATTATAATTATAAAACTCATCTTTAAATCCGCATTTAACAAAAGGTTCTTTTAAAATAGAAATTAAATTATTAGATGAAAAATCTTCACTTATAAACCTAAATATAAATATTAAAAAATTAATGATTTGTGAGTTTTGTAAATAATTACTGGCTGAATCATTAATATTTATATTCCATTTTTTTAATTTTTTTGCTAATATATTGTTAAAATTATTATCATTTGAAATAATAACTATTTCTTGGTTACACTCTACCTTCTCCCTAATAATTAAAGAAATTATATCTGTCTCTTCATATATGTCCTTCAATTCTATTTTTGTTAAATTCTTTATAGAGTCCTTATTTAAAATAGGGACATGCCAATCATCAAATTCGTTAGATGGTAGCATGGAATAATGAAGTAATTTTTGAGAGTTATTTTCTAAATAAAAATCTGAAAATTTTAAGCACTTTACATCTCTTCTCTTAATATTAATTTTTTTTAATAAATTATCTAATAAAAATTGTGGGTGATATTCCGGTACATCAAAATTTATATCCTTATCAATATTTTGTAATACTACCCTACCCTTTGGTAATTCAGAAATAGTCTTAATTAATCTAGAAGTTGCAAAAACACTTCCTGTCGAACCTGCAATTATTATATTACTATCCTTATTCCTATTTAAATAATCAGAATAAAAATTAATCATTTGATTTTGATAATTAACAATTGAAGAGATATTATTTTTTAACAAAATATTTTTCCATTCACTGCCAAAATATTGTAAAAAATCTAAAATCTTCTTCTTGTGATTTGAAATATCAGAATCATCAATATTAAATAAATTATCTAAAGATAAATTTTCTTTCTCAATATCAGATAAAAAACTATCCAAATTAGAAGACAAAGAAAAAATATGACTCAAACTAACATGTCTACCAAAAATATTAGTTCTTTTATTCCACCCCTCTATCTCTTTGGCTAATAGGATCTTATATTTTAAATTAGATATAGGTTTGATAGATATATTACTATCTAAGTTTTCATTAGAAATATAATCTAATAGCAATTCATCGTAATCTATATCACCAATTGCTTTTATTTTCGGTAAAATTAATGCCGACTTCTGTGATTGCTCTAGAAAATATTTTTTAATTATACGTACAGAACGACGACTTGGTAACAAAAGAGTTAAATTAGATAAGTGGTCTAAATTATAATTAGAAAGAATAAAATGTGTTAAACTCCTAAGAAAGTGATAATTACCAGGAATATTAAGTATTTTTGACACTTAATTTATATTTTTATTTGATTAAAAAGAGTGTAATTTAATGTGACTTTGTAACTTCAGCTAAATATGCAGATACTAAAATAGTAAAGATATAGGCTTGCAATATTGCAACAAACAATTCAAATCCAGTCATAATAACAGCAAATAAAAGAGGGAATATTCCAGCAACACCAAGAGTAACAATAAAACCAGCTACGACTTTTAAAAGAACATGTCCCGCAACCATATTAGCAAAAAGCCTAATAGATAATGTTACAGGCCTAATTAAGAAAGAGAAAAATTCTATAATAAAAATTAATGGTTTCATAACAAAGGGAACACCTGAAGGTAAAAACATCTGAAAGAAACCAATAACCCCATTACGATAAATTGCAAAAATAGTAATTGTTAAAAATGCAACCAATGCTAGAGTGGCAGTAACAATAATTTGGCTAGTTGCTGTAAAACTATAAGGCATCATGCCCAAAATATTACATAACACGATAAACATGAAAAGTGAAAATATTAAGGGAAAGAATTTCATACCCTCATCACCTATAGAATTTTGAATCATATTTCTAATAAATGTATAAAATGACTCAGCAATTATTTGTATCTTATTAGGAAAGATAGAAAGTTTTCTAGTGGAAAAAATTATAAAAAAACATATTATAGCAGTAGCTATAATCATATATAAAGCTGAATTAGTAATACTGATATCAATTCCAAATAAATCTAATTCTAATATTTTTTTAACTTTAAATTGATCCAGTGGGTTGTGTGCATCAGAATTGCTTGACATTATGTTGTATGTTAGTTAAAAATTATTAATGTTTGCCCCAAACTTCCTAGAAAATATATTTAGAATTACTCTGGGTCATATAACTAAGTTAGATTATTACAGCATAATAAAATTATCAATAAAAAATCATAAATAATGAGATTTAATATCGAAAAATCAGCTCTTTCATCATCTTTAGCATTAGTTAACAGCGTTACTGAGAGAAAAAATACTATTCCAATTCTTAAAAATGTTAAATTAGAAATTTTTGATAATAAATTGCAACTCAGTACTACTGATATGGATATATTATCTGAGTCTAAAATTAAAACTTTATGTGCATCCAATGGTCAAACAACAGTACCTGCACAATTATTTTATGATATTGTTAAAAAAATTCCAGATGATAAGGAAATAACCATTAATTTAGAAGATAATAACTCTTTAGTAAAAATTTCTTATGGTAAATCTAAATTCTCAATACCTTGTCTTGATACAAATGAATTTCCTATTTTGGGAGATAACGATATGGATACTGAGTTCGAAATGCCAGCCAAAGAATTAGCAAAATTAATTGATAAAACAAAATTTGCTATGGCAACAGATGAAACAAGACATTACATTAATGGAATATTCTTGCATTCTGTCAACGAAGATGACAAAATTTTAATAAAAGCTGCCGCAACAGATGCCCACAGGCTAGCTGTATCTTCGACAAATTTATCAACCTTAAAAGACGAAATTTCTGGAGTGATAATACCTAAAAAAACAGTTCATGAAATTAGAAAAATAATTGAAAATAAAAAAGATGTTAAAATATTAATTTCTAGAACCAAAATTAAAATTATTTCTGAAAATAGTATTTTAATATCAAAAGTTGTTGATGCAGATTTTCCTGATTATAAGAGAATAATCCCTTATGATAATGACAAAATTGCCAATATTAATAAAAAAGACTTCTTTGACTCAATTGATAGAGTAGCTACGGTAATAGTAAATAAAGATCACAAATCTTTAAAATTATCGTTAACAAAAGATAAATTAAAATTATCTGCAAGCGCTAATGACGGTAGTTTTGCTGATGAAGAAATTGCAGTGGAATATAATGGTGATGATATTGATATATCATTTAACCCCCAATACTTACTTGAAATATTAAATCAAATCAAAGAAGAGAAAGTTCAATTAAAACTAAAAGATGACTCTACTCCTGCTTTAGTTGGGTTAGAAAATAGTGCTGATATTTATGTAATTTTGCCAATTAGGTTATAGAAAACTCCCTTTAAAGATGGAAAATGTTATTATATTTTAAAATATATTTCACTATCATTGAAAAGTATAGAAATCACAACATTAAAACTTCATAATTTTCGTAATTATATTAACGTTGTTTTTAATTTTTCCAAAAAGATTAATGTAATCTTAGGAGAAAATGGCTCAGGAAAAACTAATATTTTAGAAGCTATAACATTATTAAAAAAAGGATCTGGTCTCAAAAAAACCGAATTTTCTGATATCATATCGCAAAATAGCCCCATTAAAACATTCTCTATTTTTGCCAAGATTTGTAATCACAATATGATAGATGAGTTGGGGACTAGTTTTGAGAATGGCAAAAGACTATTTCAAATAAATGGTAAAAAAGTTATTTCTCAAAAAAATGAAATTCCTCTTATCTTTTTAATCCCACAAATGGACAATCTGTTTTGTGATAATAAATCCAACAGAAGATCTTTCTTGGATAATATCATTAACAATATTTATCCTGAACATAAAACCAATGTCAATAATTATAATAAACAGATTAAAGAAAGATTAAAATTATTAGAAAAGAAGGGTTTAAAAGAAAATTTAATTTGGTTGGATATTATTGAAAAAAAAATATCAGAAATTGGTATTATTATTGCTTATCGACGTAATGAAATAATATCTTATTTGAATCAAGCAATTATACAATCAAAATCTAGTTTTACTAAAAGTAAAATACAAATTATTGGCGATATAGAAACTTATGCTTTAAGCAATACTTCTATTACAACTGAAAAACTATTTCAAGATAAATTAAAGGAAAATCGTCCAAAGGATCTTGAAAGACAAAGAACTAGTTTTGGTATACATTTAAGTGATTTTACAGCTTTTTTAGATAATAAAATGGAAGCAAGAAGCTGCTCAACAGGAGAGCAAAAATCAATATTATTAGCAATAATATTTGGTTTTATCCGTATCTTTAAAGTATTGAACCTCAATTTACCAATCTTATTACTTGACGAAATTACTTCACATTTAGATAGTAAAAAAAGGAGGGATATTTTTTTAGAAATAATAGATTTGGATATTCAATGTTTTTTAACTGGAACTGAAGAATATTTATTTTCTGATTTTAAGGGAAGTACTGTAGGCTTAATTAAGTTATCTAATAGTGTGTCAAATTAAAGTGTAGAAATATTATTAAAATAGAAGTGCTATTAAAAAACTTCAAATCAATCATAGTATGATTTATTACTACTAAACTTAATAAATACTATAGGAATTAACAAGAATAGAAATCTAAAAAAGTGTGGATAAAAACTAATTAATATTTCACTAAATTAGATAGCACAAAAAGAGACTATTAAATTTTCAGTTTTGGTAGCGTCTTTAACTCCGTGTCAAATTCCATTTTGGCTAAATCCAATTTCAGCCTACAATCAAAAAATATATCCAATTGTCCAATTATCAAGCTCCGATTTGGAACTGGCATCTGCCATTTTTTGCTAATATTTTTAATTGCCAGATAGATTAATTTCTTCAAAGCTTGACTGGTAAAAGCACCTTTAGTTTTGGTAACTTTCCTGATCTTCCTGTGTAATCCTTCCACTGCGTTAGTGGTATAAATCATTTTGCGAATTTCTGGTGAATATTTAAAATATCCTGATAAATTATGCCAATTATTATTCCAAGATTTGATTGCTAACGGATATTTTTTGCCCCATTTTTCTTCAAGATCTAAAAGCTTAGATTCCGCTAAGTACTTGCTATTTGCCTTGTAGATTAGCTTCAAATCCTCCATAAATTCTTTTTGATTCTTACTGGCAACATATTTCAAAGAATTTTTTATTTGATGAATGACGCAAAGTTGAATTTCAGTTTTTGGAAATATATTATTAATAGCCTCAGGGAAGCCTTTTAACCCATCAATGCAGGCAATTAAAATATCCTTAACGCCTCTATTTTGTAAATTAGTTAAAACCGCTAAGCCAAAAATTAGATCCTTTAGATTCTGATAGATAAAGACCTAGAACGTCTTTTTTATCTTCTTGATTGATACCTAGAACAGTATAAAAAGCCTTACTATTAACCTTACCGCCATCGTAACATTTAAAATGCATACAATCTAAAAAAATAATCAGATAAATTTCATCTAAAGGTCTATTTTGCCATTCCTTTATTTTAGGCAATATTTTATCAGTTATAGCGGTTATTGACGATTTAGAAATATTAATTCCATACATTTCTTCTATATAGAAATATCTCGATAACTCATTCCAAGACCATAAAGAGCAATGATTTTATGGTCTAATTCATCCGTTAAAACCGTTTGTCTTTTTTTGACAAGCTTGGGCTCAAAAGAGCAATTTCTATCTCTAGGGGAATCCAACTTAAAAGCTTACTGACCATTTTTAACAACTTTAGAGTTATAATCATTTTTACGATTATTAAAATCAGAACCAAGATTATTGCGCTCATTGATTAAATGTTGATCCATTTCGACATCTAAAGCTGCTTACATAACCTCTTTGATCATATCAGTAAAAACACGCCATTCTTTCCAGTTAAGGGAACTCCTGCCTAGATTTTAGCTATTGCTTGTTTTTTAAAATCATCAAGAGTGCTATCATTCTTACTGCCATTTTTAGGACTCTTACTCAAATTATTGTTGATTAGTTCATTATCTAGAAAATCAAGATCGAAATTTATATTTGAGTTTAAGTTTTTATTATTCATAGTTTTTTGTCAAATTGATCTATCATTTTTTAAGCTCTTTTTGTTCTTTATTAGTATAAAGAGATATTTTGTATAAGGTTTGTGTCTTGATTATACATTGTTCTTTCATTCTAAAGTAAATGATTGCACACCATTAGGATAAGTGATATTTTTGATAATAAACTTTTAAAAGCATAGTATTATAGAGTTTGTATAAGAGGAATATCTGAAGCTACTTCCGGATCTTGTACTTTAGGTTTAGGACCTTCACAACAAGGTTTTTTTTCAGGCTGATTCGGTAATAATTCTTCTGAGACCAAAACTCCAACTACTTTACCATCTTTCCATTCACCGGCATACCTAAAACCTTTGGAGTCGTAGTGCCCATTTCCATGTCTCACTCCATTTTTAAAATAACCTATATAAGTATCATTACCCCCGGCATCAGTTTGACGCCCCCATCCATGTCTCATCCCATCTTCAAAATCACCTGTAAAAGTATTACCCTCGGCATCAGTTTCACGCCCCCGTCCATGTTTTTTTCCATCTTCATTAAAACCACCTTCATAAGTTACAATTTTATAGTTCTTCATAATAAGTTATTTATATTTGTTATTTTTTTCTTTGCGATATTTTTAAATTTAAAAGAAATTAGCAATTAGTGCAAAAGTATTATTATACATCTCTAACTATATCACAAATTTGAAGCTAATACAAGATAAAAATTTAACAATTTGAAATTAAATCATATTTAAGAAATAATGTTGTAAAATGGCTTAAAAATCTCCACTGGGACTGTCCCAAATCTAACCTCCTGATGTGGCCACACTTTTCCGGACAGTTAAAATTCGTATTTTAACAATAAATAATCAAAACAATGTCCAAACAGCAAAAGAACAATTATTCTGCTGAATTTAGAGCATCATATGTAAAATTAGCAGTAGAATCAGATCAGCCAATTGCAAAAACAGCTAGGGATTTAGGTGTTAACACTAGTACTCTACATACTTGGATTGGCAATCAATCAAATTCTAAAGAATCAAATAATATGACAAAAAATAGTGAATGCCATTTTGAAGAAGTAGCCAGACTTAAAAAAGAATTAGCAATAGTTAAACAAGAAAGAGATCTGTTAAAAAAGGCGGCCGCGTACCTTGCCAAGGAATCCCATTAAAGTACGCATGGATAAAAGCTAGCAGGAATGATTTTTCAATTTCTACTATGTGTAAATTCATGAGTGTTTCACGCAGTGGTTATTACGAATGGTTAGATCGCCCTGAAAGTAATAGGGATAAAAAAAATAAAAAATTAACAGATATGATAAAAGAAATATTTATTCAAAATCACAATATTTATGGCACTAGAAGAATTGCTAAAATATTAGCAACCAATGGGGTATTTATCAGTCGTCATAGAATTGGTAAATTAATGTTAAAAGCAGGTCTTTTTTGCAAAACCAAAAAGAATATTAAAGTTACAACTGATTCAAAACATAATAAAACAATTTCACCTAATTTGTTAAATAGACAATTTAATGTTATTGCTCCTGATACTTATTGGATAGGAGATATCACTTATATTCCTACCAAAAAAGGTTGGCTATATTTAGCAACCGTAATTGATCTTTATTCAAGACAAATTATTGGTTGGTCTATGGCTGATAATATGAGATCAAAACTTGTAAATGACGCGATGA
>JAHXBT010000018.1 GCA_020054695.1 Rickettsiales bacterium
CACCAACACCTGCAATTTCTAATTTTTCAACGATAATTTGATAATTACTACGACCAGCGTAAGTGGTAATACGGCCATAGGCGAAAACTTCCAAACCATCTTCAATTTCAAATTTAATTAATGAGGCGGCAGCACGAAATAAAACAGCAGAAATTAATGAATTAGAATCTTTTAAAGAAAAATATAAATGGCCAGAACTAGCTCTTTTAAAACCAGAAATTTCACCCTTTATTTTAACATAGCCAATTTGATCTTCAATTAGTAATTTAATTGCTTTTGAAACTTCTGATACTGTATATTCTTTAAGCATTTAAGTAATTTTACTATCTGTTGATTTTTATCAATATTTCTGATGATTTTCATCTATGATTCTTGGAGTATTTTTAAGTAATTTAAACATACTGTAGCAAAATAATCAATAATTATAGGAAATTAAAGTTTAAAAAATTAACTAATTTAACAATATTATCCATAATAGCGATAAAATCAATTAAATTATAAATTTATCAACTCAAATTATTGCCTACCAGATCCTGATAGAGTTTGTTCTTTAATTACTAAAGGATTTGGCAATGGTGATTGAACGGGTTATCATCTTCTTCTAGCGCAGGAGGGTTGAAATAGTTGTGCTTCCTGTTGGTGCTTTTGGGTTTGGGCTTGGGCCTTCACCATCTGATCGTGGGCTTGAGCTTTGGCTTGATAATTCATCATCTATTATACGTGGGGTAGGACCATCTTGCAATTCAATTTCTTTTAATTGTGCTCGTGGTGTTGGTGGTGGTGGTGGTCCATTTGGTGCTCGTGGTGTTGGTGGTGATGGATTTAACAAAGCCCTTCTTCCGGGTGGTGGTGGTGGTCCATTTGGTGGTCGTGGTGGTTGTAGTGTTAGTCCTTTTGGTGGTAGTAGTGATAGTGGTAGTGGTGGTAGTTGTACTTGTAGTGGTAGTAGTTGTCCTTTTGGTACTTGTGATGGTGGTAGTAGTTGGCTTGAGCTTTGGCTTGATAATCCATCATCTCCCCATGCACTTTCTTGTTGTTCTTCTCGTGGTGTTTGTGGTGTTCGTGCTGGTGGATTGAACGAAGTACTTCCGGGTGGTGTTGGTGGTGGTCTTTTTGGTGGTCGTGGTGGTGGTGGTGGTAGTGGTGGTAGTGGTGGTGATGATGTCTTTTTTGGTTGGTCGGCATTACGCGGTGTTGCTAGATCAAGTACTATTTGTTCAATTGATTCTTGTGATAATGCTTCTTTATTTTTCGCTGCTTCTAGCTTATCTTCTAATTCTTTTATTTTATCTTTGCACTCCTGTATTTTGTTATCTTTCTCGATATCTGTTATTTTCCTGCCAATATCATCGATTATTTTCTTTACTGCCTCTGATTCCCGCTTGGGATTTGGGTTATAATAATCAGATAATAAGTGTGAGCGAGTATTGTCATAACTTTGTAATTTTATTTTTTTTAATTCATCAATAACGCCTTTTTTATGTGCATCTTCATTAGACTTAATGGTTTTGATGAATCTATGATTAAAGTTTCTAATAGAAATAATTGCTTCATTTATACCTACCTCATCAGCAATTTCTATAACATCACCACTCTTCAAGCCAATTTTATTGCCTAAACCGTATTCCTTAACATCTGTAATTTTTATTGTTCTGTTGTTTTCATCAATGGCAGAGTTTACATGTCAACCCTCATAGCATTCATTAATAATTTGTGGGTTTCTGATTAAAAAGGTTTTTATCTCTTCCATTGTTTTACTTGAAATTTCTTTCTTACCTTTTTCATCCTCTATACCTTGTGAAGAAATAATCTCATTCTTAATATCACCTAATTTATCATCCGTTATATTATCTAAATATTTATCTTGAGGTATTTGTGTAATATAATCGTAATCTGTCTTTAGTAATTGATACATTGTATCTTTGTCTTGTTGAGTACCTAAAGAGTTGACATATTTTTGCAATGTTTCTTTAAATTCCTCCCCTTTAACATTAACTCCAGGCAACTTCTTGAGTAACTCCTTACTTATTTTTTTTGATATATCTTTTTTTCCAATTATAGAGCAATAAGCATCTATTAATGCTTCATTTAATTTTTGATCATTTATTTCAAAAGATGTGTTTTCTTCTTTAATCTTATTAATAAGATCACCTTTCCCATCAAAAGAAATTTTGCTGATTACTTTCATTAACTTGTTTATCCGATCTTTATTATTGTCAATAGAAATGGAATTTTGAAGCCATTCAATGCGGGCTTTTTGTAATTCTAATAATTTAGTACTCTTCAATGGAGTAGTTTCGGAAGATTCTGTAGTTGGCAATGTCAGGAGTTCTTGGGGCCCATCTTCCAATTTTTCAATTTTTTTTTCTTTTTTTGTAAGATTATCTTTTTCTTCCTCTAAATTTTTTAAAAACAATTCAATATAATTCTTTAATATAGGATCTATAGAAGAATCACTGTCTATATCTTTTTGTTGAAAAAAATGTTTCCAAAAATTTTGTTCTGTATCTATTTCTGTTTGTGTAGATGGTGACTGCATATCGGAATCATCTAGGGCTTTAAGAAAAATTTCTTCTAGAGTTTCTTTAGTTACACCTCCTATAGAAATTTTTTTAAAAGATTCTTCTTCTTTACTCTGGATCTTTAATTTTTTATTCTCACCATCTATTTTTACAAATACATCACTCATGTATATTTTATATTTAAATTCATTGTAAACCAGTTTACTTTGGTCTATTATATCATAAAATTAAAATAATGTAAAGAATTTATAGTGGAGAATATTAATATTAAGAAATTGGCAAATAAATATGATATTATTGCCAAAAAATCCTTAGGTCAGAATTTTATTTTTGACCTTAATTTGACTGATAAAATTGCTCGGCAAGCCAATATTAATAAGGATGACAATATTATTGAGATAGGATCTGGTGCTGGCTCTTTAACTTTTTCTATTTTAAAAAAAAATCCAAAAAAATTAATTATAATTGAAAAAGATCAAAGATGTATTGCCCTTTTACAAGAATTAAAAAAATATTTTTCTAACAAAATTACAACTGAAATTGAAATTATTGAGGCAGATTTTCTAAAAATTAATTTAGATAAAATATTTGATAAAAAATATAAAATTATTTCTAATTTACCTTATAATATTGCAACTAAAATTCTTTTTTTATTACTTGGACATTATCAAAAAATTGATTTGATGATTTTAATGTTTCAAAAGGAAGTTTGTCAAAGGATAGTGGCTCAAAATAATAGTAAAAAATATGGTAGAGTTGCTGTTATGGTTAATTTTTTATGTTTTACTAAATATTTATTTGATATTGGGGCTGAAAATTTTACCCCTGCCCCAAGGGTCGAGTCTGGCTTAGTGTTAATTGAACCTAGGGATAGGCCAATTTTTGATATTGATTTAAAATTACTTGAGAAGGTTGCAGGAGTAGCTTTTAACCAGAGAAGGAAGATGCTTAGATCTAGTTTAAAGTCATTATCTGGATATTCTAAGGAGTGGGCTCAAAATTCTGGTGTTGATTTTAGCTTGAGAGCTGAAAATTTAAGTTTAGAGGATTTTTCTCAATTGATAAAAAATTATTGAAAAATTTGCACATTTTTTTAATATTGAAATATATAAATTAACAATGAAAAATCATTTTGAAATATTTAACATTAATCCAAGCTTGGATTTAAATATGGATTTTATTGAAGAAAAATATTTGGAATTACAATTAAAATCACATCCAGATTTAATGATTAATAAATCACCAGAAGAGCAACAAAAAGCAGCAAATGACAGTAGTAATATTAATAATGCTTATGAAATTTTGAAAGATCCTTTAAAAAGAGCAATTTATTTTCTTGAAATTAATAATATTTTTATTGATTCTATCAAGCCTGACAATATGCTATTAATGGAAATTATGGAAATAAAGGAAGAGTTTGAAATGGCAGATAAAAAGAAGAGGGAAGTTATAAAAAAAGATTTAAAAAATAAAATTGATCTACTTTATCAAGAAATAACTGCCCTAACCAATAAAAATAATATTGCCAAAGCAGGTGAAAAAATAGTTTTATTAAAATATTTAAGTAAATTATGAGATTTTTACATTTTATTATATTAGCTATCATATTATCATCTTGTAACAAATCTGCAGTTGAAATTATTACTCTTAACCCAAATATTCAGTTGGTTTCACAGGGGGATAAAAAAATTTGGGATGTTTTTGATAGAAAAATCAATATCTTAATCATTGATGATAGAGTTAACAAATTTAAATTAGAGGAGAATTTACAACATTATCAAAAGGATAGGATTATCTATCTTGACAAAGGAAAGGTAGTCTATTTGGATGAGGTTATTGGCTATAAAAAATACAATAAGGATAAAACTACCTATTTAGCCCTGGATCAGGATATTATGCCTGTATTTCGTACAGAATTAGCCAAAGGTTTGCAAGATAAGGGTTTTCAAATAGTTGAAGATAATTATGATAGAATCTTAACAATAATTTTGGAAGATTTTCATTATATTACTTATAAAAAGGGATTTATTACTGATAGTAAACTATACTTGAAATTAAAGGTTAAATCAGGCTCATATGATAAATTATATGAAATTAGCATTGATGGTAAGCATTTTTTAAATTCTTCAATAGAAAATGATAAAAAAATTATCAATGACGCCTTAAAGGAAGCAATTTTGTCTATTTTAAATAATAAAAAATTAATATTAAGATTGCAGGGGTAAGTTTTCTGTATTAAATTAATTAACCTTGTAAAATGATAAAAAAAATCATCAAAACATTACTTATATTAGGTTTTTTAGCTTTTATTGCCGTATTGTCTGGAATATTTTATATTTTTAATAAATATAATAAGGATTTACCAGACCATCAACAATTAAAAGCATATTACCCCTCTATTTCTACTAGAATTTATGCCAAAGATGGCAGTTTGGTTGAAGAATATTCTAAGGAAAAAAGAATATTTATTCCTATTGAAATTATCCCTAAGAGAGTTATAAACGCCTTTCTTTCTGCAGAAGATAGTAATTTTTATCAACATATTGGTATAGATGTAGTAGCAATTGCTAGGGCTGCAATTAGTAATGCTATTTCTGTCTCTCAAAGTGGCCAAATATCTGGTGGTGCGTCTACCATTACTCAACAAGTTGTTAAGAATTTTCTTTTATCTAGTGAAAGAAGTATTGAAAGAAAAATAAAAGAAGCAATTTTGGCCATTAGAATGAGTAAATATTTTTCAAAGGATGAGGTTTTAGAATTATATCTTAATCAAATTTATCTTGGTTCTGGATCTTATGGCGTTGTTGCTGCTTCTCAAATATATTTTAACAAAGCGATTTCTGACTTAACTATTGAAGAAGCAGCCCTTTTAGCTGCATTACCAAAGGCTCCTTCAAAATTAGATCCCTATAAAAATAAAAAAGGAGCTAGAGATAGAAGAAATTGGGTTATTGAAAGAATGTTTGCTGAAAAATATATTAGTAAAAAAGAGTTGGAAGCAGCAAAAAAAACTGATATAATTTTAGACAAGTCAAGTGTTAAAAGAACAAAGGCTCATGCTTTTTCAGATTTACTAAAAAAGGAGTTAACTAATATGTATGGTTCTGACAGTCTATTTGAAGATGGTATTGTGGTACGCACTACGCTAGAACCAAGATTACAAAAAATAGCTGCCTACTCAATTGCGCGTGGCTTTGAAGAATATGACAAAAGACATGGATATCGCGGCGCCCTAGGCAATATAAAAATAACTGATGATTGGAAAGATAATTTAATTAAATTTGAAATTATAAAATATGATAATGAAAAGAATAAAATAGCAAAATTATATCCAAATAATTGGCGTAAAGCTATTATTTTAGATATTAAAAAGAATGAAATTGAAATTGGATTTGAGGAAGAAGAAATAGAAAACGGTAAAATATTTTTAGAAGACATTATGTGGGCTAAAAAATTTATTACTGTTGACGAAGTTGGTCCTATCTTAAACAAAATGTCGGATATATTTAAAAAGGGAGATGTGATTTTGGTAGAAAATCGTAAAAAGGATGGAAGATACATTTTACAGCAAATTCCAAAAATCAATGGTGGCTTAATAGCAATGAATCCACATAATGGAAATGTTTTAGCTATGATGGGTGGTTACATTGACGCTCTTAATCAATTTAATAGGGTTTTCCAAGCTAAAAGGCAACCTGGATCTATTTTAAAAACCTTTGGCTATTTAACAGCTTTAGAAAATGGTTTTAACCCAGTAAGTATAATCATGGATGAGGAAATTGTTTTAGATCAGGGTCCGGATGTTCCTCCCTATAGACCTAAAAATTATTCAGGCAAGTTCTTTGGACCCGTTACCCTAAGAAGAGGTTTAGAGAAGTCAATCAATGTTACAACTGTTAGATTAGCCAGTGAAATTGGTATTGATAAGGTGGCTGATACAATTACTAAATTTGGTATTAATAATAACCCAAAGCCCATATATTCTTTAGTTTTAGGGTCAACAGAAACTAATTTAATTAAATTAGTATCGGCTTATTCTTCAATTGCTTCAGGTGGTAAAAAAGTAACTCCAAATTTGATTGATAAAATACAGGATAGACATGGTAAGACTATATTCAAAAAGGATAGTAGAACTTGTTCAAAATGCCTCATTGACAAGGAAATAAATCTTGATAATCCAATTATATTTCCAATATTAGAAGATGATCGAGAAGATATAACCTCGCCAGAAGTGGCCTATCAAACAATATCAATATTAAGAGGAGTAGTAGAAAGAGGAACGGCAATTAGAGCAAAATGGTTAAAAAAGAATTTGGCAGGGAAAACTGGAACAACCAATAGTTCATTTGATTCATGGTTTGTGGGTTTTTCACCAAATTTAGTTGTTGGTGTCTATGCTGGATTTGATAGTCCGTCAACCCTTGGTAAGAAGGAAACTGGATCAAGTATTGCATTACCAATATTTATTAAATTTATGTATAAAGCTCTAAAAAATGAGCCAGCAAAACCATTTCCTATACCAGAAAATATAAAATTTATTAAAATTAACAAACTAACTGGATCATATCCTGGACCATTGACACAAAAAAAAGATATAATATTTGAGGCTTTCAAAGAAGGTGACAAAATGAAGAATCAAAATGAAGAAGATTTTTCTAAAAATGAAATGAATTTCTACTAATATTTAATGAGTGATATTAATAAAATTAAAAGGAATAAAAAAAATATAATAATCCTATTTAGATTTTGTATTATATCACTAATTATATCTAGCTCTATTTTCTTATTTTATATTATTGATGGAAAAAACATTACTATGAATATTGTTAAGCAAAAAGATATTCATAAAAAAAGTTCAAAATTGATGAACAACCCTAAGATTCGTTTTGAAAATGATAATGGTAATTTTTATGATATAAAAGGTAAAGCTGCAAAATATAATAGTGACGGCACTATTATAGCACATCAAGTGACGGCTATTAGTAATAGTGGTATAATAACTTCTGATAGGCTGGATATTACTAATGATGGTAATGTAATTATATTTACAGGAAATAGTAATTTAGAATTTTATAGTACTAGTAAATTTAAGAAATAATGAATAAT
Source organism: Rickettsiales bacterium (assembly GCA_020054695.1). Classification (GTDB taxonomy): domain Bacteria; phylum Pseudomonadota; class Alphaproteobacteria; order Rickettsiales; family UBA1997; genus CAJQHK01. The sequence continues at coordinate 7,629 of JAHXBT010000018.1, forward strand.
ATTATAGTAAGAATATTAATAATCATTCTATTATCATCCTGCTCTACTACCGGACCAAAAAACAATAATACCAACAATCTCACAATTAATTGGAATTCTGAGTCTGGTATTAAAATGCTAGATAGGTCAGTTTACAAACAGGATTTTTATCAATTAGCAAATTTCTTTCAACCCCAAATAAATCCACTATATTGCGGAATAGCAAGTGCGGTAATAGTTCTTAATGCTATTAATTTTGACAACAATATTAGTAGTCAAAAGGAGTTAGAAGTAGAAAAACCTGAGATATTTGGTGGTGGTATTATTAAATTTAAATCGCATTCGCAATTAACTCTTCTAAACCACGAAACTGAACTTATAAAGAAAGAGGAAGTTATTTCACTAAAAAATATTAATGATCATAAAGATAAAATTGACCCTGGATTAACATTGGATCAATTGCAAGATATTTTAGAATTGTATAATCTTGATGTAAAAAAATATCATGCACAAAAATATTCTAAACAAGAGGTAAATTTTTTTCGTAAAAAGGTAAAAAATATTACTAAAGAACAAGAAAAATATATATTAGTTAATTTTAACGGCAAAAGTCTTGGTCTTGAAACAGGTGGACATATATCTCCCTTAGCCGCCTATGATGAAAAAAGTGATTCTGTATTAATAATGGATGTTGCTGGGCATAAAAATGGATGGTATTGGGTAAAAATTACTGATTTATTAAAATCAATGAATAGTATGGATGGAGATAATTACAGAGGATATCTAGTGGTAAGGTAATTTTTATTAAATAATTACTTTCTTGAGTCCTAGCTAATTACTTTCTAAATAAAAATAATAGTTAGGACTGATTGGGTGAATTAAAAATTTTTAAATTCTAATGTCTTGCTATTTTTTGATTCTTTGCGCTTTTTATCCTTAAGTTCAATTTTTGGATTAGTATTATTTACAACATTATCTGCAGAAATCTTAACTTTGTCAACATTTTTCATTGAAGGAACATTGTACATTGTTTCCAAAAGAACCTCTTCAAAAATTGCCCTTAACCCTCTAGCGCCAGTTTTATATTTAAAGGCTTTTTCAGCAAAAGACTTAATTGCCTCATCAGAAAAATCTAACTCTATACCATCAAGTTTAAATAATTTTTGATACTCCTTAACAATAGAATTTTTAGGTTCAGTTAAGATTTTAACTAAATCAGAATCATCAAGATTATTAAGTGGAGCTATAATTGGTAATCTACCTATCAATTCAGGTATGATACCAAAATCAATTATATCTTGTACTTTAGCATCCTTAAAAATGTCCTTACAAACTTTAGCTTCTGATTTTATATCAGCATTAAAGCCTATAGTGGTGCCTTGTTGTCTTTTTTCGATAATTTTTTCTAACCCATAAAAAGAACCGCCACAAATAAATAGTATATTTTGAGTATCAATTTGGACATAATCTCCAGTTCCATTTTTTTTACCAGGTGTGGTTGGTATAGAAGCAATAGTACCCTCAATAATTTTTAAAAGACCTTGTTGCACACCTTCACCCGAAATATCCTTTGGAGAAGAGCCTTGACTACTCTTTTTAGTAATTTTGTCAATCTCATCTAAATAAACAATACCTCTTTGTGTTTTTGCAATATCATAATTAGCATCTTGAAATAATCTTGAAATAATATTTTCAATATCATCCCCCACATATCCCGCCTCTGTTAGAGAAGTGGCGTCTGCCATTGTAAAAGGAACATCTAATATTTTAGCCAAAGTTCTAGCAAGTAAGGTTTTACCGCAGCCAGTAGGACCAATTAATAAAATGTTAGATTTATTGATCTCGCTATCTTTTTGATTATTATCACTATTAATTAAATCAATCCTTTTATAATGATTATAAACCGCAACTGATAATACTTTTTTGGCAAGATCCTGTCCAATAATATAATCATTTAAAATTTTAATTATATCTTTTGGTATAATTTTTTTTCCAGATTTTTCAGAATAAAGTTTTTTACTATTTTCCTGAATAATTTCATTACACAAAGTAACACACTCGTCGCAAATAAATACGCTTGGTCCAGCTATTAATTTAACAACATTTTTTTGACTTTTGCCACAAAATGAACAGCTCAAATGCTGATCATCACTAGTATTTTTATCTTTTACCATATTTAAAGTATAATTATTAAAATTAAGATGGTTGTTATTATTTTCTACGAGAGGTAATATTGTCAATAAGTCCAAATTTTAACGCGTCTTCTGGAGACATAAAATTATCTCTTTCCATAGATTTTTCAATTACGCTTAGTTTTTGTCCTGTATGCTCTACATAAATATTATTTAATCTTTTCTTTAGTGACAAAGTTTCCTTAGCGTGAATTTCAATATCAGTAGCTTGACCTCTAAAACCACCAGAAGGTTGATGTATCATAACTCTAGAATTAGGTAAACAATATCTTTTACCTTTTGCTCCAGCCATTAGCAAAAGAGATCCCATGGATGCAGCTTGACCCATACAAAGAGTAGAAACGTCAGATTTTATATATTGCATTGTGTCATATATAGCTAAACCAGAAGTAACAACACCACCAGGAGAGTTAATATATAAATAGATATCTTTTTCTGGATTTTCTGATTCTAAAAATAATAATTGTGAAACTATTAAAGTTGAAATATTATCTTCAACTTGGCCGCTGAGAAATATAATTCTCTCCTTTAAGAGCCTAGAGTAAATATCAAATGACCTTTCTCCTTTTGAAGTTTGTTCAATAACTATTGGTACTAGATTTGACATATTTAATTTTAATATTTAAATTAATATTATATAATCCTATTTTATCACTTTTAAAATAACTTAACTTCAGTAAAATTGCCTTAAGAATGGTAAACAGTTTAGTTATGTTATAACAAAATTAATTATTTACAATTTAATTATTAAAAAATGCAACAAGAAAATTCAAAAAATTCCGAACAGGAGGATTCTAATATTAGTGAAGAGCAGAATATAATTTTTAATGAGGAAAATAAAAATAATGAAGTAGATGATTTAAATCAAAAAATCTCTGATTTGGAAATAGTAGTTGAAGATCTTAATAAAAAATTATTACTCAAGACAGCTGATGCCGAAAATTTAAGAAGGAGACATAAGGAAGAAATTGAAAAATCTAATAAATATGCAATTTCTAACTTTGCTTCTGATATTACAATAGTTTCTGAGCAACTGTTTTTAGCTGAAGAAAATATGCCTAAGGAAGAAATTTCTAAAAATGAAAAAATTCAAAACTTTACAGATGCCGTTATTATGACAAAGAATGAATTATTAAAAACTTTAGAAAAATATCAAATAAATAGAATATATCCTTTAAATCAAAAATTTGACCATCATCTGCACGAGGCAATATCTCGTATTGAAGATGAAGGAGAGGAGAATATAGTAAAACAAGTTGTGCAAGCAGGGTACAAAATATCTGATAGACTAATTAAATCAGCTTTAGTTACTGTATCAACTAAAAAACAATAGATGTTAGAATTAAAATTGGAGCAAGCATTAGAAGAAGTTGCCAATGTAATTCATTGTAGAATTGATCAATTATTAAGAATTAATGAAAAAACTTATTCTACAAAACTAGTAGAAGCAATGAGGTATCTTTCTCTTGTTAAAGGAAAAAATATTAGACCATTTTTAACAATAGTTATTTCAGAGATTTTTGGTGTAAAAAACCAATATGTCATTGATATTGCAACTGCCATTGAGATCATACACACTTATTCATTAATACATGATGATTTACCAGCCATGGACAATGACAATTTTAGAAGAAATCAATTAAGTTGTCATAAAAAATATAATGAAGCAACGGCAATTTTAGCAGGAGATGCATTATTAACATTTGCTTTTGAGATATTATCTAATATTGAAGATCACACAAACCCGTATATCAAATTAAAATTGATTAATATGATTGCTAAAAATATTGGTTTTCAAGGTATAGCAGGTGGGCAGATGCTAGATCTAGAAGCAAATAATAAATCAACTTCAAGTGACATTGCAAAAATTCATTTATTAAAAACTAGTAAATTATTTATATCATCTGTTGAAGCTGCCTCAATAATAAGTAATCGTTGTGAAATACAGAAGAAATACTTACTTTTTTTTGCAAAAGATTTGGGTTTGTTATTTCAAATTAAAGATGATATTAATGACCACCTTTCTGACAAGAAAAAAAATTTCAATCCAACAAGTATAGTTGAAAAAATTGGGCTTGAAAAAGCAAAGCAACAAGTAGAATTAATTTATAATCAATCTTTGTCGCATTTATCTCATTTTGGGCAGGAAGTTAGGCTATTAAGAGAATTATTATACTTTATAATGAATAAAGTTTAAAATATGCTGTCATAGCTCAGCGGTAGAGCACTTCATTGGTAATGAAGAGGTCCCGGGTTCAAGTCCCGGTGACAGCACCAGTATTATAGCATTCTTAACTTTAAAACATTTTTTTAAGGTAATTTAGTATTATATCTCTTCTAAACTAGCTTGAGCAGCAGATAATCTTGCAATTGGAACACGATAAGGAGAACAAGAAACATAATCTAGACCAACATGATGGCAGAAATTTACTGACTTTGGATCGCCGCCATGTTCACCACAAATACCCAATTTAATATTATGTCGGGTTTTCTTGCCACCTTCTACGGCAATTTTAATCAATTTACCCACACCATTTTGATCTAAAACAGCAAAAGGGTCTTTTTCAATAATATCTTGCGCTTTGTATTCAGGTAAAAAATTACCTGCATCATCTCTAGAAATTCCAAAAGTAGTTTGGGTTAAATCATTTGTGCCAAAGCTAAAAAATTCNGCNTCTTTTGCAATTTCATCAGCTACAATTGCTGCCCTAGGTAACTCAATCATAGTTCCAACCATGTAATCCAATTCGTCAGAATAGTTATTTTTTACCTCTTCATAAGTATCATTAATAACTTTTTTTAGAATTTTTAATTCTTTAGGAATACTAACTAACGGTACCATGATTTCAATTATAACTTTCTTACCTTTTGCCTTAGAATTAAAAGCAGCTTCAAAAATCGCCCTTACTTGCATTTGATAAATTTCTGGATAAGAAATACCTAATCTACAACCTCTATGTCCCAACATTGGATTTTCTTCACTAAGCCTATTGATTCTTGATTTAATGTAATCTTTTGAAACATGTAAAATATCAGCCATTTTAGCTATATCACTATCTTCATGAGGTAAAAACTCATGTAAAGGTGGGTCAAGTAGGCGAATATTAACAGGAAGACCATCCATAATTTCAAAAATCTCTTCGAAATCTTGCCTTTGCATTGGGAGGAGCTTCTCAATTGATTGTAACCTACCCTCTTTTGTTTCAGATAAAATCATTTGACGCACAGAATCCACACGATCCTCATTAAAAAACATATGTTCAGTACGGCATAGACCAATACCTTCAGCTCCGAATTCTCTAGCTATTTTACAATCTTTGGCAGTTTCAGCATTAGTTCTTATTTTTAATCTTCTAATTTCATCAACCCAAGACATTACTATTTTAAAATATTCTGATAATTCTGGATCAATCGTTGGTACCGTTCCAAGAATTACATCACCAGTTGAACCATTAATTGTAATAATATCGCCTTCTTTGATTTTGGCTTTACCAATAATAACCTCTTTAGAATTATAGTTAATTTCAACGTCAGAAGCACCACAAACACAAGGGGTGCCCATTCCTCGAGCAACAACAGCAGCGTGGGAAGTCATGCCGCCACGAGAAGTTAAAATTGCCTTAGCAACAGCCATACCTTTGATATCTTCAGGGCTAGTTTCAGATCTAACTAAAATAACATTACCAGCTTTTGATTTATCCTCAGCATCTTTGGAAGAAAATACCACAACACCAGATGCAGCACCAGGTGATGCTGGTAAAGCTTTGGTCAAAATTTCTACATCAGCCTTATCATCTATTCTTGGGTGTAATAATTGATCAAGAGATTCTGGAGAAATTCTTTTAACAGCTTCCTTTTTATTAATTAATCCCTCAGATACCATATCCACAGCAATTTTTAAAGCCGCAGTAACACTTCTTTTTCCTGACCTAGTTTGAAGCATCCACAATTTATTATTTTGAATGGTAAATTCAATATCTTGCATATCACGATAATGCAACTCTAGCTTTTTATAGATATTTACCAAATCATGATAAGCTCTAGGCATAGACTCTTCCATTGAAGGTAAGTTCGAGTCGGCTTTAATTCTAGCTGCTTTTGTTATATTTTGTGGCGTTCTAATGCCCGCAACAACATCTTCACCTTGAGCATTGATAAGATATTCACCATAAAATTCCTTATCACCAGTTGAAGGGTCACGCGTAAAGGCTACACCAGTTGCACAATCTTCGCCCATATTACCAAAAACCATAGATTGAATATTAACAGCAGTACCCCACTCAACTGGAATGTCATTTAATTCACGATAAGTAACAGCGCGATTATTCATCCAGGAAGAAAAAACAGCTTCAATCCCCCCCCATAATTGCTCTTTAACATCTTGAGGAAATTCTTTACCTGTCTCCTCTATAACTTTTTCTTTAAAAAGTGAGATTATTTCTTCCAAATGATTTTCAGTTAATTCAGTATCTAAAAATACCTCATATTCTGATTTCTTTTCATCCAAAATGGATTCAAAATTATAATGCTCTACCCCCAAAACCACATCAGAATACATTTGAATGAAACGGCGATAAGAATCTAAGGCAAATCTTTTATTATTACTATTATTAGCAAGACCAATTAAAGTTTGATCATTAAGACCAAGATTAAGAATAGTATCCATCATACCAGGCATAGAAGCTCTAGCACCAGAACGAACAGAAAATAAAAGCGGGTTGTTGCTATCGCCAAAATTAGCACCTATATTTTTTTCAATTTTAGCAATTGATTGATTAATTTGAGATTCTAACTCTTTGGGAAAATTACGATTATTTTTGTAATAAGAATCGCAAACCTGTGTTGTAACAGTAAAACCAGGAGGAACGGGCAAGCCTAAATTTGACATTTCTGCCAAATTTGCACCCTTACCACCAAGAAGATTTTTCATTGAAGCATCACCCTCCGATTTACCATCTCCAAAATTATAAACTAACTTATTTTCACTCATTTTTAAACAGTTAAAACTCTTTGATTTTATATAAGTATATTGTAAATTACCACCTAATAACTACAGAACCCCAAGTTAATCCAGCCCCCAAAGCATTCATAACTATAATATCACCTTTCTTTAATTCATTATTTTGCAAATAATCATCCAAAGCCAAAGGAATTGAAGCAGCAGATGTATTAGCATGTTTATCAACCGCTATTATCGACTGGTCATCTTTTAATTTTAATTTTTTAGCTACGGATTTTAAAATTCTAATATTGGCCTGATGCGATACCACATAATCTACATCTTCCAAAGTAAGATTGGCAATTTCTAAACTTTTTATTATTGAGTCAGACATTTTTTCAACAGCATGTTTAAAAACCTCTTTACCAGACATTGTAATTTTTCCTGCGCTTTGATTTAATGAAACACCTCCATTAGTTTGTAATATCTCCCTTAAGCTACCATCAGAATATAAACAAGAAGACAAAATCCCAGATTCATCATTACTTTTAGACAGGATAAATGCACCCGCACCATCACCAAATAAAACGCAACTATTTCTATCTTTCCAATCTAAAATTTTTGATAATGTTTCAGCGCCAATGACTAAAATATTTTCATATTGACCAGATTTAATAAAATTATTAGCTATGTCTAAAGCATAAACAAAACCAGTGCATACAGCTTGTATATCAAAAGCAAATGCATTATTTGCGCCTAACTTTTCTTGTATAATTGTAGCTGTTGAGGGAAATGTTCTATCTGGAGTTGTAGTAGCTACAATAATAGCATCGATATCTAAAACATTAAAATTTATCTTATCAATAGCATTTTTTGCAGCTAAATAACCAAGATCAGAGGTTAATTGATTTTCAACAATATGTCTTTTTTTAATACCAGTTCTACTTTTTACCCACTCGTCAGACGTATCAACAAATTTTGCTAGATCAGAATTAGTTAGAACTTTTTCTGGTAAATATGAACCAACAGATGTAATTTTACTAGTTATATTATTCATAAAGCGCCGCCAATATCGTCAATATAATCCCTTTGTAAATAAGAGGAGGATTCAATTTCTCTCACAATTTTATCATTGATATTATCATCAATTAATGAAATAGCAACATTAATAGCATTAGAAAAGGATTTAGCATCAGCCCCGCCGTGGCTTTTAACAACAATACCATTTAATCCTATTAGCATGGCGCCATTATAGGTATTGGGATCTATCTCTTTTAAAACTTTTTTTAATGATCTACTAGCTAATAAATAGCCCATTTTGGCTAAAATTGACGATCTAAATCCTTTTTTAAGGGTATTAGAAATTAATTTTGCAGCACCTTCGATTGATTTTAAAGAAATATTACCTGTAAAACCATCTGTCACAACCACATCAACAACTCCTCTAGTAATATCATCGCCCTCAACATAGCCATAAAAATGTTCAGCAATATCACTTTCTTTTAGCAAAGTAGCTGCACTACGAACCATATCACTACCTTTTAAATCTTCTGAACCAACATTTAAAATGCCTATTTTAGGATTTTCAACTTTATATGCAGCTTTAGCAAAAACATAACCCATAACTGCAAATTGATACAATATTTCAGAGCTACAATCAACATTAGCGCCCATATCAAGCATTATAGTATTTTTGCCTTTTATATTTGGAATTGAAGTGACAATTGCGGGGCGGTCAATATCTGGCAAAGCTCTTAATATTACTTTTGAAATTGCCATTAAAGCACCAGTATTACCAGCGGAAACAATGGCATCACTTTGCCCTGATTTAACTGAATTAATAGCTAATCTCATGCTAGATTTACCACCTTTACGAAGGGCAATAGAAGGCTTTTCATCGGAGGATATGTAGCTGTCAGTATGTATTAACTTACACCTTTTTTTAAGTGAGGTATTTTTATCTAATAATGGTTTGATTTTTTGTTCATCACCATATATCAAAAATTCAATGTCGGACCTAGATGAAGATATAAAATCAGCACCCCTAATAATAGAGTAAGGAGCATAATCACCACCCATAGCATCTAGTGAAATTATTTTATTTCTAGTCACAATTTTGAGTTAGATTAATAGATTATTATTTTTTATTCTCTACTTTTTTATTTTCTACTTTTTTATTTTCTTCAGATTCGTTACTTTTTACTTTCTTCTCTTCAACTACTTTTTTACCATTGTAATAGCCACTAGGTGAAACATGATGAGCAACCTTATCTTCACCAGTCACAGAATCAACTGTAATATTTGGAAAAGTAAGTTTTTTTGCACCATTTCCAGCTCTACGGTTACCCCTCTTGGACTTTGATATTTTCTGCTTTGGAACTGCCATAATATTTACTATTTAATTTTTAATTAAAAAGAAAAATCATAAAATATCCATTTAAGAAATCAATATTGAATATTGTTTAATATTTTTATTAAAAAAATCTTAAATGACAGATGTTGTAATTTAAAAAAACTAATTTTATAAATTGTATTTTAGCTTCTTCTTAATTTGTTCCAATAATTAATTCTTTTACTTATCTGTCTTTCAAAACCTCTTTCATTGGGATTGTAATATTGTGGTCTAGTTTTTTCTTCTTTTAGCATTTCTTCTGGAAAATATTCTTGTCCAGAAAAACAATTTTTAGTATCATGATCATAGATATAACCATCTTTATATCCCATTTCTTTCAACATTTTTGTTGGAGCATTTAAAATATTTTTTGGCGGTGATTGATGATTATATTTTTTAGCATCATTTCTTGCCTTCTTGTAGGCAATGTAGCAAGAGTTTGACTTTGGTGCTGTAGCGCAATAAATAACTGCATTAGCTATAGCATAATCTCCCTCTTCTTTTCCTAAAAAATGATATGAATCTTTGGCTGCTAAGGCCTGAATCAAAGCATTAGGATCTGCCATACCAATATCTTCACTAGCAAATCTAACAACTCTTCGTAGAATATAATTTGGATCTTCACCAGCTTCTAACATCCTGGCTAAATAATAAAGAGAAGTATCCACATCTGAACCCCTCATAGACTTATGTAAAGCGCTTATTAAACCATAGTGATTATCGTTATTTTTATCATAAATTGCTACCCTCTTTTGTAAAATATTTGATAAATCCTTAATATCTAAAATCTTATCGGAATCTAATAAAAATAACTCCTCACATAAATTTAATAAATATCTACTATCATTTGTAGATATTTCTATTAATTTTTTCCTAGCTTCATTACCTAGAGGGAGTTTTTTATTATAGTAACTTTCTGACTTTTGAATAATTAACTCTAAATCATCTTCTAATAATGGCTTTAATTCTACCACTTTACAACGAGATAAAAGAGCAGAATTTAATTCAAATGAAGGATTTTCCGTTGTAGCGCCAATTAATATGATTGTTCCGTCTTCAATATATGGTAAAAATAAATCCTGCTGCGCTCTATTAAAGCGATGAATTTCATCTATAATTAAAATTGTATTTTTTTTCTCTTTTTCCTTTCTATTTAATGCATCGCTAAACATCCTCCTAAGATCCGATACAGTAGTATTGGTTGCAGATAAAATATTTGAATGATAATTAGGTAATTGAGCTAAAATTTTAGCAATAGAAGTTTTACCACAACCAGCCCTACCCCATAATATTAATGAGGGTAATTTTTGCGTTTTAAAGATTCTAGTTAGAATTCCATCAAAACCCAGTAAATGATGCTGGCCAATAACTTCATCGATTGATTTTGGTCTTAATAAATCAGCTAGGGGTTGGTACATGCAGGAGTCCAATTTTAATGTAATAAACTGGATTTAGTACCATATTAATTATTAATTAAAATGGTATCATAGGTTGGCGAGAAGAAAGCCCGCCAACAATGGATTATATATTATCAGAAATATGCTTTACTGCCGTGCCAACAGTGTCAATTTTTTCAGCAGCATCATCAGGAATTTCAATACCAAATTCTTCTTCAAAAGCCATAACAAGCTCAACTTGATCCAAACTATCAGCCCCTAAATCATCAACAAAAGCAGCCGTTTCAACAATCTTATCTTCTTCAACACCAAGATGATCGATTATAATCTTTTTAACTTTATCAAAAATTTCTTTATTGTCAGACATATTTTACTAATTAATATTTAATATTTATATATATACACACACACCAAAAGGCAGTGTGAACAATTTAAATATTTGCTACTTATAATGCAACAGAAAAATAAATTTTTATTTATTTACTCTTTCAACATAGGTTAAATCCTCCATTCTAACGATAATTTTATCTTCTGCAGTAATAAATTGAGGGACCATAATCTTCACACCATTGCTTAAAATAGCTGGTTTAAAGGAAGAAGTGGCTGTCTGACCCTTAACAACAGCCTCAGTCTCAGAAATAGACATAGAGATATGCTCAGGAAGACTTATATTAATTGGATTATCATTACAATATCCAACAGTAATTTCCATAGAATCTTGTAAAAAAGGTAATTGATCATTAAGCAAATCTTGGGATAAATTAAAAGATTCAAATGTCTCCATATCCATAGCAACTAGGTCATTGCCTTCCATATATTGATATTGAAATTTTTTACTTTCCAGATGAGCTTTTTCTATAGTTTGGGTAGAAATAAATCTAATATTATTTTTAGTGCCATTAATAATATCCTTCATTTCAACCTGAACATAAGCACCTCCTTTTCCTGGCTTAACATGATTTCTCTTTAAAACTTGCCATAAGTTATTTTGATATTCAATTACATTACCAACACGAATGGAATTTGCATTTATTTTCATATTATTTAAATATATTTATTAAAGAGAATTATTTTAATGTTGTTATGCCATTATGCAATTTTAAATGAGCAATAATATCAAAAGGAAATTTTAATTTATTTTTTTAAAAAAACTAGCTTTATGAAAAAAATACTCGGTATAGACCCGGCTTTGCGAAAAACTGGCTGGGCAATAATAGAAAAAAATAATAATACATTAAATTTTGTAGCTTCAGGTACAATAAAAACTAATAATAAGGATAAGATGTAAGATAGGTTGCTAGATCTACATTATCAATTATCAAAAATTATTGAGCAATATCGCCCAACAGATGCATCAATAGAGGAGACATTTATTAATAATAACTCTCTATCATCTTTAAAATTAGGACAAGCTAGGGGAGCAATCATAGTAACATGTGCAATATTTGACCTAAAAATATTTGAATATGCATCCACAACTATAAAAAAGGCAATATCTGGTATTGGAAGAGCCGATAAGCAGCAAATTGCCACTATGGTAAAATATATATTACCAAAAGCAAAGTTTAATAATGCAGATGAGTCAGATGCGATAGCTATAGCAATTTGTCACAATAATCACTATTATTAAATATCTAGATTAGATGTGTAGAGTAAAAATGATATAAAATAAAAAAGGTGATAATTAAATAATAATTACCACCTAAAAAATTTTACAGTTAATGAGTACATTAAGCGTCAGACTCTTGTTTTATGAATTTACGAGATTTTAATTTGATTTCATCCAATTTACCAGACTTCTTCAATTTACTAATTACTTGCTTTTTTAATCTTAAGCCAGAATTAGTCAATTTGTTAGAACGGCAATTAACAATAAAATTATCAAAACCACAATTTTTATTGATAGTTCTAATTGCTTTGGTAGAAAGACTAGAAAACTTAACTTTAACACCCAAAACCTCACTATCAAAAGAAGAGGATTTTAAATTAGGATAGAATTTTCTTTTGGTTTTTCTATTAGAGTGAGAGACATTATTCCCACTCATGATAGTTTTTTCAACTAATAAATCACAAATTTTACTCATAAAAACCTAAATTTATTTTGATACATTAGAACATAGAGACGTAGCACTTTGATCACCAGAAATTACAGCAATGATTGACGGCGCTCCAAAAAACACAGCAATACCAGCAGCAACCGAGATCATCAAACCCCAAGAAACTTTACCAGTAAAGAAGCCAATACCAACTGAAATCACACCAACAGCAGCAAACGCCTTACCAGCGGTACCAGTAGCAATTTGATAAACCCTACAAACAGCATCAACCAGCTTATTGTTGTCAACATCTTCAACAGTCCACTGACAATTAGCCAAAGCATTACCATTTGCCACACAAACATCCCTAGTTTTAATATTAGTACATCTAATTGCAATATTTGGAGGCGTCACACAACCATTTGCATCAACAGTACATAAATTTGTACCATCAATAGTTCCAGTACCAGATACTTTTTCTGTACAAGATGCAGCAACACCAGAAGCAGCAGCTACATAAGTACATAAAGCACTAATAAAATCTGCATCTACGTTGAAAGTTGCATTTGCACCACTTCTTTGGTTACAACCAGCATGTGCGTCACTGCTACCAAAAATACCTGATGAAATTGATGGAATGGTAAGTACTACAAAAAGCGACAAAAGAGCTGCCTTGCAAAATTGAGTAAACTTATTTTTTTCTACTTTTCTATTTTTATTTCTTTTCATTTTTTTTTAAATTTGTTAAATACATCGCCTACATATTGAAATATATATAATTATTTGTCAAATAAAAATATAATTTCTTAACTATTGCTAATTAATAATTAAAATTAGTTTGCAATAATTGGCAATTTCAAATAATTATATCATAAAAATTAACTTATTGCAATAATTAATATCAATTTTTACTTTTAATCAAAATTAAACCACTATGATATTACGATATTTAAACCAAATTATCTTTCCCAAATCTTGCCTTATATGTCATAAAATTATAAATAATGGTTTATTTTGCTCTGACCATTGGAATAAAATAGAATTTATTACCGATCCTTTTTGTAAGATATGCCACCTACCCTTTGATTACAAAACTGACAATAATATTTGCGCTTCTTGCCTTAGTAACAAAACCTATTATACAAAATTAATTGCTGTATGTAAATATAATGACATGATGGCTAAATTAATTGGTAATTTTAAATTTTTTGATCAAACATATCTAGCAAAAGAATTAAGTAAGTTATTATATCCTAAGCTACAGGAATTTATATCTGATATTGATTTTATTATAGCGGTGCCTCTTCACAAAAAAAAACTTAGGAAAAGAAAATTTAATCAATCTATTTTGCTAGCTAAATTTATTGCTAAAAAATATGATATTAAATTAATTCCAGATCTTTTAGTAAGGATCAAAGAAGGTAGTAACCAAATTGGATTGAATAAAAGAGGTAGAATAAAAAATGTTAGAAATGCTTTTTTGTTAAATCAAAAATATAAGGATATTATTAAAGATAAAAATATATTAATTATTGATGATGTTGTAACAACAGGAGCCACAATTAATAATTGTAGTAAAATTTTAACGAAACATGCAGTAGGCGGTGTATTTGCTGCTGTGATTGCAAAAAGAATATTGGATTAGGTAATATTATGAAATTTTTGAATAAGATTCATTATATTGTTATATCGTTTGGGGAAAGTTTGTTTTTTTAATATCCAGTCGTAGATGTCAACATCATCCTCCTTTAAAAAAGATGTATAAATTGATAAATCTTCCTCCGATAATTTATACAGCTCGCTCCTTGCAAAATCTCCTATTAATATGTCATTTTCTTTACAACCCCTGTGAATTGATTTGTAAATAGTTTCCCTAAGAAGTAATTCTTTATCCATAAGAGGCTAAATTTAAGTTGGTGTTTTAAAAAAATCATGCGTTTTTAAAAACAACTATAAATATAATGGCTATCATTATTATAGTTGGTACTTCATTAATGATGCGATAAAATTTTTCACTATTTTTATTGATACCTTTTTCAAATTTTTTTTGACAACAACCAAGATAAAAATGAAATAATAATAATAAGTTGAATAAACTCATTTTAGCATGAAGCCAAATTGAAGATTCAGTTAGGTGTATTAGCCACAAACCAAAAAAGAAAGTAAAAAATCCAGCTACATTAATAATATATTTATATAATTTATGGCCCATAATGGTTAATATTTTACTGGTATCAGAACCAAACTTAAACCTAGTATGATAAACAAAAATACGAGGTAAGTAAAATAGACCAGCCATCCATGAGATAACACCAATAATATGTAAAGCTTTTACTATATAGTAAGTATTTTCACCAAATAACATAAATCTTGATTTATTATAGTATTATATTATGCTTTGCACTTTATTAAAATAAGATGTAATTATGAAAATTTTATCTGGAAATAGCAATAGGCTTTTAGCTAAAAAAATTGCCGAAAATCTAAATATAGATCTTCTTAAAGCTAATGTTACAAAATTTTCTGATGGTGAGGTGTATGTTGAAATTAAAGAAAATGTTCGTGGTGAAGATATATTTATTATACAATCAACCTCCTTCCCTGCTAACGACAATATAATGGAGTTATTAATAACTATTGACGCCTTAAAAAGAGCTTCTGCCAAAAGAATAACTACAGTTATGCCTTATTTTGGTTATGCCAGACAGGATAGAAAATCACTACCTAGAACACCTATATCAGCAAAATTAGTTGCCGATATTATTACCAAATCTGGTGCTGATAGAGTCCTAACTATAGATCTTCATGCAGCACAAATACAAGGTTTTTTTGATATACCAGTTGATAATCTTTTTGCTGCTCCAATTTTTGCTAAAGATATAAAAGAACAATTTAAAGATAAAAATCCCATGATAATATCTCCGGATGTTGGAGGTTTGGTTAGAGCAAGAGCAATTGCAAAAAAGATTGATGCTGATCTTGGTATAGTTGATAAAAGAAGACCAAAAGCTGGAGTTAGTGAGGTAATGAATATAATTGGCGATGTAACCGGTAAAGATTGTATTATAGTTGATGATATAGTTGATTCTGGGGGTACTTTATGTAATGCCGGAGAAGCGTTGATGAAATCAAATGCCAATTCTGTTTCTGCCTATATCACTCATGGTATCTTATCTGGTAAAGCAATAGAAAGAATAAATAATTCTAGCTTTGATAGGATTGTTATCACCGATTCAATTGACCAACATAAAAATGTTAAATTAACTAATAAAATAAGAATATTGTCAATTGCTAATTTATTTGCTACAGCAATTAACAATACCTCATTTGAAAAATCGGTATCAACCTTGTTTGATTAAATATGCTAGAAGTCATTAAAAACTTACTATTTCCTATTAAATTTAACTATATAGATAGTAACTCATCCTTGTCAATATTGTGTAAGGAAATAAAAAAATATGGCATATGTGCCATTGATACAGAATTTATGCGTAATAGAACATATTACCCTATTTTATGTTTAATACAAATTAATGTTAATGATAAATTATATATTATTGATACGATTTCATATAAATTTAATTTAAACCCCTTTTATGAAGTATTAGCAAACAAAAATATTAAAAAAATCATACATTCCGCCAGACATGATTTGGAAGTTTTATATTTTGATAAGGAGGAGAAAAATTATTCTAATATAATTGATACTCAAATTATGGCAAATTTTTGTAATTTAAATCATAATATAGGGTATAAAATACTTACAAAAAAAATATGTTCTGTCAAATTATGTGACGAATCTCAAAGAAGTAATTGGAAGAAAAGGCCACTCACAGATAAACAGCTTAAATATGCAGCTTTGGATGTAAAATATTTAATAAAAATATATCATAAATTAGAAAAAAAATTAAAATATAACAATAGGTTGTCTTGGTTTAAATGGGAAATGGATGATTTTATTAAAAAATGTAAAGATCATGAAGCTTCAGATCCAGAAAATTTAATTAAAAGATTTTCTACCAATCGTAAAAATAATACATATGTTAGAAACATTAAATTATTTACTAAAATAAGGGACGATATATCAAAAAGGGTTGATTTGCCTAGAAATTTTGTTATACATAATGATTTAATTGAGAGAATATTAAATGACGAGCCTAAATCTATTGCAGAATTTAACAAATATAAAAAAGCAAATAAAAAAATATTAGATGAGGAGAAGCAAAAAATAATCGATATTTTTGACCTACCAGAAGTAGCTGACGACGAAAAGGGAGGAGATAAAAGTTATAAATTAAATAAAAAACAGCTATCTATATATCATGAAATAAAAAAAATATTAGAAGAGGTTGCTAGAGACTATAATATGGATAAATCATTTATATCTAGTGACAAGAATTTAAAAATGATCACTTCTAAAAATCTAAAAATATCCGATATACTTAAAAATTGGAGATTTGATATTTTTGGCAATAAAATTAAAAAACTAATAATTTAATTATAATTTTAGCTTTAGCTAATTAATATTTCACCTAGATTTTTTAGATACTTGCAATATATAATTTTATTTATTATAAAATT
>JAHXBT010000022.1 GCA_020054695.1 Rickettsiales bacterium
TTCATCTCGCAGCTGCAAATGGTCATAAGGATATAGTTGAGAAATTAATTGAAGAAAAAGCAAATAAAGATGCTACTAATAACCAAGGATGGACCGCCCTTCATCTCGCAGCTGCAAATGGTCATAAGGAAATAGTTACAACATTAATTGAAAAAGGAGCAAATAAAGATGCTACTGATAACCAAGGATGGACCGCCCTTCATCTCGCAGCTGCAAATGGTCATAAGGATATAGTTGAGAAATTAATTGAAGAAAAAGCAAATAAAGATGCTACTGATAACCAAGGATGGACCGCCCTTCATCTCGCAGCTGCAAATGGTCATAAGGATATAGTTGAGAAATTAATTGAAGAAAAAGCAAATAAAGATGCTACTAATAACGAAGGAATGACCGCCCTTCATCTCGCAGCTGCAAATGGTCATAAGGAAATAGTTGAGAAATTAATTGAAGAAAAAGCAAATGGTCATAAGAAAATAGTTGTTGTATCATCAGCGCAGCCTAATACATCGCCCAGTTTACTTAATCGTCTTTTTAAATGCTTTAAGACAGGTTCAGGTGATAGTAATTCGCGGGTGAGTCCAGTTGTTGATAGTAACCAAAGTATGGATCCTGTTGCGCCCACAAGTTCAACAATGCCATCAAGATAAAATTAGGAGGTAGTGTCCAAAATTCCGTGTCAAATCTATTTCTAGGATAAATCCAATTTCAATATATCTGTAAAAAAATACATCAAGTTGCGTAATTATCAATCTCTAATTTGGAATCGGTATATTCCATTTTTTGCTAATGTTTTAAATAAATTTAATTGTTAATTTTATAATTAAATTTAAGAAAAACAGTTTGCTAAAAATTAAAAGTCAGTGGTTTGAAATTTAGGTAGCACTTCTATACACAAATGCTGTTTGGTATATATGGCAAAAGATGGGAAGAAGAAAGTGATTTAATTAATGAGCACTGGATTAGAACTTCATCTGCAGAAACTCCAAAAGGTTATAAAAAGGTTGAAGATGTTTGCTACTGGTAGTTAAAGTGCAACTAAATAAGTTGACTTACTTCAATCCTACTTAAAAAAACTTTTTACGGCAGTCTTCAATTTATTTTTTGTTATTTCTATAGAAAATTTATCTTCTAAATCTTTTTTAGCATTTTTAACTATTGTTTCCTTATCCTTTATTTTATTGAAATAGTAATCATGCATCATTTTATATAAATCCTGATACGACATTGGATTATCATAAAGATAACCATTTTTCTTATTATTAATAATTTCTCTTAATCCACCAGAATTCGAACCAATTACAGGCGTATAATAATTAAAAGCCTCAAGAATAACTAGACCAAAAGGTTCCTTAGTTGCTGGATGAATAAATAAATCTATCTCATTAAAAAACTTTTCTATGTTATTTACATGCCCTATAAATGAAACATTATCAGTTAAGTTTTCATTTTTAACTACCTCTGTTAAATTATCTAATTCAGGTCCATGTCCCGCAATATTTAACCTTGCGTCAGGGATATCTTTCAAAAAAACCTTAAATGCTTTAATAGCGGTAATTATGTTTTTTTCAGGAGAAAGTCTTGATAAAGTTCCAAAAGTAAAATTCTTATTTTTAATTTTATTTTTTGGGTTGTAATTACTGTTAACCTTAATTCCATTATGGATAGTAAAAAGCCTTTCTTTAGAAATATTTTTATATTTTTTCTTAATATTTTCAGTTAAATGCTGAGCAACTGTAATTATATAATCAAAATTAACTAATCTTTTTGGATTTCCGCCATGACTTATGGCTGCAGTTTTAAAATTTCTTTTTCTAAAGATTTTATTATATAAATTTACAACGGCAAATGACCTACCATTATGAGCAATAACAAGATTTGGTGAATATTTTTTTACAAGTAGAAAAAATTTTATTGCCGATAATATATCAAAATGACCCTTAATATTTAAGGTTTCTGTTTTTATACCAAGTTTTTTCAATTCATCTAAGTGAACAAATTTTTTTGAGGTAATACATATTAGTTCAAAATCCTCATGTAAGATTTTTGAGTAATCCAAATAAACATTCTCTAGACCGCCTTTTACATTGCTTTGAACTATATTAAAAATAATTTTTTTCATAAATTTTTTTCAAATGTTATTACCGCTTTTAATAAAAAATTTAAATAATAAAATGTATTACGCTAATAATCATTAAAAAACTCTTATAAAGATAAATGGTATTATTATTTTTTATTATATAGTATAATTCATGCTACAATTTATATTTAATAATTAATGAATAAACAAAAAAAGAAAATTGCTCTCATAGATAGTTATTCCTTTGTATTTAGAGCTTACTTTTCAATGCCATCATTAATTAGAAAAGATGGAACTCCAGTAGGCGCTGTCTATGGTTTTACTAAAATGATGATGAGACTCCTTGCGTCAATTGATTTTACTCATATTGTAGCAATTTTTGATTCTGGTTCTAAAACTTTTCGTAATGAAATTTATAGTGATTATAAGGCTAATCGTCCTGAATGTCCGCAAGACTTAAAACCGCAATTCCCTATCATCCGTCAGGTAGCGGAATCCTTGAATATGGCCACTTTAGAAAAGAAAAATTATGAGGCTGATGATTTAATTGCTACCATTGCTAAACAGGTTGATCCAGATGAATATGAAGTTTTAATTATTTCTCCTGATAAGGACCTAATGCAATTAGTATCTGATCATATAAAGATTTATGATGCTAGTAAAGACAAAATAATTGATAGGGAAGGAGTAAGAGAAAAGTTTGGTGTTGAGCCAGAGCAGGTTTTAGATATTTTAGCTCTAATGGGTGATTCAGCCGATAATATTCCTGGTGTCAAAGGTATTGGCCCAAAAACTGCCAGCGAGTTAATTTCAAATTTTGGTTCTCTAGAAAATATTTATCAAAATTTAGATCAAATTAAGCAAAAAAAACGTAAGGAATATTTAGAAAATGATTATGAGAATGCCAAAATGTCAAAAGAGTTAGCGCGTTTAGTTGATAATGTTGATTTTAAGGATAGTATTTCTGATTTTAAGGTTCGTCCAATTGACCCCAAGGTTTTAATTAATTTCTTAGAAGCGCAAAATTTTAATTCCTTATCAATAAAAGTTAGATCTGAATTTGATTATAATAATGATAATATTTCTGATAAAAGTCACAATAGTGATCTTAAGAAATTAAAAATCATTAATGTAAATTCTAAAAATGAACTAGATATGTTCAAAAATGCTATAAATATGGCTAAATTTGCTGTATTTGATGCTATTATAGAGGAAATTGGTCCAAATAATAATATTTTTAAGGATTTTATTATTTCTTTACCGCAAAAAGAGGGTGAAATTGAGGAAATTTTTTATTTTTCATCAGAAGTTTTTCAAGAAAATCAAGATTTATTTCATCAAAAAGAGATTGACTATAAAGATATTTTACCAATTTTAAAAGAAATTTTAGAAGATAAAAATATCATTAAAATTGGGTATAAAATTAAGGATATTAAAAAATTATTTGCTCAAAAAAAGATTAATTTTAAGGCTGATGATATTGCTTTAATAGGTTATATTTTAAACTCTTCTTTAGGTAAGTCTG
Source organism: Rickettsiales bacterium (assembly GCA_020054695.1). Classification (GTDB taxonomy): domain Bacteria; phylum Pseudomonadota; class Alphaproteobacteria; order Rickettsiales; family UBA1997; genus CAJQHK01. Next base: position 3,603 of record JAHXBT010000022.1, read on the forward strand.
CAATTAGAATTTTAATTAGCCAATATTTGGATGATGAGGAAGGAGAAAATTTAGGACAATTTTTTGATGATTTAGATAAAAATAAAAAAAATCTAGCTTTAGAAGAAATTTCCAAAAGAACAGAAATTTTATCTGCTCGTAATTACTTTATTTTTAAATTATTCTTCATTTTAAAAGATGAATTAGAGGAAGAAAAATTAGAAAAAATTTATCAACAATATGAAATTCCATTAATTGATACTTTAATTAAAATGGAGTTAGAAGGAATTAAAATTTCTGCTAATAAATTAAAGGAATTATCACATAATTTTGCTCGGGGTTTAGATATTTTAACCAAAGAAATTTATAATTTAGCCGGTGAGGAATTCAATATTGCATCAACTAAACAATTATCTCATATTTTATTTGAAAAATTATCATTAGAGGGTGGTAAAAAATCTAAAAATGGTAGTTTTTCAACAAATTCTGATATTTTAGAAGAGTTGTCTTTACAAGGTCACATCATTGCCCAAAAAGTTTTAGAATGGAGGCATATTGCAAAATTAAAAAGCACTTATGCTGATGCTTTACCAAAAGCAATTTCTATAGAAGATGGTAGAATTCACACTACATATTCTAATTTAACAACAGTTACCGGCAGGCTAAGCTCTGCAAATCCTAATCTACAAAATATACCAGTTAGAAGTGAAGATGGGGTTAAGATCCGCAATTCATTTATAGCCAAAAAAGGTTATAAGTTAATCATGGCAGATTATTCTCAGATTGAATTAAAGGTTTTGGCATCAATGGCAGATATAAAAAACCTTAAAAGCGCATTTATTGAAGATAAAGATATTCATTCAATAACAGCAAGTGAGATTTTTAATATCTCTATTGATAAAGTTACAAATGAATTAAGGCGGAAAGCCAAAGCTATTAATTTTGGAATTATATACGGTATTAGTTCCTTTGGACTAGCAAAACAGCTTAAAATAGATAAAAAAGATGCTAAAAAATATATGGATAAGTATTTTGCCACATATCCTGAAATTAAATTATTTATGGAAAAAACCATAGAAAAAGCTAAAAAACAAGGTTTTGTTGAAACTAAAATTGGTAGAAAGTGCTTTTTGCCAGAAATTAATAGTAAAAATCATATTAGAAGATCTTTTGAAGAAAGATTAGCTATTAATGCTCCAATACAAGGTACTGCAGCTGATATTATTAAGATAGCTATGATTAATTTAGATAAAGAAATAAATTTTGGTGGTTACAAATCTAAAATTTTACTACAAATTCATGATGAGTTGATAATTGAGTCTCCCGAAGAAGAGGTTAAAACTATTGAGCCAATTATAAAAAAAACAATGGAGCAATTAAATTTAATAGATGTAGGTTTAGTTATTGATATTAAAATAAATGATTCTTGGCTATAATTAAATTAACTTAACTTACATTAATAATAGTGTGTTATAATACAATTATTGAAGGACAGGCTAACGGGCAATCAGTATCATTGGTAAAAATTGAAAAAAAAGAACAATTTAAGGAATTATTAAAAGATATTTATAATCAAGGGTCATTTTCTCAAACAATGGTAGTTCCTGAGAGAAAAAATGATGATGAATATATTGAAGATTTATTGGAAAAATTTTCTAAATTATCTCATGATGATAATAATTGTTTTGGAGCTATAAAATATGGCGATAAATTAGTTGGTATAGCAGGTATAATTGATGGAGAATTCAATATAGCTATCAAAGATAGTCATTCTAGAGTTGGTATTGCAACTGAATTAATTGATTTTGGGAAGAAAATACTAGTACAATTTTTTGATAAGGATGGTAATAATGAAGTTAAAATTCAATATCTATCATATAATGCACGCGTTAGAAAATTAGCTCAGGGTTTAGGATTTGGTGAATTTGAGGAAATAAAATGGGAGGATAGTACCTTCTCAGGAGATAGAAAAAGAGCCAATCATATTGCTATTTCAATATTAACAAAAGAACAATTTTTACAACCTAAATGTTATCAGGAATTAGATAAAAGTTCAAATAAATACTCTGAACCTATTGAAGAAAATCTAAGGGGTTTATCTCCAGGAAGGATTAGTGAATTGAGGTTACATGCTGAATCTTTAAAACCTAATACAGCATTCATTTTATCATCAGCTACATCAGAAAAAGACCAAGGACATAGTCAGGGTAATTAAGAAAATTAAGTCTTGAATAAAAAGAGAAATGATATATGTTATTAATAAGATTCTAAGAAGTTTAAGATTAATAATACATTAAATAATATGAATATACATGAATATCAAGCCAAAGCATTATTGGCAAAATATGGAGCTATCGTGCCTGAAGGATATGCAGCATTTACACCTGATGAAGCTACTAACGCTGCTCACACATTAAAAAATAATGGTAATAGTGTTTTTGTAGTTAAGGCACAAATTCATGCGGGAGGAAGAGGAAAAGCTGGCGGTGTTAAGGTTGTTAAAACAATCGAAGATGTAGCAAAAGAATCTGAAGAAATGCTTGGTAAAACTTTAGTTACTCATCAAACTGGACCTGAAGGAAAAGAGGTTAAGAGGCTTTACATTGAAGCTGGCTCAAACATTGATAAAGAATATTACCTATCTGCTGTTTTAGATAGAGCCAATAAAGCGGTTGTTTTTATGGTATCAACAGAAGGTGGTATGGAAATTGAAGAAGTTGCAGAAGAAAATCCAGAAAAAATTATATCAACTATAGTTCCTGTTGAAATTGGCATTTCTAGTTTTCATGCTAGAAAATTAGGATTTTCATTGGGTTTAAATGGTAGTCTATTAAAGCAATTTATAAAGTTAATATCATCAATTTATCAAGCATTTATTGAGACAGATGCATCGCAAATTGAAATTAATCCTCTAGTTATTACAAAAGAAGAAGAATTAATAGTTCTTGATGCAAAATACAATTTTGATGATAACGCACTTTATAGACAGCCAAAAATTAAAGAACTTCGTGATATTGATGAAGAAGATCCGTTGGAAATCGAGGCATCAAAACATGAATTAAACTACGTCAAAATGGACGGAGAAATTGGCTGTATGGTAAATGGAGCTGGATTAGCAATGGCTACAATGGACATCATAAAATTATTTGGATCATCACCAGCAAATTTTCTAGATGTGGGTGGATCTGCAACTAAGGAGAGAGTTACAGAAGCTTTTAAAATAATCCTTTCTGATAACAATGTTAAAGCAATTTTAGTAAATATTTTTGGTGGAATTATGAGGTGTGACATAATTGCTGAAGGAATTATCGCTGCAGCAAAAGAAGTCAATCTTAATATACCGTTGGTAGTTAGGTTGGAAGGAACTAATGTCGATTTAGGAAAAAAAATTCTTGCTGAATCAGACCTTACTATTATCTCAGCTAATGATTTAGGAGATGCAGCAAAAAAAGCCGTAGCTTCTATCAATAAATAATAGCAATATTACAAGTGCAAATAATTAAATTAAAATATAAATGTCGGTTTTAGTAAATAAAAATACAAAAGTAATTTGTCAAGGATTCACCGGAATGCAGGGAACATTTCATTCTGAGCAAGCAATTGCTTATGGTACCAATATGGTAGGTGGAGTTACCCCAGGTAAAGGTGGGTCAAAACATCTAGATCTACCTGTTTTTAATACTGTTCTAGATGCTAAAAAAGCAACTGAAGCAAATGCTTCTGTTATTTATGTTCCACCTCCTTTTGCAGCTGATGCTATTTTAGAAGCAATAGATGCTAAAATTGAGTTAATCGTATGTATTACTGAAGGCATTCCAGTTCTTGATATGGCAAAAGTAAAAGCTGCACTTAAAAATTCAAAATCTAGACTAATTGGACCAAATTGCCCTGGTATTATAACTCCCGGAGAATGTAAAATTGGTATTATGCCTGGTCATATTCATAAATCTGGGTCAGTTGGGATAGTGTCGCGTTCTGGAACATTAACTTATGAAGCTGTGCATCAAACAACCGCAGAAAACCTAGGTCAATCAACATGTATTGGAATAGGAGGAGATCCAATCAATGGTACTAATTTTATTGACTGCTTAGATATGTTTTTATCTGATGACCAAACTAAATCAATGATTATGATCGGTGAAATTGGTGGTTCTGACGAAGAAGAAGCAGCAGATTTTTTAAAACAAGAAGCAAAAAAAGGTAGATCAAAGCCGTGCGTTGGATTTATTGCAGGTAGAACAGCTCCTCCAGGTAAAAGAATGGGTCATGCTGGTGCGATAATCGCAGGAGGTAAAGGAGGTGCAGAAGATAAAATTGAAGCTATGAAATCTGCAGGAGTATCAGTTGCTGATTCACCAGCTACTTTAGGTAAAACCTTGTCTGAATTATTAAAATAAATAACTTAAATTAACCACTATGACTGCAGATTTAAATAGAAAAAAAGCATTAGATGCTGCGCTTTCACAAATCAACAAGCAATTTGGAAAAGGATCTGCAATGATGCTGGGAGAAAGACCAAAAATTGATGTTGAAACAATCTCAAGTGGGTCACTTGCACTTGATAAAGCTCTTGGAGTAGGGGGTTACCCAAGAGGTAGAATTGTTGAAATCTATGGTCCAGAAAGTTCTGGTAAAACAACTTTGACACTTCACGCTATTGCTGAAGCTCAAAAAAAATCTTTATCCTGCGCTTTTGTTGACGCTGAACATGCCTTTGATCCGGTATATGCCAAAAATCTTGGTATTAACATTGATGAAATGATCATATCTCAGCCAGATAATGGTGAATCTGCTCTTGAAATAGTAGATACATTTGTTAGATCAGGAGCTGTTGATTTAATCATTGTTGATTCAGTTGCAGCATTAACGCCTCAAGTTGAATTGGAGGGCGGTATGGCTGATAACCAGATGGGATTACAGGCAAGATTAATGAGTAAAGCATTAAGAAAATTAACTGGATCAATTTCTAAAACTGGTTGTACTGTAATTTTTATTAACCAAATTAGAATGAAAATTGGTGTTATGTTTGGGTCACCAGAAACAACAACTGGAGGAAATTCCCTAAAATTTTATTCTTCTGTTCGTCTTGATATCAGAAGGGGTTCGCAAATTAAAAATGGTGATGAAATACTTGGTAACGATACTAAAGTAAAAGTTGTTAAAAATAAAGTTGCTCCACCATTTAAGATTGCAGAATTTGAAATTATTTATGGTGAAGGTATTTCCAAGGTCGGAGAAATTATAGACCTAGCAGTTAAGGATGATATTATTGAAAAATCTGGATCTTGGTATGCTTATGATGGCGCCAAAATAGGTCAAGGTAAAGAAAATGTTAAAAAATATTTAAAAGAAAACTCAGAAATATCAGAAGAAATAGAGAAAAAAATTAGGTTAAAGGATAAAAAGCAATCAAATCCAGACTCTGTGAATGCATCTGAGTAGTTAACAAATAATTATCAATTTATTTTTGAATAAAACCTAAAAATTTTATATAATTTAATCGTTAGTGGCTAATATTTATCTTTCTTCTTGTTTATTACATAATACTACTCCTACTATATTTAAAAATTAAAGATATCTTTAGTTTTAGGTATTATCTAAATAAGCAATAATATATTATATTTTGGCCGAGAGTAACAAATAATGAGATATATAGATACAAGATCAATATCGTCGGTGCCAAACGTCTTGGAGAAATATTATCATCTTCATCACCAAAGATCTCGTGGTTTGTTACACCATAAAATTGGTCTATCTGCACTTCTTGATTCTAGAAAAAAGAAAAGAACTTTAAGTAAAGCACAAAGAAAAAGAATAGCTAACGAAAGAAGGCATAAATTCATTTCTAATATTATCATTTATCATGAAAATATACACGAGCAAAGTAGAGCATCAAAATTAGAAAGAGAGAAAAGTAGAATATTAAGTAATATAATAACAAGACCAAGATCCAAATCTTTGTTAGAATTACAAAGAGATGAAAGGAATAGAAAAACCCAAATTAACGATAAATTATTAAGAGCGCGAGATAGAGTTTATGCTAGAAGAGTTAGGTCAAGAAGTAGATGGAATGAATTACTCGAAAGTCAAACCAATAAATAAAATAAATATTTAAATCTAAAGTATAGCATAGCATATTTTTCACATAAAAATAAATAATATAAAGAGCAAATGGAAAAAAAATATTTGCTGCATACCCTTAATTCATAGAAGTTAAAAAATATTATTTTCATTTAATATTGTAACCTATTAAAGGGTGTTGATATAGATTTACCGCCCTATTTACTAATAAAAAATTATCAATAGAATTTTTAAAATCAATTACACTAGTTTTCTTGGTGTTAAGTGAAGAAGAGCCATCCATATACCCCGATTAATCAGCTGATTATTTTTCGATTAAAAATAAAATTCTGACACATAAGTAGACCGATATTTTTCTAGTTATTTCTTGATATTCGTCATATAAATAAGGGAAATTAAAACCTAAATTTTTTTTAATTTTTATGTTTTATTAGCTATAACATCAGGGTAACTTTTTATATCACTAGAGATAATCGTTACAATTTTAAATTAATCTTAATAATTTATTGATGATAATGAGCAGCAAAGAGTTAATAATTGAAGATAAATATAATTAATTTACCTATATTACTAAAAAAAGTTTACAAAAAATTCTTAATTATAAATTGTGTTTGTCAGATTAAATTCTAGTAGTTTAATATCAGGAGGTATCATCTGCGAGCAAGTGAGTACAATATTAAATTATATTTCTCAAATCAATAATAGTTTTTTGATTAAAGTCTGGGTAGTTTTTAATTTCTTTAAATTCTAGCCATTCAGTTAAAATTACCACATATTCTGCAGAATCATAACATGTTTTAGTATTTTTTGCGTAGGAAATTTGATTACCTAAGATTTTTTGACTATTTTTTATAGCTTCAGGATCAAAAGCGGTAATTTGGTAGTTATCTTTTAAGAGATGTTTAATAATCTCAATTGATGGGCTCATTCTAACATCATCAGTGCCTGATTTAAAGGATAGCCCCAAAACAGCTATTATTTTATTAGAATTGGTAATTTTTTGAATTTTTGCTGCCATATCAGCAAATCTTTGGCTGTTAGAAGTTATCACTTGATCTAAAATTGATAGATTTTGTTGATATTTCTTAGCAAGATGAGATAACGCCAAAGAATCTTTAGGAAAACAAGATCCGCCAATTCCAGGACCTGGATTAAGGAATTTACTACCAATTCTTGTATCCATACCCATAGCCCTAGTTAAGTCAGAAATATTACAATTACTAGCTTCACAGAGGTTAGAAATTTCATTTATAAAAGCAATTTTAGTCATCAAAAAGGCGTTTGAGCTATATTTTATAAGCTCTGCAGTTTTAATATCGGTAAATAAAATCGGAAAATTTTTCTTTAACCAATATTGATATAATTCTTCAATTAATTTTTGTGATTTGGTATTTTCTATACCAACAACAATACGATCTGGTTGCATAAAGTCATCAATAGCAAAGCCTTCTCTCATAAATTCGGGGTTAGAAGCGATATCAATATTTTGTCCTGAATTATTTTCAATAATTTGTTGAATTTGATGATTAGTACCTATTGGAACTGTTGATTTAACAATAATTAATTTATATTCATTAATATATTTAGCCATTTCCTCGGCAGCAGATAAAATATAAGAAAGATTAGCTTTGCCAGAATTTTCATCCTGCGGGGTGCCAACTGTTAGAATATTAATAACAGAATTATTAATACCATATTCTAAGTTGGTAGAAAATTCAATATTACCGTCATTAATTGCCTGACAAAGAAGCTCTTCCATATTTTTTTCATAAATGGGAGATTTTTTTTGCTTCAAGAGGCTGATTTTTTCTGGATCTTTATCTATAGAAATAACCTTATGACCAGCGTTAGCAAAGCAAATTGCTGCTGTCAATCCTACATAACCTGTTCCAATGATTGTTATATTCATTATTTTTTTGCAATTATATAAATTATATTCCAATCGTCAGAAATATCTTTTATGTTCATTAATTTTCTAAGATCTACAATTTTAATAGGTAAGTTGCTGTTAAGAGAAAACCCGGCACCAATTTTTTTCATAGATTGCAATAAATCATAATAATTATTATATTTGAGGGTAATTTTTTTTTCAATAACTTTATAGGAAGAAAAGGTTTTTAAGCAATCTTCCAAAGATTCTTTGCTAATAAATTGATTAATATTAAGGTTCTTGATATTGAGTTGACAAAGATTAGGAAGGCTATTATTTGCAATAGTTGAAAAGCAAAATAAACCTTTAGGTAATAAAATGTCATAAATTTGTCCAAAAACTGCTTTAAAATCAGTAACCCACTGCAAAGCAAGGGAAGAAATAACTAAATCGAAGGAATTACTTTGTAATGGTAGGTGGTTAATATCAGAGTTAATTTTAAAATTCGACTTTGACTCTTTTAGCATATTTATTGCTAAATCTAAGCAATAAAAATCAAGAATTTGATATTTTTTACTGATAAAATCATATAAAAAACCAGTTCCAGAGCCAAGATCGATGATTTTTGAAGAGCTTTGAATATAAGGAAGGCAAAAATCTATTAATTCATTTGCTACTTTTTTTTGCAAAATAGCATTTTGATTATAGATTTTTGCTGCTTTGTTAAAATTATCCTTGATGTTATTTTTCAATATTTTCTAAAGCAAAATCCCAATTCACTAAATTATTTAAAAAGCTTTCGATATATTTTGGACGGGCATTTTGAAAGTCTAAATAATAAGCATGTTCCCAAACATCCATAGTAATTAATGGTTTTAAATTGGTTCCCAATGGAGTTTCAGCATTTAATGTCTTAATGATCTGTAATTTACCATTTTCATCTAAAACAAGCCAAACCCAACCTGAGCCAAATTGAGTAGCTCCAGCTGTTTTGAAATCTAAAATAAATTTATCGAATGAACCAAAGTCTTCTTCAATTTTAGCTAATAATTTTCCATTTGGTGTGCCACCTCCATTTTTTTTCATTGAATGCCAATAAAAGGTATGATTCCATATTTGAGCTGCATTATTAAAAATACCAGCTTTGTTACTTTCTCTAGAAATACTAATAAGTTCTTCAAGAGGTTTATTTTCTAAATCAGTGTCAGCAATTAAATTATTTAAATTAGTAACATAGGTTTGATGATGTTTACCATGGTGAAAATTTAGTGTATTTTCAGAAATAAAAGGTTCTAAATCTTTTTTATCATAAGGTAGGTTCTCTAGAGTAATTGTCATAATTGTTTATTTTTTAATGTTAGTTTGTATTAAAATTATATCAACCAGATACAAAATCTAAATTTTTTACAGTTGATAAATTTCAGACTATTAGTTTTATAGGATAACTTTCTTTAATATAATTATTAATATTAACAATTAAGTTTATTTAGAATATGTTAAAGTAAATTAATAGATATAATTCTGAATTCAAGTATAAAGTTGTAATGAAATATTAATCTAAAATTATATAATTTATTTGATTATCAATTATTTTTTAAATACAATGTTTTTCATTGAGTTGGTCCTTGTATATTACCTAATTTTAATGAATTAGTTATAGTTCCAAAATAATACTTACCTTGAAAAATATATCTAAACTCTATTTTGTTTGATAATTCTTCTTGGATTGTGAAATAATTTGTTGCACATTTCTAAGATAGATAATAATGAAGAGTAAGTACTGCACTTAGTTAGTAAAGATGTTTTAATATTCAGCAAAATTGTTGATTTTGATGAGAAGTGAATTATTATTATAGATTAACAATACTAGCTTTTTTAAAGATACAGATTATATCCTTCTTCTTTTATGGTAATTGTTAAAACCTAATTATTATACAAATAAAATACTGTAAATCTTAAGAATTGAGAATAAAATTTTATAGTTTAGAAAATTATCAATTAATTTATGAAAAATAAAAAAATTGCCATAATTGGTGCAGGAATATCAGGACTAACAATTGCACAAAAATTATCTGTTAATAATCAAGTTACTATTTTTGATAAATCTCGTGGTATAGGCGGCAGAATGGCAACCAAAAGAGTAGAAGATCTTCATATTGACCACGGTGCACAATTTTTTACAGCTAAACGTAAGCAATTTCAAGAATTTTGTCAAAATGCATATAAAAAAGGTATAATTGATGTTTGGAATGTTAAATTTTGTGAAATTATTGGCCATAATATTTCCCGCAAATGGTTCTTTGATAATGAGAAGAAGCCCCATTATATTGCTGTGCCACAAATGAATAATCTTTGTAAATTTATGGCTAAAGATTTAGATCTTAGACTTAAAGAGCAGATAGTCAAAATTGATTTTACTAATAAAAAATGGTGCTTAAAAACCGAAGAAAAAGAATTTTTTAATTTCGATTATCTAATTCTAGCTATTCCATCGAATCAAGTGATGAACTTATTACCTAATAATTTTAAATATTTAAATATTGTTGGAAATATTAAAATGTTACCATGTTTTACATTGATGGTTGGCTTAAAAGAAAAATTAGATCTAGAGTTTGATGCTGCTTTGGTTAAGGAATCTATCATTAGTTGGATTTCAGTTAATAATTCTAAAAAGGGAAGGCCAGAAAATTTTTCTTTATCAGTCAATTCAAGTAATAGTTGGGCTTGGGAAAATTTAGAAGATGATTTGAGTATCATACAACAGAAACTTCTTGACGAGCTACAAAAAATAACTAATTTTGATGCAGGCAATTTAGAATATGTTAATACGCATCGTTGGCGCTATGCTAATGCCAACTTCAGGCGGGGAGAGAAATCACTTTTAGATCAAGATTTAAATCTTGGAATTTGTGGTGATTACTTTTTAGCTGGCAGGGTTGAAAATGGATTCTTAAGTGCCTTAGATTTATATGATAAAATAAAATGAAAACAGCAAGTTTAAATAGAATAATTAAAATATTAGAAAAGTCGTCTAATATTTTATTACGTGATTTTGTTGAGATTGAAAATTTACAAAATAATTATAATGCTGCAGCAAAATTTGCTAACGCCTCTTATCAAAAAATTTCTGAAACTTTTCTTAATGAATTTGGTCAAGGATCTAATATTGAGCTTATTTCTGGTAAAAAAATCTCTGAAAATCCAGAAAATAAGGAGTTTTACATAATTTGCCCTATTGATGGTATGGTTAATTTTTCTCGTGCTATTTCTGATTTTTCATCCTTTATTTCCTATGGCAAGATTAATGAGGATGGTCAAAGGGAAATTATTGAATCTGCTATGATTTTACCTATTTCTGCTCAGATTATTTTTGCTGTCAAACATTCTGGACTTTTTTGTAACAATCGTCGTATTAAAAATAATAATAAAAATAACTTCCTGACTGCCATTGAAAACATTAAATTTTCTAATTTTGTCAATAATCAAGATATTAGAATTTCAGGTTCCTTTAGTACGGATGTATCTAATTTTATTTTGGGAAAAATAGATCAAATTATTTTCTCTGATCAAAATTTAAAAAATGCCTTAGAATTACTTATTAAAGAATCTGGAGGATTTTTTGAACAAAAGGATGGTTATTATATTGTAAAAAAGTAGCTTACTTTTTAATTTAGGAAAGTTAAAGTACTAATCTGTTTTTCGTAGAAAAGCTTTACCGTGAAGAAAGTCAATTAGCAGAATTTATGAATCTACAAAAATTATAGTATAAGCTTATTAACTATCTGTATTTTAAGAAAAAAACTAACATCTTATCTTCAGTAAAAAAGACAACATTAGTTCAGAAAAATTATTTAATCTAAAATTTCAATTATTAGACTCATTTTTATTAAAATATTATTATAATTTATTATCAGACAAAAAATATAGCCAAAAACATCATAAAAATAATAATTATTCTATCTATTATGATCATACAAAAGTCAAAACAAAAAATTCTAAATACGAGATGTATTATTGGTAAAATATATTAATCTACAAATATTGACAGAGAGCAAAAGTTAAGTTAAATTTGTTAAATCTTATAATCTTAATTTTTCTAATGAGCAATTTGAGTAAAAGTAAAATTTAAAGATATAAAAATCTTGTAAAACATAATATGTGCAAACCTTTCTAGAGAATTATAAAAATATGAAGATAAGAATATAAAATGATTAAAAAAAATTATGATGTAATTGTAATTGGTGGAGGTCATAGCGGTTCAGAGGCAGCCGCAGCTTCAGCTAGGATGGGAGCAAAAACCTTATTAATCACTATAAAGAAAGATAACCTTGGCCAGATGTCTTGTAACCCAGCTATTGGTGGAGTTGCTAAAGGTACTATCGTACGTGAAATTGACTCTCTTGACGGCATAATGGGTAAGGCTATTGATTTGAGTGGTATTCATTTTAAGATTCTTAATTCAAGTAAGGGTGCGGCAGTTCATTCACCAAGAGCTCAGGCAGATAGAGAGTTATATCAAAAAGCCATTAATGAAATTTTAGAAAACTATGATAATTTAGATTTACATTTTGATAAAATTACTGATCTTCTTATTAAAAATGATCGAATTTTAGGTGTAATTATCCAAAATGGTCAAGAATTATTGGCAAAATCTGTTATTTTAACAGCTGGAACTTTTCTTTCTGGTAAAATTCATATTGGTACTAAGCAAATTCCAGCAGGAAGAATTGGAGAAGGACCTTCTAATGGAATTTCGGAAAGATTAAGAAAGTATAATTTTGCTTTAGGTAGGCTAAAAACCGGCACACCTCCAAGAATTCATAAAGATTCAATTGACTATAGTGACTTAGCAATTCAAGATGGGGATAGCATTCCCAAACCTTTTTCTTATTTAAATGATAAGATTACTGTGCCACAAATTGATTGCTTTATTACCTATACAAATAAAAAAACTCATAAAATTATCAAGGATAATTTACATTTAAGTTCAATTTCCTGTGGAAATATTACTGGATCTGGACCGCGATATTGTCCTTCAATTGAAGATAAAATTAATCGTTTTTATGATAAAGAAAGACATCAGATTTTCCTTGAACCCGAGGGTTTAGAGTCAGATTTAATCTATCCTAATGGTATTTCAACCTCACTTCCTGAAGAAATTCAGTTTCAATTTTTAAAAACTATTAAGGGTTTAGAAAATGTTAAAGTCATGCAATGGGGTTACGCTATTGAATATGATTTTATTGACCCAAGGGAGTTAAAACCAACTTTAGAGACTAACAAAATTAAAAACATCTTTTTTGCCGGTCAAATTAATGGTACTACAGGCTATGAAGAGGCAGCAGGTCAGGGCTTAGTGGCTGGTATTAATGCTGCATTTCAAGCTCAAGATTCTAACCAAGAATTTACTTTAAGTAGAACAGACAGTTATATTGGGGTGATGATTGATGACTTAATTCGTTTAGGTACCTCAGAACCCTACAGAATGCTTACTTCTCGTGCCGAATATCGTTTATTACTACGCTCTGATAATGCAGATTTACGCTTGACTAAAATTGGTATTGATGTTGGTGTTGTATCTCAAAAAAGGAAGGATATTTTTCTAAAAAAAGAAAAAAGTTTAAAAGAAGATTTGGAAAAATTGCAAAAAATTACTATTACACCAGCTAAATTAAAAATTTTTGGCATAGAAATTAAGCAAGATGGTGTAAAAAGGAATATTTTTGAATTACTAGCCACTAATAATGTTAATTTTCCGCAAATTATTAATATATGGCCTGAATTATCAGAAATTTCCAAGCAAAATCAGGAGCAAATAGAGATTCAGGCACTTTATCATTCTTATATTGAGCGACAAAAGAAAGATATTAAGATCTTTAAAAAGGATGAATTTTTAAAAATACCAGATAATTTAGACTATAAGGAAATTAAAAGCCTTTCTAACGAGGTGGTTGAAAAATTAAGCTTTACTCGCCCAAGTAATATTTCCTTGGCTAGTCGCATTCCTGGTATTACACCAGCTGCAATTATGGCAATTATAATTTATTTAAGGAAAAACAATGGAAATTAATTTTTATCAAATAGACGATCTTTTGCACAAAATGATTGCACCTTTGCTATTAAAAATTTATGAACAGCAAAAAAAAGCCTTAATTTTATGTGAAAATGATGAAATGACTCAAAAATTGGATTTGGGTCTTTGGAATTTTTCTAAAACTAAATTTTTACCCCATATTACTGATCAGGATGATTTTGAATTAGAATCACAGCCAATTTTATTGACTCAAAGGGAAGAAAATCTTAATAAAGCTGATTTTTTATTAATGTTTTCAGAAAAATCAGAAGAATTTATGAAAAATTTTAATCGTATTTTTTATTTTTTTGGGCCAAGTGATTTAGAAGAGGCTAGAAAATTTTGGAAAGAATGTAAGCAAAAATCATACAATATTAATTTCTATAGAAAAGAAAAGGAAGGTTGGAAAAAGCAGGATGTTTAGCTTATTGACCTAAGTTATTTATATAATGCTTATTGTTCTAGTTATTTTTGATGATGTTCATAAATTTGATGTAAAATTAAGAATATAAACAAAATATAAAAGATATTCAGAGAGATATATACTCTTCCAGTAGAAACTTCTAGAGTATTGAGTCATATTCGACATCTTCTAGTTTAAATTTCTAGAACATACCCCTTATTATTAATAAATAATTTGAACTTATATTGAATTATCAAAATATATTTTTACAATTATAGTAATATTGATAAAATTTCTTAATAGATAATTACGCTATTTCCTATATTTAAACTTTGGTGACAGGGCGTAATATTGTGAAGAGTGTCTCTTTAAATTACCTTACTAATGAATAAGAAAAAATTGGATAAAATTCATCATATAGCCATCAAAGTTGATAATATTTCTGATGCTATTAAATATTATACTGAAAATTTTGAAATAGAAATTATTTATCAGGATAAAACTTGGAGCTTTTTACAGTTTGGTAATGTTAAATTAGCTTTGGTTTTACCTGGTAAGCATCCACCTCATTTGGCTTTTTTAAGAGACGATGCTGAAAAATATGGTGAATTAAAGTCACATCGTGATGGCACCTCATCAATTTATGTCAAGGATCCATTCGGTAATTATCTTGAATATCTTAAAGATCCTAATGAATCTGAAGAAGAATTTAATAATAAATAAATAAATGATCGAAGCATTTTTTAAAAGAAAAAAATGGGCTTTGTGGTCCTATGGCGGCTCTTTTCTAATTCTAATTTTACTTTATAGTCAGGTACAAATTGCAGTTTTGGTAAATTCCTGGTACAAGGATTTTTATAATCTATTGCAAAATAGTAAAGATTATCATGATAATTCATTAGAAGGCATCGAAAAACTATATCATTATTTAATTTCTATAAAATATATAACTTCTGGTTTTCAGGGTGAGGCTAGTTTCGCCGTTATCGTTATTCCCTATATTCCAATCATTGCTTTTACTAATTGGTTTACTAAATTGTACGCTTTAAAGTGGCGTCAAGCAATGACTTTTTATTATTTACCAAAATGGAAGAGGGTTGAAAATGATATTGAGGGTTCAAGTCAAAGAATTCAGGAAGATTGTTTTTTGTGGGCTAAATTGCTTGAATCATTAGGTTTACAATTTATGCGTGCCATTATGATGCTAATTGGTTTTTTGCCAGTTTTGTGGACATTAAGTGAGTCAGTTTCTATTCCTTTTTTAGGTCAACAGGCTGGTAGCTTGGTTTGGTCATCTTTGTTAATATCGTTGGGAGGTATTTTTATTTCCTTTTTTGTTGGATGGAAATTACCTGGACTTCACTATAATAACCAAAGAGTTGAGGCTGCATTTAGGAAAGAACTAGTTTTAGCAGAAGATAATAAAAAAAATTATGCTGCCGAAGAAACTATATTTAGCCTCTTTACTGGTATTAGATTTAATTATAAAAAGCTTTATTTACATTACACTTATTTTGATTTATGGAGTTCTCTGTATGGTCAGGTTATGATTATATTTCCTTATGTAATAGTGGCGCCAAATCTATTTACTGGCTTAATTCAGATGGGTATTTTAATCCAAATCAGCAATGCATTCGGTCGAGTGCATGATAGTTTTTCGGTTATTTTAGATAATTGGACATCAATTACTGAGTTAAAAAGTATTTGGAAAAGACTTCATGAGTTTGAAAGGGCGATTAAAATTTGATTTCGTCAAATTCAGCATTTTTTTAATTACAATATTTTCATTTAATTTTTCATTTAAAAAATTTAAAATAAATAATAATTAATAAAAGATATTAAAATCAAATTTTTTAACTAACATCATTTATTATACAATAAAATATGAAAAATACAGAACAAAAAAATCCACTTATATCATTTTTAGAGATTACTCCATCTTTTATATTTATTGCGGTAAATTTTTTATCTAATGATAACCAACCTTTATTAATCGCTACTTATTATTTATTAATTTCAACCATTTTTGTAATTTTAACTATTTATATAATGACTAAAAAGATATCAAAAATGGCTTTGATTTCTGGTATTTTTTTAACAATTTTTGGTGGTTTAACAGTGTTTTCTGGAGATGAACTATTCATAAAAATTAAGCCAACAATTTCTAATATTGTTTTTGCTTTAATTTTACTAATGGGTAATTTATTTAATAAACCCTTACTTGCAAAATTATTTGGCAATAATATTAAAATGAGTAATATTCACTACAGAATTTTGACTAATAGATTTATTTTATTTTTTCTATTTTTAGCTCTATTAAATGAATTTATTTGGCGTAACTTTTCTACTGATTTTTGGGTAGCTTTTAAGGTTTTTGGTATGTTTACTATTTCTATCATTTTTACTATTTCTCAAGCACCTTTTATTATGAGAAATAAGATAGAGCAAAAGCAATACTAATTTAATTAAGTAAAATATGACATCAGATTGAAAAACAGATGTCGGGCAAGAAAAGAATTTAGGTATTAATGAAATAATTAAAAAAATTAAATTTATGATGAATCAAGATGACAAAGATACAGATGATATTAGAGTAAAATATGATGAGATGCCTGGTGGTAGTGTTTTTGATAAAGTGGATCAACTTATTTCAGGAAAAAATAATCCATCAGGAAATTGTACATCTCTTTCTCCCGAAGAAGAAAAGAAGTTTCGTAAAAAGTTTGATGAGTTGAATGGTAGAAATCTAGTTGATACCCAAGGAGTATCACCTAAAAATGCAGATGTAACAGAATTACCCAAAGGTCTAATTAGCTTATAATCATAATGGTAAATGATAATTTTATTACCAACATTCTTTTACCCTTACCATTTAATGATGGTTTTACTTATTTTATTAAGCCAGAATATAATCCTAAAATTGGTGATATTTTTCAAATCCCTTTTGGAAAAAAAAAGATTTTTGGTATTGTAATTGAATTTTTAGAAGAAATTCCAACAAATATTACAAAATCTAAAATCAAATTTGCCGAAGAAAAACTTCCTGAATTTTCATTAGACCCAAAATTGATTGACTTTTTCTTTTGGGTAGCAAACTACAATCTTGCACCAGCTGGTTTAATTGCTAAATTATCAATTGGAACCTTTCTTAAAAATTCTAATAAAAAATCAAATGAAACAATTATAAAAATTAATCAAAATTATGATTTTACAGTAAAAACTACTATAAAAAGGCAAAAAATATTAGATTTTATTAATAAGTCTAAGAAAAAATTAGAAGAAATTAAAGAAAACACAGAATTTAAGCCTTCTTTGATCAATAAGATGGTTAAGGAAGATATTTTAATCAGAGAAAGTAATAAAATTACTCGTAAAATTTCTAAAATTAAACAAAATATTAATAAAAATAGCTTTAAACTAAAAAAATTATCACAAATACAGCAAGAAATTTCTGATAAATTACCTATAAACAACTTCCAAGTATCATTTTTGGATGGTGTTACTGGCTCTGGTAATACAGAAGTTTATCTTCATTTAATTGCCAGAATTTTAGAAAAAAATTCAGGACAAATTCTTTTTTTATTACCAGAGATTGTTTTAACCACGCAATTAATACGTAATTTTAAAGATCGTTTTAATTTTGAACCAGAAATTTGGCATTCTAAAATTACACCCTCCAACAAAGAAAAGATCTTTCATTCAGTAATTTCAGGAAATATTAGGGTTTTAATAGGTACTAGATCTGCCTTATTTTTACCTTTTAAAAACCTTAAAGCTATTATTATAGATGAAGAACATGATGAATCTTTTAAACAGGAGGATCAAATTAGTTATCATGGTCGAGATATGGCAATTGTGAGGTCTAAAATAGAAAATATTCCTATTTTACTTGGTTCAGCTACACCTTCCTTAGAAACTTATCAAAATGTAATTTCTGGTAAGTATAATCATTTTATTTTAAACAAAAGATTCTCCAACAATGACGATGTTAAAATAGAAATTATCGACTTAAAGGAAAATAAATTAGAAAAAAACCATTTTCTATCTCAAAAATTACTAGATCAATTGGCATTAAATTTACTTGATAAAAAACAATCTTTACTTTTTTTAAATAAAAGAGGATATGCTTCACTAACTATTTGTAAAAATTGTGGACATGTAGTTAACTGTCCAAATTGTTCAACTAACATCACTTACCACCAAAAAATTAGTAAATTAATTTGTCATCATTGTGGTCATAATGATTCTATTCCGAAGAAATGTATAAAATGCGGTACCAAAGATTCTTTTTTTCCAACAGGGGTTGGAGTTGAAAAAATTGAAGAAGAAGTAATTAAGAAATTTCCAACAGCTAGAATTGCCATAATGACTAGTGATGAAATTAAGGATTTGGACATAGCTAAAAGGGTGGTTGATACTATTGTAGATGGAAAAATTGATATTATTATTGGTACACAAATGATTGCTAAAGGATATCATTTTCCAAAATTAGCTTTAGTTGGAGTTGTTGATGGAGATGCTAGCTTTTATAATAATTCTCTTAGAACTTCTGAAAAATCTTATCAATTATTAACGCAAATTATTGGTAGAGCAGGGCGTGAGAAATATTCTGGCCAAGTATTAATACAAAGTTATAATGTTAAAAATCCAATTTTTGATTATATTATTAAGCAAGATCGCGATAGGTTTCTATATCAAGAGCTTTCCCAAAGGAAAATGCTAAAATTACCTCCCTTTGGTAAAATGGCAGAAATTATTGTTAATGATTTTGATCCTAAGGTTGCTATTGAGACTCTAAGAAGTATTTTAAAAAATAGCTGCTTCGATAGTAACGTACAAATCTTAGGTCCTGCACCAATGCCGGTAACTAAAATTAAAAATCGTTTTTATTACCGTTTAATTTTAAATTCTAGTAAGAATTTTAATTTACAAAATTATCTAAAAAAAATTACCACTAATCTAAAATTAATAAATTCGACTAGAATAAAGATAATTATTGATTAACACTAAATGACTCACCACATCCACATCTAGCTTTTTCATTAGGATTAATAAAATCAAAACCTTCTTCAAGGTCATTTTTTTGATATATCATTTCACTTCCAATTAAAAACATCGATACTTTTGGGTCAATAAAAATGAAAATATCATCAAACTTGGCAAGATCATCAAATTTAGTGATATTTTTATCTTTAATTGCATATTCAATAACATAAGATAGGCCAGAACAGCCTCGAGTTCTAACAGAAACCCTAATACCTAGACAATCCTTCTTTTTATTATTAAGAAGTTTTTTTACTTGTGTTAAAGCATCATTAGAGATTGTTAAATAATCAATAATGGGATTTGAAATGTCTAAATAGGACATTAATTATTTAGTTAATTTGTACCATTATCACTTTTATTTTCATAATCTTGGATAGCAGCTTTAATGGCATCTTCGGCTAATACAGAACAATGAATTTTAACAGGAGGAAGTGACAATTCCTCCGAAATATCTTTATTGGTTATTTCTCTTACATCAGATAATTTTTTACCAATTACCCACTCAGTTACATAAGAGCTTGAAGCAATAGCAGAACCGCAACCAAAAGTTTTAAATTTAGCATCCTTAATTGTTTTATTTTCTTCATCAATTTCAATCTGTAGTTTCATTACGTCACCACAAGCTGGTGCACCTACAAGGCCAGTACCAACATTTCTTTTGTCTTTATTTAAAGATCCAACATTTCTTGGATTTTCATAATGATCCAAAACATTTTTTGAATATGACATATCTTTTTTTTATTTTTATACAAATAACAACACTTAATTATAGCGATATTTTTTACAATAGTCAACTACTTTAGTTGAATATTAATATTGCCATTAAGCTTTATATTCTTTAGCCAAATCCCAATAATTTTTAGCAGATATTTTAATGTAATCCCTTTCTTTTTCGGTTAGGTCTCTTAAATATTTTGCTGGATTGCCAGCCCAAATTTGTCCAGATTTAACTATTTTACCTGGAGTAACGACTGCACCTGCTGCTACCATTGAATATTTCTCAATTATTGCTAGATCCATAATAATTGCTCCCATACCGATAAAGCTATAATCGCTAATATTGCACGCGTGGATAATTGCGCTATGACCAATAGTCACATAATCGCCAATAATAGTTGGGCCACCTTCATCTCCTGTCTTATTTTGTACATGGTTTGCTCTAGTAACATGCACAACACTATTATCTTGGATATTTGTATAATTACCTATCCTAATTTTTGCAACATCTCCCCTAATTACTGTTCCGTACCAAATGCCAGAGTTCTTGCCAATCGTGACATCTCCAGAAATTATAGCATTGCAGGCAATAAAAGATTCTAAATTAATATCTGGTAATATGTTGTTGTGTTTTATGATTTTACTCACCTATTTTAAATTTAAATTTCTTTTTTGGGATATCATTTTCTATTTTAGCATTTTTATTTATTTCTACAGATTTTTTGAGTTTAAGCTTTTTCTTTTTTGATATTTTATCAGAAGGTTGTTTTAGGTTAATTACCTCTATTTTTTGAGGTTTTAATTGTTCCTTCTTTTTGAGTTTAAACTTCCTACTTTTTATATTTATATCAGAAGGTTGTTTTAGGTTAATATCTTTGACTTGCTTTGTTTTGGATAATGTTTTTTTCTTAAATTTAA
>JAHXBT010000037.1 GCA_020054695.1 Rickettsiales bacterium
AGAATAGTATGGTAATTAAAAGTAAAAATGGGGTTGATTAAAGCAACTAAATAGTTTCCTTTTACATGAACTAATTTATTTCCAGATAACGCCCCCATCAACACAAAATATATAGTTAGCTTATCTTCAATATACCAAACTACCTTAGTAAATTGTTTGGGAAGTTAAGAATTTTTCTCGCTTTTTATATCATAATATTTTACTTTAAAATGCATTAATTTAAAATTAAGATGATGTAGTTAAAAAATGCATTAATTTAAAATTAAGATGATGTAGTTAAAAATTTACTACAACTTAATAATAGATGAAAAAATAACAAGATGATAAAAAAAATAATAATCTCAATATTAATATATATCATTCATTCTGGTAATCTTTTTGCTAAAGAAAATATTATTTCTGGTAAAGTTAGAACAGAAATTTATGCCATAAATAATTACGATTCGAATGTTAGACAGAAGGAATTTAGAGAATACTATAATAAAACTAAACTATCTCTAAAAGCTAATCTAAAAAATAACCTTTCCTTAAATTCTGTTCTCAAATTATCTGAAATGAATCAAACTTTAGAAAATCTTAAACGAGATAGATCAGTAGTAGATTCTGGCACTAGATCTTTTGAAAATCATGGTGCATATGTTGAAAATTTACTTTTTAAATATCAGATTAATAGTTTTAATTTTTTTGCTGGTAAAAATACATTAAATTTTGGTAAGGCTTGGAAAAGAGATAATTATATTTGGATTCTCAATAAGGCATCAAAATATTATCGTTTTAATGAGAAAATTGCTTTTGGTGGCTCCATAAAAGGAGGAAAATCAACAAATGATGGTCAATATATTTTAACTTATGGTAGCTATTTTAATGATAACAAATATTTAGATAACTCCATTTTCACTAGAAGAGACTATAATGACAATTATACAACTAATGTTGGAAATGATAAATCTTTATTTTCCTCTTATTATTCTGCATTAGATATTGACTATGATTTTGGAAATAAAGAGATTTTAAAATATCATTTTGGTTATATAAAATCATCTATCAATAAAAGAAAAGATACTATTGAAAGACAAAAAATATCAGATCAAAAATCTTATGTTGCAAATGTTAATTACCAAATACCCATTACCGAAAATATCATACCAAAGATCTTTCTTGAGTATGCTATTTTAAATAATTACCAAGGTAATAATTTTAAAGATACCAGTCTCTTAACAAAATATATTATGTTAAATTTAAAACATAATTACTATTTAACATACACCAGATCAACAGTAAAATACATAGAAATTGGTAAAAATGGTAAAGATGAAATAGTAGATGAGGTATCATTTGGATATAAATTTGATAACAACATATTTAAAGGTTTATCAACTTATATTGGATATTCAAAAGAAAAAATTGATAAAAAAACCAGTAAAAACAAAACAAAATCCACAATATTATATTTAAAATATGAAAATAGTTTCTAAAAATATTTTTTTCTAAATCTATTTTATGACCTTAAAACCTATATTAATTGTTAAATCTAATAATAAATATAATCAAAATTTAGTAAATTTAACAAGAGCGGGTTATAAAATCATTCATTCCAATATTTTACAAGTACAAGAACTAAAAATATTGGATATGGATATTGGTAATAAATATGATATAATAATTATTACTAGCATAAATGCTATTTTTGCCTTAAATAAATTAAAAATATCAAATAATCATATAATTTTTACCACAGGAGAAAGTTCAGCAAATATTTTAAAAGATCTAGGTTATGATAATGTTATTTTTGGTAATAATTCTGCACAATCATTATTAGATAAAATTATTAGAGAGGAAAATATTGGTAAATCAAAAAAAATACTTTACCTTTCAGGTCAAAGTATATCCACTGATGTAGAAAAAGAATTAAAAAAAATTGGTTATGATATAAATCGCAAGATAGTTTATAAAATTAATGAAAAACCTTTGTCAACAGATATAATTAATAATCTAAGCAACAACATTATAAAAGATATTGCTCTGTTTTCTTGCAATGGTTCTGATATATTCTTTAACTTGTGTCAAAAGAATAATATAGATTTATCTGATAAAGAAATTCATTGTTTAAGCCAAAATATTATGCGTCATTGTGAATTACTAAGGTCAGGTATAATTAAAAAAATTAACCTTCTTAAATAATTATAATAAACTCCAAAAAAAACCAAAAATTGAAATTTTTTATCATAAACTATTCCTCTTTTTGATAAAATATCGGTAATGTTTTAATTTTTTAGAGTTTGTTGTATTAAATAGATAATGTTTTTAAAATATCTTGATGAATCTCTTCCTTTGGCCTATTGCCATCAATTATCTTTATTCTTCCTGGATTATTTTTAGCAATACATAAAAAACCATCTCTAATTTTTTGATGAAATTCTAAACCCATTTTATCAAATTTATTAATCTCACTTCTAGATTTTAACCTATTAATTGCTTTTTCAATATCCATATCTATTAAGAATGTAATATTTGGTGAAAAATCATTTAAGATTTGTTTGTGAATAGTTGTAATTAAATCTAAATTTATACCTCTACCAAAACCCTGATAAGCAAATGTAGAATCGAAAAAACGATCTGATACAACTTTTTTTCCACTTTCAAGTGATGGATTAATTAATTTTTTAATATGATCCTTTCTTGCGGCATAATTAAGTAATATTTCTGTCTTGGAACAAATTCTACCAAAATTATCACTTAATAGTAATTCACGAATTTTTTCTGCTAAATCAGTTCCACCTGGTTCTCTGGTTAAAATAGATTCTTGACTATTTTTCAAAAAATATTCATGTAACATCTTGGCCTGAGTTGACTTGCCACAACCTTCAATTCCTTCAAAAGTAATAAAATTATACATAGTTAATTTATCTTGATTTGCAATCAGTACATTATAAAATCATGATTTTAGATTTCAAATAGACACTGTTAATTAGTTGCTGTAATTTTAGATTTAATTTAAAATTACAGCAACTAATTAACAGTGTCTATTTTCAAAAGTTCATTTTCAAGTTAAAATGCTATGAGAAAGAGAAATAAAAATCATATATAAATTTTATAGATGACTATTCTAGAAATTAAAAAATTTCCAGATCCAATATTAAAAAAAAAATCAAAAGAAATTATATCTGTTGATAATAAAGTTAGAAAACTAATGGATGACATGATGGAAACCATGTATGCCAATAATGGTGTTGGATTAGCAGCTGTACAAGTTGGAGTATTAGAAAGAATATTAGTCATGGATACTTCTTGGAGCTCAAAAAGATATGAAAATGATTCAAATCAAGAGTTAAATAAAATATATATGGCAAATCCTAAAATAATTAATTCATCTAATGAATTATCAACTTACAAAGAAGGTTGCTTATCTTTTCCTGGTATTGACTCAAATATAAAAAGACCTGACTCTGTTGAAATTGAGTATCTAGACTATAATAATAAAAAACAAATTCTAAAATCTAGCAACAGTCTACTTTCTGTTTGTGTACAACATGAGATTGATCATCTAGATGGTATAACTCTTATAGATAGAATATCTAATTTAAAAAGGAATATGGTTCTTAAAAAAATTAAAAAACAAAATGCCAAATTTTAGCTATAAAGCAGTTAATGACCAAGGAAAATATATTAAAGGTAAAATCAATGCTGACAATTACCTAAATTTAGAAACAGTTCTTAATGAATATGGTTTAGATTTAATATCTTATAGAGAAGAAAAAAAGCAATTATCTGGCCTTTTCGAACCAAGGGTACAAACCAAAGATATGATTACCATGCTTCTTCATTTAGAGCAATTAGATAAAGCTGGTGTATCAATTATAGATGCTTTGGAAGACATAATTAATTCAACATCAAGCCCCGTTATCCGTAACTTAACTAGAGCATTACATGAATCTGTAAAAAATGGTGCATTACTATCAGAAGCAATGACTAAATTTCCCAAAATTTTTGATGAAGTATTTGTTGGCTTGGTATCGGCATCAGAACAAACAGGTAGTTTGCACAAGGCATTTGAAGGTCTAATTGATCACTTAAAATGGTCATCAGATATCAAAAGAAAAACAGTAAAAGCAACTAGATACCCAATATTTACACTTATTATTGGTCTTATAGTTATGTCTGTAATGACAACGGTAGTTGTACCGCAAATTACATCATTATTAAAAACAACAACAGATGGTGAATTACCAGTAATGACAGAAGCTCTCGTTGTTTTTTCAGGATTTTTAACATCTAATGGTATTGTAATTTTACTTACTGTAGTATTTACGATTGTCCTTTATAAATTATTAAGATTAACTGATTCGGGTCTTTTATTCACCGACAAAATTAAGTTAAAATTACCTTTTTTTGGACCTTTAATTACGAAATTAGATGCGTCCAGATTCTCCCACTTCTTTTCTGTAACCTTTAATAGTGGCATGTCTGTAATTGACTGTTTAAAAGCCTCACGATCCATTATATCCAATAAAGCAATTAAAAATTCAATTAATGAAGCCATAATAAATGTTGAAGATGGTAATAAATTAGCAAGGGCAATAGAAAAAACTGGATATTTTCCCTCTTTGGTTGTTAGTATTATAACGATTGGTGAAGAAAGTGGCGAGCTTGGCAACTCACTGTTAAATGTTAGATTCTTTTATGATAGAGAAATTAACGACTCTATTGAAAAAGTAATTGGTATGATACAACCTACTTTAACACTAATTATGGGGGGTATGGTGGCATGGATTGCAATAGGAGTATTTGGACCGGTATATAACTCATTCTCAAAATTATAAAATATAGATGTCTAAAAATAGAATATCAGGTGCACGAATAATAATTGAGGCATTAAAAAATGAAGGTGTTGATACAGTATTTGGTTATCCAGGTGGTGCAATTTTACCTTTTTATGATGCTTTATATGGTCAAAAGGAAATTAAACATATTTTAGCAAAACATGAGCAGGCAGCTTCTCATGCAGCTGAAGGTTATGCTAGATCAGCTGGCAAAGTCGGTGTTATTATTGTAACTTCTGGACCTGGTGCAACTAATGCTATTACCGGATTAACGGATGCCTTTATGGATTCTATTCCTGTTATTTGTTTTTCAGGTCAGGTTCCAAGTCCTATAATTGGCACAGATGGCTTTCAAGAGGCCGATGTAACAGGTTTAACTAGATCATGTACCAAATATAATTATCTGGTAAAAAATACTGATAATTTAGGATATATAATCCACGAAGCATTCCATATTGCCCAAACTGGTAGACCTGGGCCAGTGTTAATTGATGTTCCGAAGGATATTCAAAATAATTTAGGGATATATAATGGATTAGAAAAAATTGATCGTCCTTCATACCAAATTTCTGTTAAAAGCTTTAATAAAATTGATAATAGTAAAATATCTAACACTATTAATCTTTTAAAAAATGCTAAGAAACCAATAATTTACTTTGGTGGCGGTTTAATTAATTCTGGCCTCAAGGCAAGCAAGCTGTTGCAAGAATTTGTTAAATTAACAAATTTTCCAATTACTGGTACCTTAATGGGACTTGGAGCTTTTCCTACAGATCACAAAAGTTTTCTTGGCATGCTAGGTATGCATGGCACTTATGAGGCAAATATGGCAATGTATAATTGCGATGTAATGCTTAATATTGGTGCTAGATTTGATGATAGAATAACAGGTGACGTTAAAAAATTCTCACCAAATTCTAAAAAAATCCACATTGACATTGATGATGTTTCTATCAATAAAATTATTAGAGTTGATGAATATATAATTTCTGATGCCGCCAATGCTCTAGAACAAATTAATCAATATTGGAAAAATAACAATATTAAATCACAAAATATTAATGATTGGTATACTAAAATAGAAGAATGGAAAAGTATTCGCAGTCTTTCCTATAACAATAATGATCAAATTATCAAACCCGAATTTGCTCTTGAAACATTAAATGACTTAAGTAAATCACAAGAACCAATTATTACTACTGATGTTGGACAACACCAAATGTGGACAGCGCAATATATGACTTTTAGAAAACCTAATAAATGGCTTACCTCTGGTGGCCTAGGTACTATGGGATATGGTGTGCCAGCTGCAATTGGTGCTCAAATTGCCAACCCTAATGAATTAGTTATTTGTATTTCTGGTGATGCCTCATTTTTAATGAATATGCAAGAACTTTCAACCATCAAACAATATAATTTACCTATTAAAATCGTTATTATTAATAATCGTTATATGGGTATGGTACGTCAGTGGCAAGAATTGGTCTTTGAAAACCGTGAAAGTGAAAGTTATATGGGTTCATTACCTGATTTTATTAAATTAGGAGAATCGTTTGGTATTAAATCTATTTATTGTGACAATCCAAACAAAATAAAACAAAAATTCCAAGAAATGTTGGATCATAACGGTCCTGTTTTATTTGATTGTGTTGTAGAAAAATCTGAAAATGTCTTTCCAATGATTCCAGCTGGTTCTGGCCATAACAAAATTCTACTGCGTAAAGATCAAGAAAACTATGATCAAAAGGATAAAAATGCAGTCTAGTGCTATTTACTATCTTTAAAGCAACATTTGTTGCAAAATAAAAAACAAATCTTATTATTTTTAGTGGGTGGTATATACCATTTATCTATAAAATGAGTGGCATAGTGTTTTTGAAAAAAACTCTTAATAATTTGCTTTAAAGATAAAAAATGATATAATACCTAATTACATACATATTATAAAGTTTAGGGTGTCATTAAATTAGTCGAATATTTATTGATTGAAAATGCTAAATTAGTATTACTTTATGATATTGTAATAAACCTTAATTTTAAATTTAACTATGACTGAAAACACTATAAAATTACCAAAAATCAAAATTACACAACTTTTAGAAGCAAAAGCTCATATTGGGCATCAAAGTAGAAAATTAAATACTAAAATGGCTAAATACACTTTTTGTAGCCATAATAAAACTAGTATAATTGATCTAAACAAAACATCTCAATTATTATTCCAAGCTTTACAAGTAGTAAAAAATGTTGCCAAAAATAACGGTAGAATTCTATTTGTTTCAACTAAAAAACAAGCATCAGAATTAACAGCTGATTATGCAACCAAATGTGGCCAATATTATGTTAACCAAAAATGGCTTGGCGGTATGCTTACTAACTGGAAGACAATATCAAACTCTATCAAAACTCTTGAAAAAATTGAAAAAGATCTAGCTAATGAAGAATTGGGTCTTAATAAAAAAGAAAAACTAGTATTAGAAAGAGATAGATTAAAATTAGAGTTTGCTCTTGGTGGTATTAGAAATATGGGTGGTCATCCAGATTTAATTTTTATTATTGACATTAGAAGAGAATCTAATGCTTTAAATGAAGCAAAAAAATTAGGAATCCCTGTTGTTGCTATAGTTGATACAAATTGTAATCCTGATTTGGTTGACTTTGTTATACCTGGTAACGATGATTCTCGTCAGTCAATAGAATTATTCTATCACCTTATTTCATCTGCAATTTTATGCGGAATTGAAGAAAGTGCCTCCGAAAGTGGGGTAAAAAATATTACAAAAACACAAAATAAAGTTAAGTCTAAACCAAAAAAAGAAGAAGTATCTAATGATAAGGAGAAAATTCTTGAGGTAGAAGTTTCAGAAGAAAAAGTTGAGGAAGTTAAAGAAGCAGATGAAGAAAAGGCTAAAGCTGAAACTAAAACAAAAGCTAAAGCTGAAACTAAAACAAAAGCTAAAGCTAAAGCTAAAGCTGAAACTAAAACAAAATCTAAAACTAAAACTAAAACAAAGGCTAAAGCTGAAACTACAAAAGAATAATAAATTAAAATAATAAAAGATGGCAAATTTAAAATTAGTAAAGGAATTACGGGAGCAAACCGGATCTGGTATAGCAGATTGTAACAAAGCATTGGCCGAATGTAATGATAATTTACAAGAAGCAATTGACTACCTAAGAAAGAAAGGCCTGTCTTCCGCAGCTAAAAAAAGTTCTAGAACTACTTCGGAAGGCTTAATTGCAACCATCGTAAACAATAATAAAGCAGCAATTATTGAAATTAATGCTGAAACTGATTTTGTTTCTAAAAATGACAAATTTCAAACTTTAGTCGAAAATATAGCTAATATTGCAATTAATTATGATAATCTAGAGTCTTTAAAATCAGCAAATTATCCTAATTCTTCAGCTTCTGTTGAGGATGAAATTAAAAACCAAATTTCGGTAATTGGTGAAAATATGAATCTAAGAAGAGTTAATTCATTATCAATTACTAATGGTGTTATTACCCAATATATACATAACAAGGTTAAAGGAAATATGGGTAAATTAGGTGTTTTAGTAGCTCTAGAATCAAATACTAATGATAAAAAGAAATTAGAAGAACTAGGAAAGAAAATTTCTATGCACATAGCTGCAACTAAACCAGAAGCACTTAATATCGAGTCTATTAGTGAAGAAAAACTATCCAGAGAAACTGAAATACTAAAAGAACAAGCAAGAGCATCTGGTAAGCCAGAAAATATCATAGAAAAAATGATACAAGGTAGAATCAGAAAATATTATGAAGAAATTGTCTTGCTAGAACAAAATTTTGTAATGGATGATAAATTAAAAGTAAAAGATGTATTACAAAATTATTCTAAAGAATTAGGTTCTGATATAAAAATCAGTGATTTTAAATTACTTGTTCTTGGGGATGGTATTGAAAAAAAGGANGNANATTTTGCTGACGAGGTAAGTAAAATTATTAATAATTAATGGAAAATAAATCTCAATATAAAAGAATTTTATTCAAAGTTTCCGGTGAAGCCATGATGGGCAATAAGGCATTTGGACATGATAAGGAAGCTATAGAAAAAATCTGTGATCAAATTACTGAGGTTTATAATTTAGGATATGAGATCTGCATTGTTGTTGGAGGTGGTAATATATTTAGAGGAATATCAGCAGCATCGGAAGGTATGGAGAGAGCTAGTGCAGATTATATGGGCATGTTAGCAACCTCAATTAATTCTATGGCACTACAAAATATTTTAGAAAAAAATTCTATACCTACAAGAATACAATCCGCCATACCAATGAATACAATTTGTGAAACTTATGCCAAAAGAAAGGCAGTTAGACATTTGGAAAAAAAGAGGGTAGTAATATTTGCTGCGGGCACTGGTAACCCATTTTTTACAACTGATACAGCAGCCATACTTAGAGCTATTGAAACTAATTGTGACGCAGTATTCAAGGGTACGCAGGTTGATGGTGTATACTCATCTGATCCCAAAAAAAATAAAGAAGCTACTAGATTTGATCAATTAACATATAATGATGTTATCAAAAAAGACTTAAAAGTTATGGATCAAACCGCCATCACTTTAGCTAAAGATAATAATTTACCTATAATTGTATTTTCAATCAGTACGCCTAGTGCCCTAAAAAAAGTATTAAGTGGAGATTTAAACTTTACAATAATCAAATAATAAATTTTATGCAAGAATTACTAGATCAGGGAGAAATTAAAATGACCGAAGCTTTAGAATTTTTACATAAAGAACTAGCCACCATTGTTACTGGCAGAGCAAACCCAGCCATACTTGATAATGTTAAAGTTGAATCTTATGGTAGCTTGATGCCTGTAAATCAATTATCTAACATATCAGCTCCAGATGCTTCAACTATAAATCTCCAAGTTTGGGATAAGGAGGGGGTAAAACCAATAGAAAAAGCAATTATGAATTCTGGATTAGGTTTAAATCCAATGTCTGAAGGTCAAGTAATACGTATTTCTGTACCAAAATTAAGCGAAGAAAGGAGGTTAGATTTAGTAAAATTAGCTAACAAATATGGTGAAGCGAAGAAAGTACAAATTAGAAATATCAGAAGAGACTATATAGATAAATTTAAAAAAGAAAATCAAGAATCTGGATCAAAAGATAATATACATTCATTTACAGATAGGTTACAAAAAATTACTGATGATTTTATAACAAAAATTGACGAAGCTGTACTATATAAAGAAAAAGACCTAACAACAATATAATTACCATGTCTGGTGAAAATATAATTCCTAACCATATTGCTGTCATTATGGATGGTAATCAACGCTGGGCTAGAAAAAGAATACTACCTATCAAGGTAGGACACAAATCAGGAGCAAATGCAATTAAAGAATTAATTAAATCAGCATTAGAATTAAAAATCTCATATATCACAATATACGCTTTTTCTACTGAAAATTGGTTACGACCCTCAGAAGAAGTAGAAGATTTAATGATTTTACTACAAAATTACCTTGCCAATGATGTAGAAGAATTGATTAAATATGGCATAAAAATTGTTAGTTCAGGAGATATATCAAAATTAGGTAGTCAAATTGAAAATAAAATAGAAACAACAAAGGAAAGGACTAAAAATAATAAAAATCTTACCCTTAATGTAGCATTTAATTATGGATCAAGAGCAGAAATTACTAAAGCTGTTCAAAGTATAGCCCAAAATGTTAAAGATAATAAAATTGACATAGCAGATATTGATGAAAACTTAATTAGCAACAATCTATATAATCCGGAAATACCGGATCCAGATTTAATAATAAGAACTGGCGGTTATAATAGATTAAGTAATTTTTTATTATGGCAGTCTTCATATTCTGAATTATATTTTACAGAAATATTGTGGCCAGACTTTAAAAAAGAACATCTAAAACTATCAATTCAAGAATTTAACAAACGAAAAAGAAATTATGGAACAAGATAAAAAAATGATAGAAAAAATAAAATCTTTTAAAATCAAAAAATTTCTAAAAAAATTTTCTAATCTAGAGTCTATCAAAACATTATCAAACCTTGAACAAAGAGTACTAAGTTCTTTGATTTTAGTACCTATAATATTATATTCTGTATTCATATCAGAAACATTATTTTTGCTATTAATTCTAGCTATAACTGTATTAGCAGCATTTGAATGGAATAATTTAACCAAATCTGATGAAAAAAATAAAAATAAATGGCTATGGATTGGGTTCTTTTATTTATTGATACCATTTTATTCAATAATAGAATCGCGATCGGAGAAAAATATTATTTTGTGGCTATTTTTTGTTGTTTGGTCAACAGATATATTTGCTTATTTTATTGGGAAAAATATTGGAGGACCCAAGTTAATATCGTCTATTAGCCCAAACAAAACATGGTCAGGATTAATTGGTGGTATTTTATCAGCGTCCATCATAGGTGCATTAGCAACGTTAATGTTTGAGGGTAGCATAATATTTTTTATCGTTACTAGTGCTATTTTATCAATTATTGCCCAAACTGGTGATTTTTTTGAATCAAAAATAAAAAGAATTTTTAATGTCAAAGATAGTGGCAATATAATTCCTGGTCATGGTGGTATTTTAGACAGAATTGACGGTTTAATGTTCACCTCACCAACAGTTTTCATAATTCATTATCTGTTTACAAGCAATTTCTAATTGGTTTTATTGTGTTTTTCGACACAATACGCATTATGTAATTATATTTTTTTACACTATTACAAAAAAAATTATGTAATTATAAAAGTATACATTTCTTACATTTGTTAAAATATTAATATTTATTATTTCACTTTTCTTTCTTTATCTTCTTATTAACGCAATACATATTTATAATCTATGCCCAAGGATAGTAATATTAAAAATAAAGCAAAAGGTTGTATATCAAAAATCAATGAAGCAATTCTTCAGAAAAAAAATAGTAATTAATACTAATAATATAATTACTGCTCAGGGATAATGGATAGCTCAATTAAAGGTAAGCCCTGATGAGAAAAATGATGTCAGATATATTGCTATTAATCGCAACATGTCAGTTTTGTGATTATAAAATACCATAATATTTTTAGATTGCAAAAGACATATAATAAATTTAAAATATCATCTTATTTAACCGTAATCTATTTTATGCCCCTATGGCGGAATTGGTAGACGCGACAGATTCAAAATCTGTTATTCTTACGAGTGTGTCCGTTCAAGTCGGACTAGGGGTACCAATTTAATTCCAGATAATGGATATAACAATAATTTTAAAAGCAATAATATTAGGTATTATTGAGGGCTTAACTGAATTTTTACCTATTTCTTCTACAGCACATTTAATCATAGCAGCAAAATTAATTAACTTTAATAATATAGACAATAATATTTTTGAAATTTCTATCCAATTAGGCGCTATACTTGCTGTAATGTTTTTATATCGTGGCAAAATTATTCAAATTATTACCACTCTTCCTAGTAATAAAGACTCGCAGAAATTTACTTTAAACATCATCTGCGCCTTTCTGCCAACAGCAATAATTGGCTTTCTACTATATCCTATTATAAAAACTTATTTTTTTTCACTAAAAGTAATTGCCATTTCATTAATAATTGGTGGTATTGCTTTTTTATTAATTGAAAAATTTAAAACTAAAAGCAAGTTTAACAAAATAGAAAAAATAAATATTAAAAACTCTATATTATTAGGTATAATACAATCTTTAGCCATAATACCTGGGGTTTCTAGGTCTGGAGCAACCATAATGGGAGGTTTATTTATAGGAATTGAAAGGAGAATTGCAACAGAAATTTCATTCTTCTTGGCAATACCAACAATCTTTTCAGCTACCATCTATGATTTATATAAAAATTATGATTTATTAAATATTCACAACCTATTTATTATCTCAATTGGCTTTATATCTACTTTCCTTTCCTCCATTGTTGTTATTAAGTGGTTTATTAATTTTATCAGTAAAAATAATTTTACTATTTTTGCTTATTACAGAATAATTATAGGCTTAATTTTAGGATTATATCTGATTTTTAATTGATTTATGCTATATTTTATGATAGTACAAATATATTATTATGTTTTTCTTTCTAGTAAATTACAAAACTAAATTACTTTTACTTAATTTACTGATCTAAATGGTCTATATTTGATACTTTTGGAAATTTATATGTCGTAACCACCAGCATATTAAATAATTACTTTGTCTTAGATTTTTCTAGATATCTTCCAATTTCAAACATATTCTCCTCATCAAAATGATTTGAAATAATTTGAAGTCCCAAAGGTAATTTATCCTTATCAAAGCCAAAAGGTACTGACATTGCTGGCATACCAGCAAGAGATGCAGGGATTGTAAATACATCATTAAGATACATTTTTGTTGGATCTTGATTATCTTCCTTAGTAGATTTAATGGTAAATGCAGATGAGGGTGTTGAAGGCGTTAATATTGCGTCAACTTTTTCAAAAGCATTTTTAAAATCTTGTAATATTAAATTTCTTACTTTACATGCTTTCTTATAATAAGCATCATAATAACCTGCTGACAAAACATGCGTGCCAGTTAATATTCTTTTTTTTACTTCATCGCCAAATCCTTCAGACCTTGTTAATTCATAAAATTCGTCAAGAGAATCTACTTTTTGATTAGTTCTGTGACCATACCTAACTCCATCATAACGAGATAAATTTGATGATGCTTCAGCTGGAGCAATAATATAGTAAGTTGCAGGTGCATATTTTGTATGAGGTAATGAAATATCTATAATTTCTGCACCACCCTCTTTTAAGGCCCTAATACCATATTGCCATAATTTATTGATATCATCGTCAACATTATCTAACAAATATTCTTTTGGTATGCCAATTTTTTTTCCTTTAATATCTTCTTTAATCAATTGATCAAAATCTGGTATCTCCCTATCCATTGAAGTTGCATCCTTTTTGTCGTAACCACAAATAATTTTTAATAATAAGGCGCTATCCAAAACTGTTTTTGCTAAAAAACCAGCCTGATCAAGTGAGCTAGCAAAAGCCACCATACCATAGCGAGAACATCTTCCATATGTAGGCTTAACACCAACTATATTATTAAAGGAAGCTGGTTGACGAATTGAACCTCCTGTATCACTGCCAGTAGCAGCAACACATAAATTGGCAGCAACTGCTGCCGCCGAACCACCAGATGATCCACCAGCAACCAAAGACTCTCCATCTTTTTTGTACGGACTAAGGGCATTACCAAAATAGCTAGTAATATTAGCAGAGCCCATAGCAAATTCATCCATGTTAGTTTTTCCTAACATCAAAGCACCAGCATTCCAAAGTTTTTCTGTTACTGTTGATTCATATTGTGGTATAAAATTTTCTAACATTTTGGAAGCAGAAGTTGTTCTAACTCCTTTTGTACAAAATAAATCTTTTATTGCTAATGGCACGCCCTCCAAAATTCTCATTTGATTTTTTGCAATATTATCGTCAGATCTTTTAGCAGACTCAATTGCTAAATCAAAGGTTGTAGTAATAAAACTATTTAAATTTTTATTGGCGTCAATAGCGTTAATATAAGATTTTGTTAACTCAACAGATGAGAAATCTTTATTTTTAAGACCTTCAATTGTTTTTATTAAATCTAATTTTGTTAAATCTGTCATTTATTTAAAATTTTACTTCCAATATCTTATTTTATGTAAATATTAATTACCTTAAAACACCCTACCAGAATTTTTAATCAAACGTGATGGATCAGTATATTTATTCCAACTCACTTCCAAGCACAACTATAGGAGCAGGAGCCATATTAGAAAGTTCAAAACTCATAATTATAACTTTTTCACCTTTTTTAACCAAATGAGCTGCTGCTCCATTTATAGAAATAACACCAGACCCAGATTTACCTTTAATAACATAAGTTTCAAATCTGGCACCAGAAGTTGTACTAGCTACTAATACTTTTTGATATTCCTCAATTTTAGCTTTTTTCATTATAAGGGAATCAATTTCAATACTTCCCTCATACTCTACATTGGAATCGGTAACTGTAATATTATGAATTTTGGATGATAAATATTCTTTCATTTTCAACTAATAAATGCCCGAGCAAATTTCTAATGACTTTTTAACAATATCATCTTTCTTAGGAAGTGCTAATCTTTCTAAATTTTCAGCATAAGGTAAAGGACAATCAATAGATGCAAGCCTTCCAATTGGTGCGTCAAGATAATCAAAAGCCTCCTCAACTAACATAGCAGAAATTTCACTTCCAATTGAAGCAAAAGGAAATCCTTCTTCAGCAATAAGACAGCGATTTGTTTTTTTAACTGATTCGATAATAGTTTCTTTATCTAGAGGCCTAATTGTTCTAAGATCAATAACTTCTACTGATATTCCATGATTTTGTAATTCTTCAGCCGCTTCCAAAGCATATTTAACCATCAGTGAAAAAGTGACAATTGTAATATCTGAACCAGATTTTTTAATATCTGCCTTACCAATTTCAATTATATGATCATCATCATAATCCTCTTCAAACTCCATACCGTAAGTAATTTCATTTTCTAAGAAAATCACAGGATTAGGATCACGAATTGCCGCCTTTAACAAACCTTTACAGTCAGATGAATTATAAGGAGAAATAACTTTTAAACCAGGAATAGCACCGTACCATGCAGCATAACATTGTGAATGTTGCGCTCCTACCCTTGCTGCAGCACCATTTGGCCCACGAAATACAATTGGACATTTAACCTGACCACCAGAC
The DNA here is from genome assembly GCA_020054695.1 of Rickettsiales bacterium. Classification (GTDB taxonomy): domain Bacteria; phylum Pseudomonadota; class Alphaproteobacteria; order Rickettsiales; family UBA1997; genus CAJQHK01. The sequence goes on from JAHXBT010000037.1 coordinate 15,609, forward strand.
ATATAATGAGTTTTAGCAGCAGAATTAATTATTTGGTCAATTGCTTGCATTGCAAAATTAAAAGTCATAAATTCTACAATTGGTTTTAAACCAGAAAAGGCAGCACCAATAGCCAAGCCGGTAAAACCATGCTCAGTGATAGGGGTATCAATCACTCTTTTTGGGCCAAATTCATCTAACATGCCTTGAGTGACTTTATAAGCACCATTATATTCAGCAACTTCTTCACCCATGATAAAAATTTTATCATCAGAACGCATTTCTTCACTCATTGCTTCACAGAGTGCTTTTCTTACTGTAAGTTTTTTTACTGTCATAATTTATTGATAAATATTATCGAATATTTCACTTTCATCTGGCTCAGGACTTTCCTTCGCAAATTTTACAATTTCTTCAATTTGGGATTTAATTTCTTTATCAATTACTTTAATCTCATCATCATTAGCAATCTTACTATCTAAAATATGTGATTTAAATGAAGCGATAGGATCTTGATTTTGTTTTTTATCATTAACTTCATCCTTACTTCTATAAGTTGCAGGATCGGACATTGAATGGCCACGATAACGATAAGTATCCATCTCAACTAAAATTGGCCCTTTACCAGAACGAACATAGTCAATAGCTTTTTTACCCTCCTTAATAACCTCCAATACATTCATTCCATTAATTTTAACGCCAGGTATGTTAAAACCCTCCCCTCTCTTATGTAATTCATCAATTGAAGAGGCTCTATTTAAAGAGGTACCCATAGCGTAATGGTTGTTTTCAATAATAAATAATACAGGTAAATTCCATAATTTAGCCATATTAAAAGACTCATATACCTGACCCTGATGCGCTGCACCATCACCAAAATAACAAAATGTTACATTGTCATTGGATTTATATTGATCAGCAAATGCCAAACCAGCTCCAATTGGTACAGAGGCACCAACAATACCATGTCCACCATAAAAATGTTTTTCTAAATCAAATAAATGCATTGAACCACCCTTACCCTTTGAACAACCATCCTTTCTACCAAGTAATTCTGCCATAATTTTTCTAGGATCAGAACCTAAGGATATCATATGACCATGATCACGATAGGTGGTAATAACCTTATCATTTTTATTCATATTATATTTTATACCAGCAGCAATTGCTTCTTGGCCTATATAAAGATGGCAAAAGCCAGCAATTAATCCCATACCGTAAAGTTGACCAGCCTTTTCTTCAAAACGTCTAATGAGGAGCATTTCCTTATAGATTTTAAAAGAATCTTCTTTATTTAATTTCACCATATAATTTAATTTGGATATCTAAATATTAATATTTTAAAGAGTTAATTAAATAATATTTTATTATTTTTTTCAAGGAAATTTCTGATTTTTAATTGATAATTAATATAGTAATTATTTTATCAAAGATAACAAAGCTAATTCATATCCTTTTGATCCAAAACCAGCAATAATGCCATCAGAGATGTCAGAAATTAATGATTTTTTACGAAAATCTTCCCTTTTGTAGATATTAGAAAGATGTAATTCAATTTTTTTACCATTAAAAATTTCTAAAGCATCTCTAATTGCAATAGAAGTATGAGTGTAAGCTGCTGCGTTAATTATAATTGTATCAAATTTATCAATTGCATCTTGTATTAAGCTAACTATGTCTCCTTCACTATTCTTTTGCTCAAAAATAACTTTAAAATTATATGTTTTGGCAATCTTTTGGCAGTTATTTTTGATGTCTTCTAATGTTTCGCTGCCATAGATATTTTTATCTCTTAAGGCTAACATATTTAAATTAGGACCGTTAATTATAAGTATTTTTTTCATTTTCTTAGTAATTTAAAATATACCACAATAGTTACAAAAATAGAAAAAATATATATAAAACAAATGATCGATAAGGTAATCCAAGGCTCTATTATTAAACCAACAATTATAAGTCCTAAAATTAATAATGTTAGATGCTTATATTCATTTCTAATTGGAATATGTTTTATAGAAATTGTAGGAATAGTACTAGCAGCACAAATTGCCACAATGCAAGAATAAGATATAATCACCCTCGGATCATTAAAAAAGTAATCTTCACCATATTCAAAAGTTAAAACTAAAGGCATCATCATCATTGCTGCTGCAACAGGTGAAGGAATACCTTGGAAAAAATATTTATTTAAAATAGAATTTTTATCCCCCACCTTATTAGTAATATTAAACCTAGCCAAACGTATAGCCATGCAAATAGTATAAATTAAAACCATTGCTAAATCAAAGCCCTTAATATCAACAAATTTATTGATCCAATTATAAATAATAAAGGCGGGAACGACGCCAAAATTCACAAAATCAGCCAAAGAATCTAATTCAGCGCCAAACTCACTAGTAGAATCTAAAAACCTTGCCAAACGGCCATCAATAGCATCTAAAACAGCAGCAACAAGTAATAAAGAAGTTGCTAAATACCAATTTTGTTCAAAAGAATATTTAATAGCCATCAAACCAACACAAAGTGCAAAAAGAGTAACTGCACTTGGAATGAACTTAATCAAGTTAATTGAATTTTCAGAAGATTTACTCATTGTTATTTTTATAATTATCTTGAAAACATAGATACTCTCACAGAGTTATCTTTCTAACAAATATTAGTATCAATGATGTTAAATTCTAGCAAAAAAATATAAATAAGTTTCACAATTTGACGTAGTCTTAAAATTATGATATTATAAGTTATCTTTAATTAATTAACTAAAATAAAAAATTATGACAAAAAAATTTAAAAAAAGACTAAATTATTACCCATAAGAATATTAAGAAGAATATCACAATTTGCGGAAAAGAAAGTTTGAATCCACAAGAAATATCACAAATATTAGACACTTTATATGATAGTGGGGCAACGATAGCACTAGATATATCTGACATAAAAAAGAAATAAAAGATGAAACTCATCGAATCCAAACAACACGTACCAATGATCAATTAGATGATAAATCAAAAATAACTTTAAGCAAGATAGCATCTTTATATCTTGGCGATAACAATCCTGTTACTGATCCAGAATCTACATTGGTTAAAGAAAAAATAAAAACAGAATATAGATCTTTTAAAGATAATCTTCAAATGATCATAAATACAATATATGATCAAAATCATACTAGTCATCAATATATAATTAATAAATATGGTGGTTTAAAAAATGCAAAAGATAATTTTGTTAAATTTTTTACCTAAGAGTTTTTTACTACCAACGCAACTAAATTAGAAAAAATATATTTCTTCCGACATGCCATACTTGAAGAAGTAGAAAAAAAGGAGGAGAAGGCATACCACAAATTAAAGATTTTATTGATGAAATAAGAAAGAATTTGGATAAACCTACCACAGATCTTAGCAAAGCACAAATATGGTTAGGGAAAAATAGCTCTGAAGGTAGGTAAAAAACTTAAATGATATTAATAACTAGATTTATACAATTTTTATTTTATATTCAAAAATAAAAATGTAAATTTTAATAAATGATATCTTATAAAAAAAATAAACTAGTTAATGCTATCAGATTTTTATCAATTGATGCTATCCAAAAGGCTAAATCAGGTCATCCTGGTATGCCAATGGGTTTTGCCGATGTAGCATTTATTTTATTTTCAGAATTTCTTAGATTTAACCCCAATGATCCAAAATGGCCAGATCGTGATCGCTTCATTTTATCTGCTGGCCATGGATCTATGTTATTGTATTCTTTATATTATTTACTTGGTTATAAGGATATCTCTCTTAATGATATTAAAAATTTCCGTCAATTGCATTCAAAAACTGCTGGTCACCCAGAATTTGATGAGCTAGAAGCAATTGAAACTACAACTGGTCCCTTAGGTCAGGGTATTGGCAATGCCGTAGGTATGGCTCTTGCTGGTAAAATTAATAGTGCCAAATTTGGTAAGGATATTATTGATAATAAAATTTATTGTATGGTTGGTGATGGCTGCTTAATGGAAGGTATTAGTCAAGAATCAATTTCAATTGCTGCTAATTTAAAATTAAATAATCTTATTACCCTTTGGGACAATAATAACATTTCAATTGATGGCACTTTAGATATTACTAGCTCGGAAAATATACCAATGCGTTTTGAAGCTGCTGGTTGGAATGTAATTTCTATTGATGGTCATGATCATACCCAAATTAGAGATGCCTTACAACAAGCACAAAATTCTGATAAACCAATTTTAATTGACTGTAAAACTACTATTGCTTATGGATCTCCTAACAAATCTGGCTCTGAAAAATCTCATGGCTCACCTCTTGGAGATGATGAAATTAAGTTAACCAAAAAGGAATTAGGTTGGAACTATAATGAGTTTGAAATATCTGATGAAATTTTAGAAAAATGGCGTGAAATTGGTAGCAGAAATATTGATTTATATCAAAAATGGCAAGAAAACCTAAAAAATTCTAGTAAAAAAAATGAGTTTAACTCTTCTTATAATAAAATTCTGCCAGATTTATCAGAAAAAATTGCAAATTTTAAGCAGGAAATTTTAGCTGAAAAAAAATCTCAAGCTACCAGAAAATCTTCTGCCAAAATTTTAGAATTTTTTACTAAAGAAATTGATATTTTAATTTCAGGTTCTGCTGATTTAACCGGTTCTGTTGGCACTAAAACATCTAGCACTAAGTCTCTTTCACCTAGTAATTATACTAATCGCTATATTCATTACGGTATTAGAGAGCATGCTATGGCAGCAATGATGAATGGTATGTCACTTTATGGAGGTATTATTCCTTTATCTGGTACTTTCTTAATTTTTTCTGATTATATGAAGCCAGCAATTAGACTTGCTGCTATGATGAAAAGACAAATTTTCTACATCTTTACACATGATTCAATTGGATTAGGTGAGGATGGTCCAACACACCAAGCTGTTGAACATTTAGCTAATTTAAGATCAATTCCAAATTTAAATGTTTTTAGGCCATGTGATGATTTTGAAACTCTAGCATGTTACCAAATGGCTTTAAAAGATATAAATACACCTTCGGCTTTTTCTTTAACTCGTCAAGATCTAGAATTTTCAACTAACTCAGAAAATTCTGATATTTATAAAGGAGGTTATGTTATTTATAAAAATGATAAGGATCCTGATGTTTCAATTTTAGCTACAGGTTCAGAGGTAGAAATTGCTATTAATGCTAGTAAAAAACTTTTAGAAGAAAAAAACATAACTTCAAAAGTTATTTCAATACCTTGTTTTGAAATTTTTGATAAACAAACAAAAGAATATCAACAAGAAACCATTGGAAATAAAAATAATTATAAAATTGCAATTGAAGCTGCAATAAAACAAGGTTGGGAAAAATACATAGGAGATAATGGTGTGTTTATTGGTATGGAAGGATTTGGCGCCTCAGGTAAATATCAAGATTTATATCAATATTTTGGTATTACGGTAGAAAATATTTTAGAAAAAATAACAATCTAATTTCTACAGTTGTACAATCTTCCCAAGTATTACAATTGGTACCACTCTTACTTATAAAGGAAAATAAATATTGATCTTTTTTTATTGTTCATAACAGATTATTCATACACTATCTCATCTAACTATAAATAAAATATCCAATCCAAAATGATAGGATAGATTATTAACAAATATTAATTTTAATATGATTTAGAAAAAATTAGATCAACGGTAAGATTATAAGAAAATAAGTAATTTGTTAACTAAAATTATGATAATGATTTATGTGTTAGTATCTTTATTAAACATAAGAATGTATGTCGTTATATTATATAAATGAATTTGATTAATTCTTTTATATAATATAAACTGTTAAAATATTTTAAATTAACAGTATTATATTTTATGTGGCAAAATAAATTACATATTTTACTAATAAAAATAGGAATATTTTCTATGGGGATATTTCTAACAATATTTTCAATTTTTACATTTTTATCCTTATTAAGTTTTAATCCTGAAGACCCTTCTTTTAATAGTTCTTCTACTTCTGGAGAAGTTGGTAATTGGATGGGCTTATTGGGTTCTCATATCTCTGATTTAATCTTTCAGATAATGGGTTTTTCAGGATTTTTTTTATGTTTTATCTTGCTAAAAATTGGTATTAAAATATCTAGTAGAGGTTCAAAGAAAAATATATTAATAAAACTGATATTATTACCATTATTTATACTTTCATTATCTAGTTTTTTTGCTATTTTTCCTGAACCAGATTGGTGGATTTTCTCGAGCCTAGGTGGAATTAATGGTTTTTTTGTTATTAATAAAATCTTTTTTTCTAATATTATTACAGCTTTTTTTTCATTGATAATCGCTATATTTACTATGTTAGTAATTATTGAGGTTCAGATTAAAGATATTATTTATTTTTATAGATTTTCTGTTCTTATTTTAAAATGTATTGTTAATTCTATTTTTAATATATCATTAAAATACATCATGTCAAAATTTGGCATAAAAGATTCTTTAGATATTAAAGAAAAAATGGGTGACAATATTGTAGATGATAAGCAGGATAACAATATTAAAGGTAATGTAAAAAGTAAGCAAAACAAGACAAAAAAAGATAATAAAACTAAGATTTCGGTACAAAATTTTTCCAAAAATGAGTCTTCTTTATATCATTTACCTAAGACTGACATGTTAAATGAATTAAAGGATGATACTGGTAAAAAAGTTAGTAAAAAACAACTAGAAGAACAGGGTAAATTATTAGTTAAAACCTTGAGTGATTTTGGCGTTTATGGTGAAGCAATTTCAGCAAAGTTAGGTCCTGTTATTACCTTACATGAATTTGAACCCTCTCCTGGCACTAAATCTTCAAGAATAATTGGTTTGTCAGATGATGTTGCTCGTTCTATGAGCTCTATCTCAACTAGAATTTCTATTATTCCAGGTAAAACAACCATTGGCTTTGAACTTCCTAATAAAGATAGAGAAACTATATTTTTTAAAGAGATGATTGAATCAAATGAATATCGTTATAGTCAAGCTTCTTTACCATTAATTTTAGGAAAGGATATTGGAGGTTTACCAATTATAGTTGATTTGGCTAAAATGCCACATTTATTAGTTGCAGGAACCACAGGTTCCGGTAAATCAGTTGGTGTTAATGCTATGATTTTATCACTTCTTTTTAGGTTCTCTCCTGAAGAATGTAAATTTATTATGATTGATCCTAAGATGCTTGAATTGTCAATCTATGATGGTATTCCACATTTATTAACACCAGTAGTAACAAATCCTCATAAGGCAATAATTGCTTTAAAATGGGCAGTTAAGGAGATGGAAGATAGATATAAATTAATGTCCAGCTTAAATGTCAGAAATATCAATAATTATAATGATAAAATTACTTATGCAAAAAAACATAATAAAACCTTAACTAGAACGATTCAAACAGGCTTTGACACCGAAACAGGAGAGGCAATAATGGATGAGGTGATAATAGAAAATAATAAACTACCTTATATTGTAGTTATTGTTGATGAAATGGCAGATTTAATGCTTGTTGCTGGAAAAGAAATAGAGAGCTCAATTCAAAGATTAGCACAAATGGCAAGAGCAGCAGGTATTCATATTATTATGGCTACTCAAAGACCATCGGTTGATGTAATCACTGGTATTATCAAGGCAAATTTTCCAACTAGAATTAGTTTTCAAGTTACTTCTAAAATTGACAGTAGAACCATTCTTGGAGTACAAGGTGGTGAACAACTCTTGGGACGAGGTGATATGATTTACCTTTCTGGAGGTAATAAAATGCTGCGAGTTCATGGACCATTTTGTTCTGACAGTGAGGTTGAGACAATAGTAAATTATATTAAATCTCAAAAAGTTGAAGATAATAACCAATATAATTCAGAAAAAATTCTTAGTGAATTTGAATCTGTTGAAAACCAAGATACAAAATCTAGTAAGTTAGCATCAGCCGGTGCTCTAGTTAAAATTGATGATAAAGCAGACATTTATGAACAGGCTGTGGCAATAGTTCGAAGAGATAAAAAACCTTCAATTAGCTATGTCCAAAGACAATTAAGAATAGGTTACAATAAAGCTGCAAATCTTATTGAGAGGATGGAAAAAGAGGGTGTAGTAACCACCTCAAGCCATAATGGTAAGAGAGAGGTAATTGATGAGGGTGAATAGAACATACCACATTATTAAATTAATTTAATTGCCAAACTCAAACACCAATCTTAACAAATCACATAATTTTATTAAAATACATACCAGAATTACCTATAAAAATCAAACACAGAGCAAGAAGTAACTTAATATTTTTGGTACTAAGTAGTTTGTTAGTGGATTTTATTATTAAGCAGTTTAAAAGATTTGAAATCTAGGGGTAATGATAATAAATAAAAATATATACTTGATCTAAATAATAAATCCATAATGGACGGAATCTTCTACTAGTTTACTTTTAAATAAATGTAGGTATGGCGGATATTGTTACAATAAATTTACTTGCATGAGCGCCGCATGTATGTAATTAAATATTTCTATTTTTTAACTACAAGTATAACAATGAATAATGTAGATAAAAAATTAATCTAGAACTCAGGCAATATTAATTTAAATTAAATAATTATCAGCAATTTTTATAAAAAAATTACTATAATTTACATAAAAAATATATTTTAACTAATCATCTACTTATCTATGATGACAATGTCTAATTTGAACAATGAAATAATTTAATATTTTTAATTTTAAAATTACAAACTCATAAGGTTATATATCTAATATTATTTGATATCATAAATATAAGGATTCTTAA
>JAHXBT010000012.1 GCA_020054695.1 Rickettsiales bacterium
CGCAGTTCTATTTTAGAACTACTGACGTTACTGGATCTGTTACACTGCCTGAGGGTACTGAAATGGTTATGCCTGGTGACAATGTAAAGATAAATGTGGAGTTAATTGCTCCTATTGCCATGGAGGAAGGTCTTCGTTTTGCTATCAGAGAAGGTGGTAGAACAGTTGGAGCTGGTGTAGTATCAAAGGTGATAAAATAAGATATGAGAAGTAATATTGAAGTAATCAAAATATCATTAAAATCTTTTGATAATAATATACTAAATAAAGCTATTAATGAAATAGTTTCTACAGTTAGGAGAACTGGTGCCACTATCAAAGGTCCAGTTCCTTTACCTACTAAGAATAAAAAATTTACTGTTATCAAGTCTCCTCATGTTAATAAGGATTCTAGAGAGCAGTTTGAAATTAGATCTTATAAAAGATTACTAATTATTATACCAACCTTGCAAACTGTTGATGCTTTAATGAAGTTAAATCTTTCTGCAGGTGTGGATATTAAGATGTCAACAAAGTAATAATTAAATATAATGTTAGAATTAGCTGGTAAAAAGATAGGAATGAGTCATGTTTTTGATAAAGATGATAGAATGGTTCCTTTAACTTTTATAGAATTACATGACACTGCCGTAATAGATATAAAAAAGTTAGATAATAGTGGTAACTCACTTACATTAGTTGCATATAATAAAGCTAGTAAAGATAAAAATATCCCCAAGAATCTTCTTGGTATTTTGAAAAAAAAGAAGGTTGGAAATTATAAGAATACTTTTGGTTATCAAACCACACAATCTCCAAAATATAATGTGGGTGATGTAATTAATCAGTTTGATTTTATTAAAGAAGGAGATAAAGTTGCTATTAGTGGAGTTTCCATTGGTAAAGGTTTTGCTGGAGGTATGAAAAGACATGGTTTTGCTGGATTAGAGGCTACTCATGGTGTTTCTATATCTCACAGATCTCATGGTTCTACAGGTCAGTGTCAAGATCCGGGTAAGGTATTTAAAGGTAAGAAAATGGCAGGACATATGGGTAATTCTAAAGTTACTGTAAAAAACTTAGAAATAATAGTTCTTGATCAAGAAAAAAAAGTTATTGCTGTAAGGGGTGCTATTCCAGGTAGTAAGAGATCTGATGTATTTATTAAAGTAAATCATTGATAGCCGATAGATAATATAATAAAAATGGTAAAGATAAAAGATATTAATTTTAAAAATAGTTCTATTTCTGAGAAGGAGATTGAATTAACTCATGAAAGATCTTCAGATGATTTGTTGTCACTTGCCCTAAGAAGATATAGAAGTAATATTAGGTCAGCATCCGCAAGAGTTAAGGAAATGTCTGAAATTTCTGGCACTACTGCCAAACCTCATAGCCAAAAGGGAACAGGTAGAGCAAGACAAGGTAGTAGAAGGTCAGTTCAATTTAGGGGAGGAAGGACTTGTTTCGGACCAAAGGGTCGTATTTTTGAGTTCGACTTACCAAAAAAAATGAAAAAAAAAGCTATTGCAGATGCATTATTTTCTAAAATTGACGATAACAAGCTATTGTTGTTGTCAGATATTTTTATGGAAAAGCCACAAACTAAAAATGTAGCTAAATTTATCAAAGATAATAAAATTGAAAATTCTGTTTATTTATATAATGGTGATGACAAAAATAACAACTCATTTATCAAATCAGTTAAGAATATCAAGAATTTTCATTGTAAATCTGTAGATTCATTAAATATATATGATTTATTTAGTTTTAAAAATATTATCCTGCAAAAAGAAGCATTGGATAATATTGGTAAATATTTAGAAATAAAAGCTTAATTAGATAAAAAATGTCGGATTATAACCAAGTAAAAGCTTTAATATATACTGAAAAGACCAATCCTATGATTGAAGATGGTATTTATTGTTTTAAAGTTGCAAAATCCTTAACAAAAAATGATATTAAGAAGTTAATATCAAGCACTTACTCTGTTGACGTTATTAGGGTTAATACTTCCAGTTATGATGGTAAGGTAAAGAGGTTTAAAGGCAAATTGGGTGTTAGAAGTGGCTTTAAAAAAGCTTTTGTTAAAGTTAAAAAAGATCAAAAAATAAATTTTCAAGATTAAGAAATGGCAATAAAAAATTATAAACCAGTTACTCCTTCTATGAGGGGTCTTAAAACTATAGATAGGTCAGATCTTCACAAGGGCTCTCCTATGAAAATTCTTTCATCTGGTTTGGTAAAATCTTCTGCTGGTCGCAATAATACTGGTAGGATAACAGTAAGGCACAGATCCGTTGGTCATAAAAAATTATATCGTTTTATTGATTTTAAAAGAGACAAGTTTGATATCGAGGCCGCTGTTGAGAGAATTGAGTATGATCCTAATAGAACTGCTTTTATTGCTTTGATAAAATATACAGATAATGTTTATTCATACATAATTTCCCCTAGCAAATTAAATGTTGGTGATAAAATTAAATCATCAAAAAAAAATGTTTTGGATGTCAATCCTGGTAATGCCATGCCGTTAAAATTAATACCAATTGGAACAATAATTCATAATATTGAATTAAAATCTGGTAAAGGAGGTGCGGTTTCTAGGTCAGCCGGTTCTTATTCTCAGCTAGTAGGAAAAGACAACGGTTATGCATTAATCAAGATGCAATCTGGAGAAATTAGAATGTTTTTACTTGACTGTATGGCCACTATTGGTGCAGTATCTAATTCAGATAATAAAAATACTTCTATTGGTAAGGCTGGTAGAAAAAGATGGCTTGGTATTAGACCCACAGTAAGGGGTGTTGCTATGAACCCTGTTGATCATCCGCATGGTGGTGGAGAAGGTAGGACTTCTGGTGGTAGACATCCCGTTTCTCCAACTGGAGTTCTGGCTAAGGGTAAGAAAACCAGGTCTAAGAAAAAGTCTAATAGACTTATTGTTAAAACAAGAAAGAAAAATTAATTTATAAAAATGTCTAGATCATCTTGGAAAATACCTTTTGTAGATCATTACTTACTAAAAAAAGTAAAAAACGCAACCGAAGGTACTGCGAAAAAAATTATTAAAACATGGTCAAGAAGGTCCACCATATTACCTCAGTTTGTTGGTTTTACCTTTTTGGTTCATAACGGTAGAAAATTTATTCCTGTTTTAGTAACTGAAGATATGATTGGTCATAAGTTAGGTGAGTTTTCACCAACTAGAATATTTTATGGTCACGCCGGAGATAAAAAAGTTAAAAGATAGTTATGACTAAGAAAGATAAAAAAATATATTCAACTGCTTATTTGCAGTCAGTAAAAACTAGTCCTTTAAAAGTTACTAGAGTAACTGGCTCTGTTACTGGCATGAAAGCTTCTGATGCAGTTAGAAATTTATCATTTTGTAATCTAAAAATGGCTAATTATGTAAAGTCGTTAATTTTATCCGCACTTTCAAATGCTGAAAATAATCATAATTTAGATATAGATGAATTATATGTAGAAAAATTTGATGTTGGTAAGGCTTTTTCTTTGAAGAGAATGGCTACAAGAGCAAGAGGTAGATCTAGTAGAATTTTAAAAAGATTTACTAATATTAGAGTTTATTTAGCTGAGAAATAAATTAATTATAAAATAATGGGTCAAAAAGTTAATCCGGTAGGATTTAGAGTATTAAAAAATAAAAAATGGAATTCAGTTTGGTTTGATAAAAAAAACTATGCTAAAAACCTAATCGATGATATCAAGATAGCTGATTTTGTAGAAAAAAAATATTCTCACTGCTACATTGATAGAAATAAAATTATTATCGAAAGAACCTCTGATAAGGTTAGCTTGATTATTCATACTTTGAGACCGGGTGTTATTATTGGTAAAAAGGGATCTGACATTGAAAAGATTAGTAGACAAGTAAAAAAAATAGCTAATATTGATGTTGATGTAAAAATTATTGAAATAGATAAGCCTGATATTAATGCGTCTCTTGTTGCTCAAAATATTGCAAGGCAGATAGAAAATAGAGCTAACTTTAAAAAAGTAGTAAAAAGATCAATACAATCTGCTATGAAAAGCTATGTATTAGGTATAAAAGTACAGTGTTCTGGTAGATTATCTGGTGCAGAAATTGCCAGATCTGAAAGTTATAAGGAAGGTTCAATCCCATTACATACCTTGAGAAGTGATATTGATTATGCTATTGCTAACGCTCACACAACTTATGGTATCATTGGTATTAAAGTTTGGATTAATAAGAAGTAGTTAAATTATATTAAAAATGTTAACACCAAGTAAAACAAAATATAGAAAGAGTCAAAAGGGTGGTAAGAAAATTAAAGGTAACGCTACTTCTGGTGATAAAATATCATATGGATCTTTTGCTTTAAAGGCGCTTGATTCAGGTAAAATTAATTCTAGACAGATAGAGGCAGCTAGAAAAGTTATCACTAGATGTATGAAAAGGAAAGGTAAATTGTGGATAAAAGTTTTCCCTCATACTCCAATTACTAGAAAGCCAGCTGAGGTAAGGATGGGTTCAGGTAAAGGTAGTGTTGAATTTTATGCCATGAATATCAAACCTGGTAAAATAATATTTGAAGTAGATGGCGTTTCTTGTGATGTTGCTCACGAGGCCCTGTCTAAATCATCTGGAAAATTACCATTTAAAGTTAAAGTTATTGAGAGAGTATATTAGTTACTTGCAATTTTAGTTCTTATAACTAAAATCAACTCCTCTTTGGTAAAACTATGTATATTTAAAAATTATGGTTTTTAGCTGTTTATAAAATTTTATGACTGAAGATAATATTAAAATAAAAAATTTGTTTGCAGATGTTGCTTCTAAGAAAAAGGAGTTATTAACTCTTAGAGTTAAACGTTCTGCAGGTGCTAGTGTTGATGTTAAGAGGTTTAAGACTTTGAGAAAAGAAATAGCCAGAACATTAACTAAGATAAATAATTAAAAAATAATGCGAGTAGAAGTTTTAAACATTATTGATAACAGTACTATAAAAGTAGTTTCTATAATTAGAAAACAACATCCAAAGTACAAAAAGTTTATTAATGTCAAAAAAAAATATTTAGTTGATAGTAATAATGTTGATGTTATTGTTGGCGATAAAGTTGAAATTGTCGCTTCTAGGCCTATATCTAAGAGAAAAAGGTGGAAAATATTAAATGTAATAAAATAGATTAGACATGATTCAAATGCAGACAAAGCTCAATGTTGCTGATAACTCTGGGGCAAAGTTAGTAAGATGTATAAAAGTTCTCGGTGGTAGTAAGCATATGATAACTGGTATTTCTGATATTATTGTTGTGTCTGTTATTAGTGTTATTCCTGGTTCTAAAGTAAAAAAAGGGCAGGTTATGAAAGCGGTAATCGTTAGAACAAGAAACTCAATCTCAAGAAAAGATGGTAGTGAAATTAGATTTGATGATAATGCTGTTGTATTAATAGATAATAATAGAGAGCCAGTTGGCACTCGTGTTTTTGGTTCGATTTCAAGAGAAGTAAGACAAAAAGGTTTTTTAAAAATCTCCTCACTTGCTTCAGAAGTTTTATAGATATGGCAAACAAGTTTAAGAAAAATGATTTAGTTATTGTAAATTCTGGATCTAATAAAGGAAAGCAAGGTAAGATTTTAAATATTTTAGAAGAATATGTTATAGTAGATGGTGTCAATCTTGCGACTATCCATAAAAAACCAACTTCTAATTCTGCAGGAGAAATTATAAAGACCCCAAAGAAAATACATAGATCTAATATTTCACACATTGAAGATGACAAGGCTGTTAAAATTAAATTTATAACAGAAGAAGGAGAAGGTAAAGAATTTAAGAGAAAAACTAGAGTTTCTAGAAAAACTGGTAAAAAAATAGGTTAATATTATGTCTTATACTAAAGAGCTTTATACTAAGTCAAAAAATGAATTAAGAGAACATTTCTCTTTGCAGAATGTAATGGAGGTTCCATCTATTAAAAAAGTAAGTATTAATGTTGCAATTAAAGCTACTGATAATAATAAAAACATTCTTTCTTATATTGAAAAAGAGTTATCCTTAATAACTGGTCAAAAGCCAGTTAACGCTATAGCAAAAAAATCAATAGCAGGATTTAAATTAAGACAAAATTCTGTAATTGGTTACTATGTAACTCTTAGAAATAAAAAAATGTATGAATTTCTTGATAGATTGATCTACATTGCTTTACCAAGAGTTAGAGATTTTAGGGGACTTCCTGCTAAGTCTTTTAATGACAGCCATCATTATAGTTTTGGTGTCAGTGACCAAAGTGTATTTTTGGAGGTTGATTTAGACAATGTTTTAAGAACCTTTGGAATGGATATTAATATTGTAACTAATGCAAAAAATAAAGAACAATCTTTATATTTATTAAAGAAATTAAATGTTCCTATTAATGCTAAAATTAATTAATTACTACTACAATGGCAAAAAAAAGTGCTATATTAAGAAATAATAAAGTAAAGTCTCTTGCAACTAAGCTAGAAACTAAAAGGTCTGAATTAAGAAAAATAGCTAATGATCTAAATGAATCTTTTGATAACAGATTATCTGCTATGAAAAAACTCTCTGAACTTCCAAGAAATAGTTCTAAAATTAGAATTAGAAATAGATGTGAAATTGACGGGAGACCTAGAGGTTTTATAGGTTATTTTGGTATGTCGAGAATAAACTTTAGACATTATGCAAACTGGGGAAGGATCCCTGGTGTTAAAAAATCAAGTTGGTAAATTATTATGAGTTTTGCAAATCATTCAGTATCAGATTTAGTGACTATAATCAGAAATGGTTATATTGCTAATCGTATTTTTGTATCTTCCCCAATATCTAAATTACGTTTAGGAATTTTGGATATCCTCAAAAATCAGGGTTATATTTTAGATTTTACAGAGGTAGAAAAAGGAGATTTTAAGAGGTTTAAAATATTTTTAAAATATCATAACAATAAGCCATCATTAAAGGAGATAAATATATATTCCAAACCCGGAAGAAGATACTATTGTTCTTATGATGATATCCCTGTGATAAAAAATGGGTTGGGTGATTGTATTTTATCAACCAATAAAGGTTTGATGACAGGATACAAAGCAAAAAACCTCTCTGTTGGGGGTGAAATTTTATTTTCAGTTTTTTAATTATGTCAAGAGTCGGGAAGTTACCAGTTCAAATACCTAGTGATGTTAAATTTAGTGTAAAGGATAATATTTTGCATTTTAGTCATAAAAACAACGTAAGATCTTATAAACTATCTCAAAATATTAAGATAGGATGTAAAGATAATGCCATAACTTTTATTAAAAAAAATAACTCAAAGCAAGCTAGAGCTGAATATGGTACAGATCGTAGTAATGTCTTTAATGTTGTTAAAGGTATTAAAGAAGATTTTATAACAGAGCTAGAAGTTATAGGGGTTGGTTATAAATTTGATATAAATAAAGGGTTAATAATTTTTTATCTAGGTTATAGCCATGAAATATTCTACCCATTACCTGACCTAGTTTCAGCTGAATTTAAAAAACCAAATATTTTAGTGTTAAAATCACCTGATAAAGAGATATTAGGTCAGATTTGCGCTCAAATTATGTCTTTTAGAAAAACTGAACCATATAAAGGTAAGGGTATAAAAGAAAAAGGATCCTTTGTATTAAGGAAAGAGGGGAAAAAGAAGTAATTTTGATATTTTATTAACTATGACATTTTTAAAAGGAAAAGAATTAAGAAAAAATAGATCCAAGATAAAAACAAAGGCTCGAAATAAATCAAACAAATCTATAATTGGAGTCAGAAGAACAAATAAAAATATTTACGTTTATTTGAAGTCTTTAAACGGTGTTGTGCTTGAGTCATTCTCTTCACAATTACTTTCTGATAGTGAAAGAAAAAAACTAACTGGTATGGAATTATCAACTTTAGTTGGTAATAAATTTGCAGATAAGTGCAAAAAAAATGCCGATTTAAAAGATCAGACATTTATTTTTGAGAAAGGACCTTATAAATATTTTGGTAGAGTAAGAAATATAGCTGACTCTTGTCGAGAAGCTGGAATATTATTATAACTATAATTGATTGAATTAGACTAACAATGGTAAAAAATAATAAAGATAAACCTCAAAATGAATTTACCGAGATATTGGTAATTGTAAAGAAAGTTTCAAAAACAGTAAAGGGTGGTAAAAACTTCTCATTTTCAGCTCTTGTCGTAGTTGGTGATAAAAAGGGGCGTGTTGGTTATGCTAAAGGAAATGCAAGAGAAGTTATGGATGCAAGAAGGAAAGCTACTGAAGCAGCAAAAAAAAGAATGGTAAAGGTACCATTAAAAGAGAATAGAACTATTCATCATGATGTCACGTCATATTCCTCATCTGCTAAGGTTCATTTAAGAATGGCACCTATGGGTACAGGTGTAATAGCTGGTGGTTCAATGCGTGCAGTTTTTGAATGTGTTGGTATATCTGATATAGTAGCTAAATCAATTGGCAGTTCTAATCCATTTAATATTCTTAAAGCTACTTTTAAAGCCTTGGATGAGCTTTCTTCTCCAAGAACTGTAGCAGAGAGAAGATCTAAGGATGTGTCTAAAATTGTTGAAATTAGAAACAAGTTTTTAAGTTAATTTATTATGGAAAATACTCTAGGAAAAAAAATAATAATTACTCAGATTAGAAGTAAATCTAAATTAACTAAAAATCAAAAAGCTAATCTAATTGGTCTTGGCTTAAAAAAAATTGGTAGTCAAGTTAGCCTTATTTGTTCTGAGGAGAAAGTAGGAATGATGAATAAGGTTTTACATCTAATTAATATAAAATCCATTTAACTATGTCTTTGAATTTAAAAAATATAAAGTCACTAAATAATAAGAAGAAAAAAAGGCTTGGTCGTGGTATTGGTTCTGGTACCGGAAAAACATGTGGAAGAGGGGTTAAGGGTCAAAAATCTAGATCTGGTGTTGCAATAAAGTCATTTGAAGGTGGGCAAACTTCTATCTGTCAGAGAATGCCAAAAGTTGGTTTTAAAAGCAGAAAAGATAAAAATTATAAAGTTATTAATCTAGATTTAATAAGAAGTTCTGTAGTTAAAAATAATATAAAAGATTCTGTTATTACCAAGAAGATATTATCTGATATTGGTTTAATAAAGAATGAAAATGAAATTGTAAAGATAATTGCCGGTAGATTAATATTTGATAGTAAAGTTAAAGTAGAGGCCGATTTATTTTCATCAACCATTGAAGAGTTTATCATTAAGGAAGTTAGCCCCTTGTAAACTCCTTTTTTATTTTTTAAAGTATTTCTGATGTAGTTCTCAAATGTCTTTACGAGCTTATTAGTGTCAATTTCTTTATTTGGGTAGTTCAAAAATTAATTTGTATTTATAGACAGTGAATAATCTTAAGAGTAAAATATTATTTACCATTTTTATATTATTAATATACCGTTTTGGTACATTTATACCTATTCCAGGAATAAATGCTGAAGTTGTTTCTAACTTTTTTAATAGTGATGGTGGTAATATATTTGGCATGATCAACCTTTTTTCTGGAGGAGCTTTGGAGAGAATGAGTATATTTTCTTTAAATATTATGCCATACATTACTGCTTCTATTATAATGCAACTAATGTCTTCTATGAGTAAACCTCTTGCTGCTTTGAAGAAGGAGGGTGAGTACGGACAATCAAAAATTAATCAATATACTAGGTATCTAACCATCTTTTTAGCTTTATTCCAAGCTCTTGGTATTTACTATGCTTTATCTAATTCTAGTGAATCTATATTTATTTCAGATTCAAAAATCTTCCTATATACTACAGTTGTTTGTTTAGTTGGTGGTGTTGTAATTTTAATGTGGTTTGGTGAAAGAATTACTGCCAATGGTATAGGTAATGGAATATCTTTGATTATCTTTGTTGGTATAGTTTCTTCTATACCAGCTACTTTTACTCAATTTATTGATCTTTCTAAAAGTGGAGTGTATTCACCACTATTTATAGTGTTTTTCTTCTTATCATTTATATTGTTTGTTTATTTTGTTGTATATGTCGAAAAATCTCACAAAAAAATAAAGATACACTACCCTAGTTCAGCAATGATGAGGATTAGTGGGATGAATGATTCTTCATTTTTACCATTAAAACTTAATATTACAGGTGTTATACCTCCGATTTTTGCTAGTTCCATTTTGATGTTTCCATCTGTCATGACTCAATTCGGCGATGGGTATTCTGATAGTTTTTTAGCTTTGTTTAGGAGGGGTAGCATACTATATCTAGCTTTATTTGCTGGATTAATTTTATTCTTCTCTTTCTTTTATTCTTCTATAATATTTAATACAAAGGACGTATCTCAAAATTTAAAAAAGAATAACTGCTTTATTTTTGGTATTAGACCTGGAGATAAGACATCAAATTATTTGGATAAAGTTATTGCTAGATTAACTTTGGGGGGTGGTATATATTTAATTTTGATTTGTTTGATTCCTGAAATATTAATGACTGAATTTTCTATACCTTTGCATATTGGCGGTACAGGTATCTTAATTATTGTTAACGTTATTTTAGACTTGATTGCTCAGATACAGTCCCATATGAACCCAGTTGCTCAAGGTGGTTCTGGATCTGCAAAAAGAAGGAGGGTAAGGGTAAGAAATTAACAAATATTTAAGGATGATAAATTTAATTTTTTTAGGACCTCCAGGATCAGGAAAGGGAACTCAAGCAAAAATAATATCTAAGAAGCTTTCTTTACCTATAATATCTACAGGTAACATTTTACGAGAAGAGATTATCAAAAAAAGTTATGTTGGTTTAAAAGCTGCTGCATTTTTGGACTCAGGTGATTTAGTACCGGATGATGTTGTTATTTCTATTATAGAAAATAGGATTGCAAATATTGATTATGACAATGGCTTTATTATGGATGGCTTTCCAAGAAATGTGTCGCAGGCAAAGAAGTTTGATGATATGTTATCTTCTATGCGTAAAGGAATTGATTCTGTATTAGAGCTCAAAATAGATAGCAATATTTTAGTACAAAGGATGTTGTCTAGGTTTACATGTGCTAAATGTGGTGAAATTTATAATAAGCTATATAAAAATACAAAAGAGAAAAATATTTGTGATATTTGTGGATCTAGTGATTTTATGTATAGAAAAGATGATAATGATCAGGTTATAAGGTCCCGTCAGAAAGTTTATGAGGACACTTCTAAAGATTTAGTAGAATTTTATTTAACAAAAGGCTTGATTTATAAACTAGATGCTTCAGAATCATCTAACTTTATCACTGAAAAGATATTGGGTCATATTTCTAAAATAACCCATAATAGTAGTAATAATAACAATTAAATAATATTAATTTTGGCTAGGATAGCAGGTGTAAATATTCCCAACAATAAAAGGTTTGTCATTGCATTAACATATATTTTTGGTATTGGTAATAGTAGGGCTGAATCTATTTGCAAAGAGTTAAAAATAGATGCAAAAATTAGAACATCAGAACTAGATGAAAAGACAATTATAAAGATTAATTCTCTAATTATCAAAAAGTATAATAAATTGGAAGGTGATCTTAAGAGGGATGTTCAGTCTAATATAACTAATCTTATAAAAATAGGTTGTTATAAGGGTGTAAGACATAGATCTAAATTGCCAGTTAATGGTCAAAGAAGTAAGACTAACGCCAGAACTAGAAAAGGCAAAAAGGCAATAGCTGTCGCTGGTAAGAAGAAGGTTTAATTATATATAATATGACAAAGAGCAAAGAAAAAAAAATTAAAAAGAAAAAAAATTTCTCAATAACTACAGGAATAGTAAAAGTTCGTGCAACTTTCAACAATACTATTATTTCGATCACTGATTTACATGGTAATGTTGTTTGTTGGTCATCTCCTGGAAAATTAAGTTTTAGAGGTTCAAAAAAATCTACCCCCTACGCAAGTCAAGTTTCAGCTAAGGAGGTAATATCTAAAGCTAAAGATATGGGTTTAAAAAGTGTATATGTTGAAATTAAAGGACCTGGTGCCGGCAGGGAGGCGTGTCTTAGGGCTTTGCAGGAGCTTGATATTAATGTAAGCCGTATAACTGATAGAACTCATCATCCTCATAATGGATGTAGAGCTCCAAAACGTAGACGTGTTTAATCTTATTATAAATTAAAAAAATTATGACGATAATTAGAGATAGTTGGGAAAAATTAAATAAACCTAATAATATTGTTGTTGAAGATCAGTCAGAACCTGATATAAAAGCAGAGATTATTTTAGAACCTTTTGAGAAAGGTTTTGGTCATACTTTGTGCAATACTTTGCGTAGGGTAATGTTGTCATATATTAGTGGCTTTGCTGTTACATCTATTAATATAGATGATGTTTTACATGAATATGCTTCTATTAATGGTGTAAAAGAGGATGTTATTGATATTATAATGAATATAAAATCTCTTATAATTTCAAAACAAGATTCAACTCCTTGTACATTAAAACTTTCCTCTTCAAAAGAAGGTGTAATTTTAGCTTCTGACATTGAGACTCCCGCCGGAGTTGAGATATTAAATAAAGATCTTGTGATATGTAGTTTAAATAAAGATGCTTCTGTCAATATAAATATGAATGTTGAGTTTGGCAGAGGATACTCTACATCAAATTCAAAAAACAAGAGTAATTTGCCAGTTGGTACTATTTTAATTGATAATGTATTTGGTCCTGTAAAGAAATTTAATTATAAGGTTGAAGACAGTAGAATAGGTGATATAATTAACTATGATAAAGTCACAATATCTGTTGAAACTGACGGCACTATTAAGCCAGCTGATGCTATTGCTATTGCATCTAAAATTATACAGGATCAAGTTGATATATTTATTAATTTTGATGTTGAACCTCTGCCTAAGATTGACGAAAACAATGACGATGAAATTAAGATTAATAAGAATTTAATCAAAAGCATAGATGAGTTAGAATTGTCAGTTAGATCTTACAATTGTTTAAAAAATGAAAAAATAGTTTATGTTGGTGACTTAGTTTCTAAAACTGAATCTGACATGTTAAAAACATCAAATTTTGGTAGAAAATCCTTAAATGAACTAAAAGATAACCTTAAAGAAATGGGGTTAAATTTTGGTATGAAGTTAGATAACTGGCCTCCTGTAAATTTAGAGGAGTTATCTAAACAAAAAAGCAAATAATTTTAGAGATGTGACATAAAATAAAAGGAAGAAAATTAAATAGAAATAGTTCTCATAGAAAAGCGCTTTTTAGAAATATGTGTAATTCTCTTTTTGGTAACGAAGTGATTAAAACCACATTACCTAAGGCAAAAGAGCTTAGACCAATAGCTGAAAAAATTATAACTATTGCAAAGAATGATAATCTTGCAAATAGAAGAAGGGTTATATCTATTACTAATGATGTTAAAATTACCAATAAATTATTTTTAGAAATAGGTAAGATTTTCAAAGATAGGAAAGGTGGTTACTTGAGGATATTAAAAACTGGTTTTAGAACTGGTGACAAAGCCCCGATGGCTTTAATTGAATTAGTCGAGAAGACAGTCAAACCAGAAAGTGATTCAAAGTCTGAAAAGAAAAAAGCTGAAGCTAGAAAAAAATAATAAACTAATCTAAAAATGGTAAATATAATAGAGGAATTTCAAAAACAGCAGGTTGCAAAGATTAACGAGGAAAGAGGTGGATTAGATAAATTTGTTCCAAATTTTAAATCTGGTGATACTGTTGCCGTTAAATATAAGATTACTGAATCTGGAAATGTTAGATTACAGACATTTATAGGTGTTGTTATTGCTAGAAGTAAGGATTTTTCTAATTTTTCTGCAACTTTTACTGTCAGAAAAATGAGTGGCAATATTGGCGTAGAAAGAAAATTTGTACTTTATTCTGGTATTATTTCTGAGATTAAATTACTTAAAGAGGGTGTTGTCCGTAGGTCAAAATTATATTATTTAAGAAATTTAACTGGTAAAGCTGCAAGAATTAGAGAAAAGATAGCTAATTAAAATTTAAGGAAAACCCTACCAAAAATTTAAATTATTAAACATCATCTATTTATCTATACGGTATTATTCTCATAATTTATAACATCTTAACCTTCAAATATACTATTTTAATAAATATTTAATCTTAGGTTAAAATAATATATATTAATTACTTCTGTAAGTTAATTTATAGAAATAATATAATATATTCTTAACATTTATTACATATCTTAAATGATAACTTCTGGTGAAATTAGGACAAGTTTTTTGAATTATTTTGCTAAAAATGGTCATAAAGTATTAGATTCTTCACCTTTAATACCTCAAAAAGATCCTACATTAATGTTTATTAATGCAGGAATGGTTCCATTTAAAAACTATTTCTCTTTCCTAGAGGAATATAAGTTTTCTAGAGTTACAACTTCACAAAAGTGCGTTAGAGCGGGAGGAAAACATAATGATCTAAATAATGTGGGTTTCACAGCAAGACACCATACCTTTTTTGAGATGCTGGGAAATTTTTCCTTTGGTGATTATTTTAAGGAAGAAGCAATTTTTTATGCGTGGAGCTTTTTAACTAATGACTTAAAAATACCTAAAGAAAAATTATTAGTTACAGTTCATTATAGCGATGATGAAGCATTTTCTCTATGGAAAAAAATAGCTAATTTACCTGATAATAAAATCATTAAAATTAAAAGTGATGATAATTTTTGGTCAATGGGGAATGTTGGTCCTTGCGGTCCTTGCTCAGAGATATTTTACGATCATGGTGATCATATTTTTGGTGATGTTCCTGGTTCCAAATATGAAAATGGTGATCGTTTTGTTGAGATTTGGAATTTAGTTTTTATGCAGTTTCTTAAGCAAGAAAATTCTGATATGATTTCTTTACCAAAAAAATCAATTGATACGGGCATGGGTTTAGAAAGAATTACTGCCGTAATGCAAAATGTGCATGATAATTATGAAACTGACTTATTTCAGTCTATTATTAGAGATATTGAGGATAAAGTTTAATCTGGTTTTATTTTTGCAATTTTTAACAAATTTATATTTTATTCTAAAATAAATTTTATTATATTTAAGATTAGACGTCTTAAGACTAACGTACTGCAAATATAATTATAAAATTTGTTTTAAGGACTATTTCTTAACATAACCATTAATAATTTAATTATGAATTTTTTTATTTCTATTTTAGATAGGTTTTTATTGTATTTGGATAATTTAGGTCAAAAATTCTATGATTCCATACCAGGAGCAACTGATTTTTTTAATTTTATACCTTATTTTAACTGGATATTACTATTTATAGTTATTTTTTCTGCTTATAACCAGTTTTCAATCATTTCTTGGTTGTTGGTAGGTTTTATTATTTTAATTCAATTTCAACCCGACTTAATATCCTTTGCTTGGTATGTTGTTGTCACTATGGTTGTAGGGATACCATTTTTCCGACGTAATTTAATTACACTGCCTATATTCTTATTTATTAAGATTGCTAATCTAATGCCCAATATTTCAAAAACAGAACTAACTGCTTTAAAGTCTGGTACAGTTTGGGTTGATGGACAATTATTTTCTGGCAAACCTAATTTTAAAAAAATATTTTCTGAGAAATATCCTTCTCTTTCTAAATCTGAAAAACATTTCATAGATAATGAGGTAGAAGAATTGTGCAGAATTTCTAAGGACGAAGAAATATATGAAAATAAAAATTTACCACCAAAGGTTTGGAAATATTTAAAAGATAATAGATTTTTTGGAATGATTATTCCAAAAAAATATGGAGGTTTAGAATTTTCTGCTTTTGGACATAGTGAAATTATTCAAAAATTATCTTCTAGGTCAGCTCCTTTAGCAATTACTGCTATGGTTCCAAATTCTCTTGGTCCTGCTGAATTGTTATTAAATTACGGTACAGATGAACAAAGGGATTATTACTTACCTAGATTGGCCAGTGGTACTGATATTCCTTGTTTTGCTCTAACTGAACCTAATGCTGGTAGTGATGCTACATCAATTTCTTCTCACGGCGTTCTATTTAAAGATTCGGATGATAATATTAAAATTAAATTAAATTGGAGCAAGAGATACATTACTTTAGGTGCTGTTGCGACTATTATTGGTTTGGCATTTAAATTAAAGGATCCTGATAATTTGTTAGGTATGGGTGTTGATTTAGGAATCAATTGTGCTTTAATACCAAATAACACTAAAGGTGTGATACAAGGCAGAAGGCACGATCCATTATCTACTCCTTTTATTAACTCTCCAATTGATGGGCGGGATGTTATTGTTAGTATTGATGCTATAATTGGCGGTATAGATTGTGTTGGTAAGGGTTGGGAAATGTTGATGGAATCTTTGGCTGCTGGCCGCGGTATCTCTCTTCCATCTACAAGTTGTGGTGGAGCTAAGATGGTAGCGCGTTACATTGCTAATTATGCTTCTGTCAGGCAACAATTTGGTCTTCCTATTGTTAAATTTGGTTCAATTGAGAAGGTTCTGGCCAAAATATTCTCTAAAACATATGTCTTAGATGCTCTTAGATGCTTCACTGCTGGAGCAGTTGATTCTGGTGCTAAACCGGCTGTTGTCAGTGCTATTGCTAAATATCATTCAACAGAAATGTTCCGCGATGTTACAAAGGATGCAATGGATGTTGCTGCAGGTGCCGGTATCATTAGAGGAAAAAGAAATCTACTGGCTAATGCTTACTTTTCAGCACCGATTGGTGTAACAGTCGAAGGTGCTAATATAATTACTCGTAGCTTAATACAATTTGGTCAGGGGGCTATTATGTGTCATCCTTATTTATATAGGGAAAATGAAGCATTGCAAAATAATGATTTAAAAGGTTTTGATTTATATTTATCAGGGCATTTTGGTTATATTATTCGCAATAAGATAAGAATGTTGTTGCTATCTTTGACTCGTGGTTATTGCCATGTTCCAACTAGGTGGTTTGGTTTAACTGCAAAATATGAAAGAAAATTAGCTTGGGCTTCAGCTTCTTTTGCTTATTTTGCTGATCTGGCAATTATTAGATATGGTGGTAATATAAAAAAACAGGAGAAAATTAATGCAAGATTTGGTGATATTTTGTCCTATATGTATCTTGTAGTCTGCGTTTTGAAGAAATATCGTGCTGATGGTCGTAATTTTAAGGAAGAAAAGTTTGTAAGATATATTTTAGATGATTTATTTGTAAGCATTAATAATGCTTTTGATGAAATATTTGGTAATTTATTTGCAAATCCTATTTCAAAGATAATTACTATTACTTTTTCTATTTTATTTAAGATAAATCCTTTTTCTTATGGTTCTAAAGATAAAGACGAAAAATCAATTGTTAATAATTATTGTAAATCTGGCTCTTTAAAGGATAAATTAACTTCAGGTATTTATCTTCCAGAAGATAAGGGTGAGGTTTTGGGAAGGCTAGAAAATGCTCTAAAATTATATGAAAAAACAGATAAATCAAGAGACAGAATTAAATTAGCAATTAAGAATAATAAATTACCAAAACAACCCATCAAACTTCTTCTTGACAGTGCTTTACATCATAATATTGTTTCTCAAGGCGAGTATGATATGTTAAAGAAAAGTGAGGAGGCTTTGTTTGACTCTATCATGGTAGATGATTATGAATTTCAGGGATAAGTATTTCTTATAAAAATACAAAGCTATTATACAATTGATCTAGAACCAAAAATTATTTCACAGCGTTGGATAGTGTTATTATTAGATTAGCCTTGAAGAGATTAATTTCATTATTTAGTAAATTTTTGCAGTTTTTTTCAAGAAATAAATTAGTCTTATTAGTAACACTATTCAGAAGAAATAAAATATAAGGTTAAGAATTTATAAATTAAATTATATATTTTGGTTAACAAAAGATAATTATTTTATTAGAAAATCAATCTTAAATTCAAAAAATATTCTGAAGTTGTTTTTTAATATTCGAAATTATATATCAAAATTCATAGAGTTATCAAAAATAATAAAGATAATATTACAATACTTTGATAAATTTACTATCTACCCCTTGTTATTTTTGAAAAAGTAATTATATGAATATTACGATGTACAACTACTTTTTAGGTTAATCACCATTAATTTTGGTGATATTTTTAATTTATTTATTTAATTATGGGAAAAATAATAGGTATTGATTTAGGTACTACCAATTCTTGCGTGGCAATAATGGAGGGTAGTGAAGCAAAGGTTATTGAAAATTTAGAAGGAAAAAGAACTACTCCTTCAATTGTTGGTTTTGTTAAAGATTCTGATGAAAGAATTGTTGGTGATCCAGCAAAAAGACAAGCGGTAACTAATCCAGAAAACACAGTTTTTGGCATTAAAAGGTTAATAGGTCGTCGTTTTGATGACCCGCTAACTAAGGAAGATCAAAAATTAGTTCCTTATAAAATTATCAAATCTAGTAATGGCGATGCTTGGGTTGATGTTAAGGGAGAAAAATTCTCTCCAAGTCAAATTTCAGCTATTACTTTGACAAAAATGAAGGAATCTGCTGAAAAACATTTAGGAGAGACCGTTACGGAGGCTGTAATTACTGTTCCTGCTTATTTTAACGATTCTCAAAGACAAGCAACCAAGGATGCTGGTAAGATTGCTGGCTTAGATGTTAAAAGAATCATCAATGAGCCCACTGCTGCTGCCCTTGCTTATGGTCTTGATAAAAAAGAAGGTCAGACAATTGCTGTTTATGATCTTGGTGGTGGAACTTTTGATGTTTCTATCCTTGAAATTGGTGATGGTGTTTTTGAGGTAAAAGCTACAAATGGCGATACCTTTCTTGGTGGTGAAGATTTTGATATGAGAATTTTAGAATTTTTACAATCAGAATTCAAAAAAAATTGTGATGTTGATTTATCAAAAGATCCATCTGCTTTACAAAGACTTAAAGAAGCTGCTGAAAAAGCTAAAATTGAGCTTTCCTCAACAACAGAAACAGAAATTAATTTACCTTATATTACAGCTGACGCTTCTGGACCTAAACATTTAAATGTTAAATTAACTAGAGCAACGTTAGAGAAATTAGTTGATGATCTTTTACAAAGAACAATTGAGCCTTGTAAAAAAGCTCTTAAAGATTCTGAGTTATCTGCTAGCGAGATAGATGAAGTAGTTTTAGTTGGCGGTATGACTAGAATGCCAAAAGTTGTTGAAACTGTTGAAAAATTCTTTGGTAAAACTCCAAATAAAGGTGTCAACCCAGATGAGGTTGTAGCTCTTGGTGCTGCTATTCAAGCTGGTGTTTTACAAGGTGATGTTAAGGATGTCCTTCTTTTAGATGTCACTCCTTTATCACTTGGTATTGAAACTGCTGGTGGTGTATTTACGCGTTTAATTGATCGTAATACAACTATTCCAACTAATAAGAGCCAAACTTTTTCGACCTATGCAGATAATCAAACTGCGGTTACAATTAAAGTTGCTCAGGGTGAAAGAGAATTAGCTGCTCACAATAAATTACTTGGTGAATTTAATCTAGAAGGTATTGCTCCTGCCCCAAGAGGCGCTCCTCAAATTGAGGTTACTTTTGATATTGACGCTAATGGTGTGGTTAATGTATCTGCTAAAGATAAGGCAACTGGTAAAGAACATAGTGTTAAAATTCAATCTTCTGGCGGCCTTTCTGATGACGACGTCGAAAAAATGGTAAAAGATGCTGAAGCTAATAGTGAAGCTGATAAGGAGAAAAAAGAACTTATTGAAGCTAAAAATAACGCTGATAGCTTTATTTATTCTACCGAAAAAAGCCTAGACGAACATAAGGATAAAATTGACGAAGCTATAAAAACTGATATTGAAGATAAAATCAAAGATCTCAAAGAATTAATTGCTAAGGAAGGAGTTGTTGTTGAGGAAATTAAAACCAAAACGGATGAATTAACTCAGTCTTCTATGAAGTTAGGAGAAGCTATTTATAAAGAACAGCAAGAAGCCGCTGCTGCTGGTGTTGATCCTTCTGCTACTGAATCTGGTAAGACAAAAACAGCAAATGATGATGTTGTTGATGCTGAATATGAGGAGGTAAAAGATGAGGATGAGAATAAGAAAGCTAATGGTGGCTAGTTATTATTTCTTTGAATTATGTGATAAAGTTAGTTAATTTCTAACTTTATCATAATTTCTAAGAAAATAAAATTTATTTACTATTCCTATAATACCTATTTTAGGCAGAAATATTATGAACTTTATATATATTACGATCATTTTGAAATGATAAAACCTATTATGTGATCAAAATTTTTTTTATGACGGATATGTCGAAATCTAATTTAATTTTTTAGAGAAAAATTTTCCCTATATAGATTAAAGACAGATCTACGACGTCAATTGATTTATATAAATGGTACTAGAAACTATTAAAAAAAGAGAGGATTTTCTACGTATTACTAAGAGTGATATAAAATATTTTTCTAAAAATATTGTTATTACTTGTGAAAAAATCAAAGACAATAAGTTGATTAATCAAGATATTTATTATATTGGTTATGTTGTTACAAAAAGGATTGGTAATGCCGTTTTTCGTAATAAAATTAAAAGAAGATTGAGGCATATTTTTAAAGATCATCAAGAATTGATGAATCCCAATTATTATTATATTGTCTTTGCTAAAACTAATGTAAAAAATAGTAAATTTAGTTACATTGAGCGAGACGTTAAATTTTGTCTTAATTCTCTTAAAAAAAAGATAAAATAGTATAACAATGCTTCCCATCTTTAAAGATTTAATACACCTAGTGGTATAATAGTTGATAGTAATGGTAATTTATATACTTCAAATAATCAAAATAATTCTATTAGAAAGATATCTTGGTAGATTACACTATGTTCCATAATAATTTTATTGAATTATTTAATCATTAATGTTCTTATTGTTTTAAGATATTTTTGAAATTAAACTATATCTCAATTTGCTAATTCAATTATAAATAATATGGATTTTGGATATATTTTTGCAGCAATATTTGGCGCCATTTCTGGCTCTTACGCCACCCTTTTTATTTATAGAATTCCAATTGGAGAATCATGTTTTGGTCGCTATTTTGGCCCAAAATCAAGATGTCCCAATTGTAATAGAATAATTCCTACCCAAGAATTAATTCCAATTATCAATTGGTTGTTTACCTTAGGGAAATGCACTAATTGCAAAATTTCTATACCAAAAAGATATCTTATTGCAGAAATTTTATCTACCTTGCTATATGTTATATGTTATCATAAATACGGCTTTTCAGATAATTTTATTTTATATTCTCTATTGTTGAATGCCATTGTGGTTTTAATCATAATTGATTGGAATTTTAAAAATCTTTATGATTCCGTATTATATGTAATACTAACAATTTCCATTGCCATTAGGGTTTTGCAAGATGGAGAAATTATTAATTTATTATTTTATATTGCTATAGCAACTTTTCTATCTGCAATTTTTTATCAATTTTTAAAATTAAAATTCTTTTTTAATCAATTAACAGAAAATCAAATATTACAATATAGTAAATTCTTAATTATTTGTTCTATCTTACTACCATTTGTTTGGTTTTTATATTATTTTATTTTGATTTTAATATTTTTATCACTATGCTCAATTATATATAAAAAAATTCTTGAAAAAGATACCTATGTTGGATTTTATATGATATCTAATTTATTAATAATATTATTTTTAGGATGAATAAAGCAAACTTACAAACAGAAGTTAATTTTACTGATTATAAAGTTAAAGATATTTCCTTGGCTGAACTTGGTAGAAAGGAAATTTCTTTGGCAGAATCTGAAATGCCTGGCTTAATGTCATTACGACAAGAATTTAAAGAAAAACAACCTTTAAAAGGTGCTAAAATCGCCGGATGTCTTCATATGACAGTTGAAACGGCAGTTTTAATTGAAACTTTGGTTGAATTGGGTGCCCAGGTTAGATGGAGTTCTTGTAATATTTTTTCCACGGTTGATTCTGCTGCAGCAGCAATTGCTGCTCAAAATATTCCAGTTTTTGCTTGGAAAGGAGAAACTGATGCAGAATATGAGTGGTGTATTGAGCAAACAATAATTGGTAAGGACGGTTGGAGACCAAATATGATTCTAGATGACGGAAGTGACTTAACTGTTATTATGCACGATAAATTTCCAGAAATTTTAGCAAATATTAAAGGCGTCTCGGAAGAAACAACGACAGGTATTGCTAGATTAGATCAGATGTCGAAGGAAGATAAATTAAAATTACCGGTTATTAACGTTAATGATTCAGTTACCAAGGCTAAATTTGATAATCTTTATGGTTGTCGAGAGTCTGTAATTGACGGTATTAAAAGAGCAACTGATGTGATGATTGCTGGTAAAAAAGTTGTTATTTTAGGATACGGTAATGTTGGCAAGGGTTGTGCCGAGGCCTTTAAAACAGCTGGAGCTAAAGTTATTGTTACTGAAATTGATCCCATTTGTGCTTTGCAAGCTGCTATGTGTGGTTATGAGGTTTTAACTATGGAAGATGTAGTTTCTAAAGCTGATATTTTTGTTACTACAACTGGTAATAAGGATGTTATTACTTTTGAACATATGAAGCAAATGAAGGATAATGCCATTGTTGGTAATATTGGCCATTTTGATAATGAAATTCAGGTTAAAAAATTAAAAGTTTTAGAATGGAAAAATATTAAACCTCAAACAGATCAAATTACTTTTTTAGATGGTAAAAAAATTATTCTTCTTGCTGAGGGTCGTTTGTTAAATCTTGGTTGTGCTACTGGTCACAGTGCTTTTGTTATGTCTACTAGTTTTACAAATCAAGTTTTAGCACAAATTGAACTTTGGAATAATCACAAAAAATATCAAAATGGTATATATCTATTACCAAAAGAACTTGATGAAAAAGTAGCAAAATTACATTTAGATAAATTAGGAATTAAATTAACTAAATTAAATCAAGAGCAGGCCAATTATATTAATGTAGATATTATGGGTCCATTCAAAAGTAATGACTATAAATATTAATTATGGAAGAGTTTTTAATTACAGAACAGGGTTTTAAAAGGTTAAAACAAGAAATTAATAATCTTAAGGATACGGAAAGACCGCAAATAATTAGTCAAATTGCTGATGCTAGAGATCTGGGAGATATAAAAGAAAATGCAGAGTATCATTCAGCAAAAGAAAAGCAAGCAATGATTGAAGCAAAAATATCAGATCTTACTAATAAATTATCTAGGTCTAAAGTCATTATAAAAAGTGACTTAACTACAGATAAAGTAACATTTGGAGTTAATGTAGATCTAGAAAATCTTGATAACGGTAATCTAGTTAGTTACAAAATTGTTAGTGAATATGAGGCAGATATTGATTTAGGTTACATATCTGATAAATCACCAATTGCTCGAGCCCTGATAGGTAAGGGGAATCAAGAGGAGGTTGAAATTAAAACACCAGGAGGTTTAAAGGAATTTAAAATAAATAACATATCTGTGTCATAATTTTCTTGACTTTATTTTTGTTAAACAGTATACTAGTTAATATTGGGTTTCATTCTAACTAAGCTTAACTTAACATAAATATAAAATTATGTCTTTTAAAAAAACTAGTAAAAAAGCATTTACACTTATTGAGCTTTCTATTGTACTTATTATTATAGGTTTATTAATCGTTGCTATTACTTCTGGTTCGAGTTTAATTAGGAATGCTAAACTGAGATCTATAACTAATGAAGCAAAGCAATATCAAGTTGCTGTTAACAGCTTCTACATGAAGTTTGATGAGTATCCTGGTGATTTTAACCAAATATTACCTGATGTCGGGGGCGTTGCACCTGTTGCTGGTGACAATGATGATATAATTGAGTGGTCAACAGCTGTCGTTAATGAAGGTTCTACAGCTGGCGTTAATGAAGGTTCTAACGCATGGTTACAACTGGTTGCTTCCAAGATTCTTCCTTCGGATGTTGCAAGTGGTATGGCAATCTCAGAGATGCTAAATCCAGCTCGTGCTGATACTATTACCCCAACAAAGCATTTTCCTGCATCTGCTGAAAATGCTGCTGGTTGGATTTTTAATGCTTATGAACAAAACGGTATTAAAACAA
>JAHXBT010000001.1 GCA_020054695.1 Rickettsiales bacterium
CTCTAAATCTATTGCAAATTCTAATATCAGCATTACCCTCCAATAAAATATGTCATGAGAAATCCATATTTAAGAATAATATTATTTATTTTGGCTTACTGGGTTTTTATAACTCCTTCTTATGCAAATGATGTAGATATTCAAAGAGCATTAAAAAAACAAGGTGAGGTTCTTAGAAATCAGCAACAAATTTTTGATACAGAAAAAAGAAAGAATATCTCGAGTCTTTTTTAAAATGACCTAGAAATGGTAATGGTAAAGAAGAATTTTCTGGTGGCTATCCAAGCTGATAAAAGATTAAATAATTGTTAAATCCAAAAAAGACTAATTTTAAAACATCTTAGGTATTATATATCTTTTAATTACTGACTGCATTTATATGTATATCTCTAATCTTTTAAAACCATTTATTTTAAGTGGTAAAATACACTGTATTATTGCCAAAAATTTAGATGAATGTAAAACATATATTATAAAAAAGACCCTGCCCTAACCAGAGGGCTTTAGCGTGCTTAAACAAAAGAAACTGCAATTAAAGAGCCAATTGTAATATAAACTATATTTTTTTACCTTCATGGTAAAACTACAATTTTAATTACAAATCATAAAAACCTAAAGATTTTTCTTAAAACTAGTTTGGTTAGAATTTTTATAAACTTTAATAAAATAAAATAACAAAATAAATCCAATTAAAATTACTGGTATGGATAAAGCCTGACCCATTGTAATGTTATTATTAAATAAAAATCCAATATGAGTATCTGGCTCTCTAAAATATTCACAAAATAACCTAGCAAAACCATAGAAAATAACAAATAATGTAGATAAGGAACCTTTTATTTTAGTAATCGAGCTATATTTTTTTAAGAAAAGAAGGATAATAAAAATCAATAATCCTTCTAGAAAAGCTTCATATAGTTGACTTGGGTGACGAGGAAGATTATCAATATTAGGGAAAATAACCCCAAAGTTAGATCCAGTAACGCGACCGTGAAGCTCCATATTGATAAAATTAGCAATTCTACCAAAAAACAGTCCAATTGGCGAAGATATAGCTAGCAAATCAGATAATTTTAAGAAATCTATATTATTTTTTTTNCAAAATAGCCCCATAGCAATTATAGAACCTAAAAAGCCACCATGAAATGACATCCCTCCCTGCCAAACAGCTAAAATTTCTACAGGATAAGATAAAAAATAAGAAAAGTTATAAAATAAAACATATCCCAAACGACCTCCCAAAACAATCCCTAAAACTGCATATAATAACCAATCATCAATATTTTTATCAGTCATTAAACCATCTAATTTAGCATATTTTTTTAAGAAAAATATCACAAATAAAATGCCAAAAATATAAGCTAAAGAATAATATCTAATTTGAAGAAAGCCCAATGATACTAAGACAGGATCAAAATTAGGTAAAATAATGGGGAAATTTATCATTTAATATTTTCTTGTTTCAATTTTAATATCCATATTTTCATTAATAAACTTATTCCTTATCGCTCTTTTCATGTAGTGTAAATTATTATCTTCTCCTTTTTTAACAATACTATGACACACAAAATTATTATCATCTCTTTCTAAATAATCTTCTCTAAAGTGAGATCCTCTGCTTTCTTTTCTATGTAAGGCAGAAAAACAACTGACAATTGACGTAGATAATAAATTTTTAACTTCATGATATAGGATAAATTTAGCATTAAAAGTTAAATCAGAATCAGATATTTTAAAATTATTTAGTTTTTCCTGCAGCTTCATAAACTCTTCTATAGCTTCAGTTAATAATGTATTATTTCTAAAAATACTTACTTTTTCTTGATTTAATATTTTAATTCTATCTCTAATTTTTTCTAGAGAAGTATTGTGGTTACTTTCCCCAAAAATGCTGATAACTTCATTAATTTTTTTTGATAATAAAGATTCAGGAATCTTAGTTAAAGCCCAATTCTTAATATTGTTTGCTATAAATTTCCCGGTTAGATCACCAAATACAAT
Source organism: Rickettsiales bacterium (assembly GCA_020054695.1). Classification (GTDB taxonomy): domain Bacteria; phylum Pseudomonadota; class Alphaproteobacteria; order Rickettsiales; family UBA1997; genus CAJQHK01. Next base: position 2,002 of record JAHXBT010000001.1, read on the forward strand.
AATATCTAGCAATGAGTTACACCCAACCCTATTGGCGCCATGGACGGAATTTGACGCCACCTCACCAACTGCAAATAAATTATTAATAACCTTTTCATTACCATCGACTACATCAATAACTTGGCAATTAATATTAGTAGGAATTCCACCCATAGTATAATGAGCAGCAGGTACTACGGGTATTTTCTCTAAAAATACATCAATATTGGCAAATAATTTAGTTGAATCCATGGTTTCTGATAATTTTTCTTTTATAATATCATGATCTAAATGAGTAATATCTAACCATAGGTGATCTTTATTTTTTCCTGCTCCGTTACCATTGTAAATTTCATGAGACATTGCTCTTGCAACGATATCTCTAGATGCTAGATCACCATATTTTGGAGCATATTTTTGCATAAATCTTTCACCTTTACCATTGGTTAAGATTCCACCCTCTCCTCTTGCAGCTTCGCTGATTAAAATGTTAGAATTGTGTAAACAAGTAGGATGAAACTGAACAAACTCCATATCCTGAACGGGTAAATTGTTTTGTATGATAGCAGAAACTAAATCTCCAGAAAAGTTAGCAATGGAAGTGTTATGTTGATATATCTGATTATAGCCACCACTAGCAATAACTATAGATTTAGCATGGAAAATACTAATTTTTCCACAATTTAAGTCCAAAGCAATTGCACCATAACATTTATTATCTTCAAACAACAAGTCTAATATAAAACAATAGTCAAAAAATGTGTTTTTATTATTAAGACATGCTTTATAAAGATTACTGTGTATTTCATATCCTGTTTTATCAGCAATACAACATGCTCTATGAGCTAAATCACCTTGAGAAAAATTTAAGGTCTGCCCACCATATCTCCTTTGATATATAGAGCCATCTTTGAACTTAGTGAAATTAACACCTAATGATTCTAGTTTATTAATAACATAGTGGCCATTTTTACACATTAATTCAACTGAATCATAATCGCATATGTAATCACCAGACTTAATAGTATCATAAATATGGTATCTATAATTATCATTATCAACAACACCAAGAGCAGAGTTAATACCACCCTTAGCTGCAATTGTATGACTTAAGTTGGGTGAGGATTTACTAAGANTTGCTATATTTCCATGCCCTTTGTCGTTTAATGCAATGGCTGTAGAAAGGCCCGCACCACCTGAACCAATAATTAAAACATCAAAATTGTAATATTTAGTTTCAATTTTGCTATCATTCATAACCATAAGTAATATATTTAACCTTTGACAGAATTAGAAATGAACCTACTTCCTGGTTTTATAGCCTTAATATCTTTAAGATTATGGGGTATATTATTAGCACTAAAGGTTTCAGCCTCAACCCTTAGTAAGGATACAATAGGAATAGATAGTTTTTCCTCCATATCTAAAATATCATCTGACCTATCAATTAAGGAGGCTTCTGCAACAATATTTACATCATATAAAGATACAAGATCTAAAACTTCTAAAGATGATTTACCTGTGGTTATAACATCTTCAACTATTAATATATTAGCTTTTTTAGGAATTTTAAAACCCCTTCTTAATTGAAAATCACCATCTACTCTTTCACAAAAAATATTTTTTACACCTAAAATCCTAGCTATTTCATAACCAACTAAAACACCGCCCATTGCTGGTGAAATAACTAAGTTAATTTTGTTATCACCAATTTTTTTTATAACTTTATCAACTAATAATCTACATAATTCCTGACTGGTTTTATAATCTTGCATTATTTGAGAACATTGGATAGAAGTATCACTATGTAAACCAGAAGATAGTTTAAAATGCCCTTTTAATACAGCACCAGATGCAATAAATTTATCTAATATTTTTTTTTCACTCATATGAATTGATTTTAGGAGAATAATTATTATAATTGTTTAGTAGTTATAAATTAATTTAAATAATTAAATGATCAATCAAAAATATATAGATATTGCAAAAGAAACTATTAATACTGAAATTAAAGGTCTAAAAGCTATGCTTAGCTATTTTGGTGCTGATTTTTGTCAAGCAATTGATTTAATTTTAAATTGTAGAGGTAAAGTAATCTTTAGTGGCATGGGTAAATCCGGACATATTGCGAATAAAATTTCAGCAACTTTTGCTTCAACTGGAACAAGTTCTTTTTTTGTTCACCCATCAGAAGCTAGTCATGGTGATTTAGGTATGATTACAGATAATGATGTAGTAATTTTATTGTCAAACTCAGGAGAAACCAAAGAACTAACTGATATAATTTACTATTGTAATAATAATCAAATTCCCCTAATAGGAATAGTTAGAAGGTCAGGTTCGGACTTGGTCGATATTAGTAATATTAGTTTAATTTTACCCGAAATTGAAGAAGCTAACCATGTTAACGCTCCAACAACTTCAACAACTATGATGATTGCCTTGGGAGATGCTATAGCTGCGGTTTTAATTAATGTTAAAAATTTCTCTAAAAATCAATATGGCGCTTTCCATCCTGGTGGTAAATTAGGATCGGATCTAACTAAAATATCTAAAGTTATGAGAAGAGAAAATAATATTCCTATTGTTTCTTCAAATGAAAGCATATCAAATATTTTACTAGAAATGACTTCAAAGCATTTAGGTTGTACATCAGTAATAAATGATCAACAGCAATTAATAGGTATAATTACCGATGGCGACTTAAGAAGACATTTAACTAATGATAGTAACTTTATGGACTTAAAGGCAAAAGATATTATGACTGAAGACCCTCATCATATCAAAGAAGATGATTTAGTTATATTTGCTAAGAAATTTCTTCACAATAAAAAAATTACCAGTATTTTTGTTGCTAATGATAATAAAAATATTAAAGGTATATTACATATTCACGATATTAATTAAATTAAAATGTCAAAAGATTACTATAACATATTAGGGGTATCAAAATCATCCAACGATTCTGAAATTAAAAAATCCTACCGTAAATTAGCCATGAAATATCACCCAGATAAAAACCCTGGTGATAAAGAATCTGAAAAAAAATTTAAAGAAGCTACAAATGCATACGAGGTTTTAAAAGATCCTCAAAAAAAAGCAGCTTATGATCAATATGGCCATAATGCTTTTGAAAAAGGAGGCGGTAATTCAGCATCTGGATTTAATGGTATGAGTGGCGGGGGAGCTGGAGGCTTCTCTGATTTTGAAGATATTTTTAGTGGATTTAGCGATATATTTGGCCGCGGTGGCGGAGGATCTAGAAGAAGTTCTGAGGTTGAAGGATCTGATATTAGATATAACATAAATATAGATATTTTTGAGGCTTATCAGGGTGTAGAAAAAAATATTAAATTTAAAGTTGCAACTTCTTGTGAAAAATGCGCAGGAACAGGGTCAAAAAGCGGTAAGGGAGCAGCTACTTGTGCAACTTGTGGAGGTTCAGGTAAAGTAAGAATGCAGCAAGGTTTATTTATTGTAGAAAGAACTTGTCACGCTTGCCAGGGTTCAGGTGAAATAATTAAGGATCCTTGTGACAAATGCGGTGGTCAGGGTCGTTATGAAAAAAATAAAAATTTATCAGTAAAAATTCCCGCAGGAATTGATGATGGTAATAGAATCAGAATAGCTGGAGAAGGCGAAGCTGGTGCTAGAGGAGGAAATAATGGAGATCTATATGTTTTTGTATCTATTAAGGACCATGATTTTTTTGTTAGAGAGCATAATGATATTTATATTGAAATTCCAATAAAAATGACAACAGCAGCACTTGGGGGAACGGTTGAAATCCCAACAATCGAAAATAGTAAGGCAAAATTAACAATACCTGCTGGTTCGCAAACAAATAATAAATTCCGTCTTAAAAACAAAGGTATGACCATTATCAATTCAGGTGGAAGAAGGGGGGATATGTATGTTAAAATATTTGTTGAAACTCCTATTGAATTAAATAATGAGCAAAAGAATTTAATGGAGCAGTTAGATAAATCTATTAGCGACAATTCCAATCCACAATCTCATAGTTTTTTTAAAAAATTTAAAAAGATATTTGGTTGAAAGTGAAAAACTTAATAATATAATTAATTTATCTACTAATAATTAAAATTTTTAAGATATTTTTTTAGAAATTAAACTAAATATATTCATCATTTTATAATAAATAATATCAAATTATGGCAAAAGAAATAACAGATCAATTATTTGAAGAAAAAGTAATAAAGTCATCAAAGCCAGTTTTAATAGATTTTTGGGCTAGCTGGTGTGGTCCTTGTAAGCAATTAGCGCCAACAATTGATGATATTAGCGAAGAATTAGTAAATGAAATCGATGTTTATAAATGTAATATTGATGACAACCCTGAAACCCCTTCCAAATATGCAGTAAGAGGTATCCCAACCTTAATTTTATTTAAGGACGGTCAAGTTGTTGATACAAAAGTTGGTAATTTACCAAAAAGCACCATAACTCAATGGATTAAAGATAACAGCTAAAATCTATTCTTTATATAATCTTTTATTCCTCTAAAAAATAGCGGAGTAAAAGATTAAAATAGCTATGCGACATTATAGATGATAGTTGCTATTAGCTAAAAATAATAATATGGATGACCTAAAAACTATATTAAAGCATTTTCAAGTAGTTAATCTTATTCCTGTAATTGGTATTGAATGGGAATTTTATCTTTTAGATCAAAAAAATCCTTTATCAGGAGAAAAACATAAATTATTTTTCCAAAATTTCCTTAAATTATCAAAAAATTACGGTATTAACTCTTTAAAAATTGAAAAAGAACAGGGAAAGGGGCAGATTGAAATTAAAACCAACCCATATTTAGATATTCCAAAACTTTGTCGAGAATTTCTCTTAATTAAAAAAACAGTTAGAAAAATTTCTTTTGAAATGAATTTAGAAGCTGATTTTTCTGCTCAAAAATATTTAGATGACTGCGGTAGTTCCTTACAAATTAACCTTAATTTTCTTGATAAAAATAATAAAAATCNATTTAATGGATCTTCTCAAGATGAAAGTCAGTTATTACTATATTCAATTGCTGGAATCCTAAATTTAACAGAAAAATATTTAGAAAATTACACCTCTTCAAAAGAAGATTTAATTAGATTTGATAAAGATCTAAATACAAAGATCCATAAATCAGGAAATTATACAGCACCAACAAGTCTTTCTTGGGGCTACGACAATCGTACTACAGCAATTAGGGTGATTGGTAAACATGATAATCGAAGATTGGAATTTCGCATCCCATCTTCAAATTCTTGTATTTTTAAAGTGACCGAGTCTTTGCTTGAATCTGTTTTGAGTGGAGTAGAAAAAAAAGAATTACCACAGAAGGCTATCTATGGTAATGCTTTTGAGAGCGATGTAAGTAACTTATATTATTAATCTTTTTTACAATAAACATTTTCTGTTCTCGGGGTGTATATACCAGAAGTAATAATAGCTAACAAAACATCCGTAAAACTTTGCTTAACCTCAACAAAATTAACTCCACCTGATCTTTTACATAATTCAGAAGCATTACTGTAAGATGTCTGACCTACACCGTTAACAAAAAAATGGCTCTTTTCTGAGTAATGAGGATTAGATTTCGGATACTGTCTAGGATTATTATTATCAACATTAAATCTTTGAGTGGCGCAAGATGAAAATAAAAAAAGAACAGATAACAATAATAATATTTTTTTCATAATTTTAGTATAAGTTTAATAGTAATTAATGGTTAAATTTAGTTTATAAGTTTAATAAATCAAGTTAAAACTGCATCTCTTTATAATCTAAGATATTATCAACCTTACCTATGGCAGAAAAGGTTAAATCCTGATTAGTTAGTTGATTTGCATAATTAGTTAAATCGTCAATATTAATTTTATTAATTTTATCTATAATATTTTGATGAGAAATGATTTTATTATAATTTAAAATGTTATTTCCTAATCTTTGGCAGCGAGAATCTGTATTTTCCAATGACATAATTAAGGAAGATTTGACCTGATTTTTTGCTCTAGAAAGCTCAAATTCTTCTATTTTATTACTAGATTTAAAAATTTCTTCCTTTGTGACCTTAATTAATTCATTTGTTTGTTCTGGAGTTGTGCCAGCATAAATTCCAAAAACTCCATCATCGAGATAAGACATATTAAAAGCATATATTGAATAGGCCAACCCTCTTTTTTCTCTAACTTCTTGAAATAGACGAGATGACATCCCTCCACCTAAAATTGAGGATAAAATTTGACCTGCATAATATTGATCATCAAGATAAGAATTAGATTTAAAACCTAAAACCAAATTAACTTGCTCTAACTCCGGTTTTTCTTTTCTAAAATCACCGCCTTGATAATTAGAATTCTCAATATCAGAAATTTTACCAGAACCCAAATTAATAAAATATTTTTTAACATATTTAGCAAACTCTTCCTCTTTTAAATTTCCTGCAGAAGTAATGCAAATATTAGAATTATGATATTTATTTTTAACGTAGTCTGTTAAATAAGAGCGATCAAATTTTCTAATATTTTCTTCTGGACCTAAGATAGAACGACCAATTGCCTGGTTAGGGAAAGCAGTTTCTTGAAAATAATCAAAAATAATATCATCCGGAGTGTCGTTGGTCATGGCAATTTCTTGTAAAATAACACCTCTTTCCTTATCCATCTCTTCTTGATTAAAAGTAGAATTTTGTAAAATATCAGATAAAAACTCTACAGCAAATTCAGCATGTTCCTTTAAAACTTTAACATAATAAACTGTTTTTTCGCGAGAAGTATAGGCATTTATTCTACCTCCTATATTATCAAATTCTTCAGCAATTTGTTTGGCTGTACGAGTTTTAGTTCCCTTAAAAGCCATATGTTCAAGAAAATGTGAAATACCGTTATTTTCAAAATTTTCATTTCTGCTCCCACTTCCAACAAAAACTGCAATTGAAACTGACTCAACATCTGGCATATAATCAGATGCATAACGAAGATTATTTGGTAATGTATTAATTTTCATATTATTTTATATAAATATAGTAGATAGTAANTNAATATTGCCGCCAATGGGTTAATAAGTAAAACAACTTTGCAGAGTTATATTGTCCAAGAAATTTTTATTAATGTTGTCTAAAAAGATGAATTTTGATATTATATGTTGGTAAAAACTTTTTGTACATCATCGTCATCCTCTAAATTATCAATTAATTTAGTAACTTTTTCCATTGCCTCATCATCAATTTCTATTTGATCTTTAGCAATCCAGCAAATCTGTGCTGATGATGGGTCGCCAAATTTTATAATTAAACCGTCTCTTACCTCGCTGAAATTCTCTAACTCACAACTAATATGATGGAATTCTTGTGACGATTCTACATCGCTTGCTCCAGCCTCAATGGCAATTTCAAACATTTCATCTTCCGATGCAACATCAATTACATATTCAACAACCCCTAAGTGATCAAACATAAAATTAACAGATCCAGTTTCACCAAGGGATCCACCAGATTTTGAGAAGATACTCCTAACTGTTGAAGCTGTACGATTTTTATTATCAGTTAACGCCTCAACCATTACTGCAATACCGTTTGGTCCATAACCTTCATAGCGAATTTCTTCAAAATTATCACCCTCACCCGCGGAAATTGCCCTTTTTACGGCACCATCAATTCTATCTTTAGGCATATTTTGTGATTTAGCTGTAATTATAGCATTACGAAGCCTAGGATTAAATTCAGGATCAGGATTGCCAATTTTGGCTGCCACAGTAATTTCTTTCTGTAATTTTGTAAATAATTTTGCTCTTTTTGCATCTTGAGCACCTTTTCTATGTTTTATATTTGCAAATTTGGAATGTCCTGCCATTTTTTATTAATTAAAATTAAATTATATACCATCCAAACCCCTAACAATTTTAACTGCTTGTATGTATAAAATATTATTTTTTAAATAAGATTTTATTTCAAGGGCAACTAACGCAAGAATTTAAATTTACTACTAAACTTTACAATAGGTCAGTTGCTAGTTTCCTAATAATTTCTTACCTATATCCTTTCTATAATAACAATCAGGCCATTTAACCTTATTAACTATTATATATGATTTATCAATTGCTGATTTAAAATCATCGGCCAAGGCAACGCAGGCTAAAACCCTACCACCATTTGATAATATTTTACCATTTTCTAATTTAGTACCGGCATGAAAGATAATTTCATCGTCAGATAATTTATCTTCAATATCAGGAATCTGAGATCCCTTCTTATAGTTTTCAGGATAACCATTGCTAGCTAAAATAACACAGACTGATTTTTGGTTAGAAAATTCTATTTCAATATCATCCAATTTACCATTAATTGTGGCATTAAATATATCTAAAAGATCTGTTTTTAACCTTGGTAAAATTGCTTCTGCCTCTGGGTCACCAAATCTTATGTTAAATTCTAATAACTTAGGACCACTTTTGGTTAAAATAATGCCAGCAAATAAAATACCAACAAAAGAACTATCTTCCTGATTCATAGCATCCAAAGTTGGCTGCATAATATTCTTCATAACATCTTGCTGAAGATTATTATCAACAAAAGGAGATGGTGAATAAGTTCCCATACCACCAGTATTTAACCCCAGATCACCTTCACCAATTTTTTTATAATCACCGGCTGTACCTAAAAATTTAGATTCCTTACCATCACAAACAGCAAAAAGGCTCACCTCTTCACCTTCAAGAAATTCTTCAATAATAATTTTTTTACCAGCTATACCAAATTTACCTGAAAAAATTTCAATAATAGTATTTTTTGCATCTTCCTTACTTTGGGCAATTATCACACCCTTCCCTGCTGCCAGACCGTCAGTTTTGATAACATAAGGTAGATTAATTTCATTTAAAAACTTAATAGCTAAGTCAGGATTATCAAAACTTTGATATTTAGCAGTTGGAATGTTATATTTATCACAAAGCTCTTTCATAAAAATCTTAGACCCCTCTAATCTAGAAGCTTTTTTGTTTGGACCAAAAACTGTAATATTGCCATTTTGTAAAAAATCTACCAGACCACTAACCAACGGCTGCTCAGGACCTATGACAACTAGATCAATGGTTTTTTCTTGGCAAAAATCAAGAACCTCCTGATGGTTATCTGAATCTATATTAGAAGGAGTTGTAATTTGGCAGATCTTAGCATTAGAAGTAGCAGAAAAAACCTCAGACACCTTGTTTGATTTTAATAAGGAGTGTATTATGGCGTTTTCACGACCACCCGAACCAATTACAAGAATTTTAGTCATATTTTTAATGCTGCATATTATAGTTTAAATAATACATGACCCAAATTGATCCAGCAACTAAAACAAAAATAACAATTAAACTAAAGATAAAGGAATACAGATTCCATCTTGGCTTTTCTTCGTCACCCATATGTAAAAAATAAACTAACTGAAAAACCAATTGCGTAATGGCAAAAATAACAATAGCAACAATAATTCCAATCCTGTCAAAATATTGATTAACTACAGTAAAATAAGATGCAAGAGTAAGGATTACAGATGCAATAAAACCAATAGTGTAGGATTTATAACTTTGAGCTATATTTTTTTCATTCATAATCTAATAATTTATTAATATTCCTGTATATTGTAGGATTAAAATGTAAAAATTCAATATCTAGTTATAACAATTATTNTTTAATATTAACTTACCAAATTTAATTCATATTTTTATTACAATCTTATAAATCTGTATTTCTTTAGTTTTACCTTTTTACAAACACTAATAACTACGGGCATTTTAAAGATTTCATCACTTGATTTATTGCTTTAAAATCTCAATAATATTAATTTACAGAAAAATCCATATTAAACTAACAATTCAGATTGCTTTTTTTATATATTTATAATTTTAATGAGAATAGATAATTCATATTATAATTTAGGGGATTCATTTTATAAAGACAAAATCCCAGATAAGGTTCAAAATCCTCAGTTAATTATTTTTAATGATAAATTGGCACAGGAGTTAGATTTAAAATGCGATAAGAATGATTTAGCGAATATTTTTTCTGGCAATAAGTTACTAGAAAATTCTAAACCCATTTCTCTTGTTTATGCTGGCCATCAATTCGGCAATTTTGTACCGCAATTAGGTGATGGAAGGTCTGTACTACTTACTGAAATTGCTGATAAAAATAATAATTTATTTGATATACATTTAAAAGGTTCTGGTCGTACCTTTTTTTCAAGAAATGGAGATGGAAAATGTCCAATTGATGCAGCTATTAGAGAATACTTGCTTAGTGAGGCGATGTATTATTTAAAAATCTCAACTGCTCGATCGTTAGCATTAGTAAAATTTGATGAAATAATTCTTAGAGAAAAGGAAGTGCCAGCAGCAATAGTAACCAGAGTAGCTAAAAGCCATATTAGAATTGGTACTTTTGAATATTTTTACGCTAGAAATGATCTAAATAATTTGAAGAAATTAGCTGATTATGCTATAAATCGTCATTTTCCAATATATAATAATCATAAAGATAAATATATTTATTTATTGAGATCTGTAATAAAATTACAGGCAGATTTAGTTTCTGATTGGATGTCAGTTGGCTTTATTCATGGAGTTATGAACACTGATAATGTTACAATTTCTGGCCAAACTATTGATTATGGACCTTGCGCTTTTATGGACGAATATGAATCTAATAAATGTTTTAGCTATATTGATCAAAGAGGTAGATATTCATTTTTTAATCAAAAACATATTATATTATGGAATCTTATAAAATTTGCTGAAGCAATTTTACAATTAATAGATAACGATATCAAAAAATCTATAAAAGTTGCTGGAAAAGAGTTAGATAAATTCAAAAATATTTTTGAAAAAATATATTTACAAAAAATGGCCAAAAAAATTGGTATTTTTAATGTTAAAGATTCGGATTTAGAATTAATTAGTCAATTTTTTGATATTTTAGAAGAAAATAAAGTTGATTTTACCAATGGGTTTAGAATTTTAAGTAAAGTTCTTACAAAAAAATCTCATTTTTATGTTAAAAATGAAAAATATATCAATTGGCAAAGAAAGTGGTTAGCAAGAATTTATGAAGAAAATAAAAATACAAAAGAAGTTGCTAAAAAAATGGATAGAATTAATCCAATTTTAATTCCTAGAAATCACATTATAAAAAATATCATTACCCAAATAGTTGATCACAATAATTATGATGATTTTTATAAGTTTTTAAAAATTATCAAAAAACCTTTTACTGAAGATAAAAAATATAATAAATATTACCTCACCCCAACAGAAGAAGAGAGGGTAGATAATACATTTTGTGGTACTTAGCAAAACCTTTTAAAACTATTAATATTTACACAGTTTTTATAGCATCTCATAAATTAAAAGCTACTATCACAGAAACTGCTCCCTTATAATTCTTTCTTCCAAAGTATGATTCTTATCTGATAATATTCTAAAATCCCTTGTTTTTAATTGAAAAACCTCAACTTCTTTAATGTTTTTAACTTCAAAAAAGTCAGCTGAAACTGAAACTGGTCTTTCAATAGGATCAAAAACTTTAAATTTAAAAATAGAATCATCAGGTAAAATGGCACCATTCCAACTCCTTGGTCTAAATGGACTAATTGGTGTTAATGCTAAAGATTTTGAGCCAAGAGGGATAATAGTACCTTTTAGAGATAAATTGTAACCAGTACTACCAGCAGGAGTTGCAACCAAAACACCATCACAAATTAACTTCTCTAACCTTACATTACCATTTAGATTAATTTCGATCTTTGCCGCCTGATTATTTTGGCGCCACAAATAAACATCATTAATAGCAATATGGCTATGACAAATATTATCTATATCAATTGCACGCATTTGTAATGGATAAAGGATGGTTTCAACTGATCGTTCAATTGATTTTAATAAACTGCCATTATTAGAGTTCATTAAAAAACCAATGGTACCAAAATTAATACCATAAATTGGAATTTCTAAAAATTGATATTTATGAAGAGAGTGCAGTAAAAAACCATCACCCCCAAGGGCAACTAATAAATCTACCTCTTGGTTATTAATATATTCAAAATCAAGAAAACCAAACTTCTTAATTAATTCTATTTTTGCTTCATAAGCTCCTGGCTTTTTACTTGCCACTATACCAATTTTCTTATATTTCATAATATAAATATATCAAATTTTTTAATAAATTAATGCTGATGTTGTAAATATTTTTTTAAAATATCAAAATCTATTTTTAAATCTCTTAAAACCAATCAATATAACTTATCTTCTCTTACCTTATGTAGAATAATTACTTATTTGTAATAATTCAAAGAGAAATCTTAATTTATCAATTTTAATTAATTTTAATTTATAATAAAATATTTTAGTCACCCCAAATAGATCTTTATCTTTGGTCTAAATTATATAAAATAGAAATATTAGCATGACATTAATCAGAGTTGGAGTACCTGTTGAATAGCATAACCCTATTTCTAATTTTTTATTAAAGATGTTTTTTATAATCTCTACCTTAAATATTTGTTTAAATATTAAAAATCTTAAATATATTTACTAACATAACTAATAAAATTGTAATATTATTAAATAATGAATATCTATCCAGCAATTGACTTAAAAGACGGTAAATGTGTTCGCCTTTATCAAGGCAACATGAATCAGGCAACGATTTATAACGACTCACCATTGTCTCAAGCCAAGTTTTTTGAACAAAACGGCTTTAAGTTCCTTCATATTGTTGATTTAGATGGTGCCATTGTTGGGTCCTCAATTAATGGCCCAATTGTTCAGGAAATTATTAACAATATTAGTATTCCAGTTCAAATTGGTGGAGGCATTCGTAATTTAGAACAAATACAAAGATGGTTATCAATCGGTGTTAAGAGGGTTATTATTGGTACAGCAGCTCTACAAAATCCTAATTTAGTTATCTCTGCGGCAGAAAAATTTCCAGGTCAAGTAATTGTTGGCATTGATGCTAAACAAGATTTTGTAGCTATTGATGGTTGGGTCAAGAAATCTGATGTTACCATTATTGATTTGGCGCAAAAATTTTCTAAATCAAAAATTGCAGCTATTATTTATACTGACATTATGCGTGATGGCACAATGCAAGGTGTTAATATAGAAGCAACAAAGAATCTTGCACAAAATTCTAACGTTCCAATTATTGCTTCTGGAGGGGTTAATTCTATTGCTAATATTGAAGAGGTTTATAAACTTAAGGAGTTTGGTGTTGAAGGCGTTATTGTTGGCAGGGCAATTTACGAAGATAAATCTGGGGAATTTTTAGAATGCTTAAAGAAATATTTATAATAGTAAGATGAAATTTACATTAAATTGGTTAAAGGAATATTTAATAACAAATAAATCAGCTAACCAAATTGCTGATGATTTAACAAATATTGGTCTCGAAATTGAAGAAATTAGTAATGAGTCTGTTTTTTTAGAGGATTTTACTGTAGCCCGCATTAATGAAGCTTACCCTCATCCAGATTCTACCAAATTACAAATTTGTAAAGTTGACACAGGTAATGATATTTTACAAGTAGTTTGTGGCGCTAAAAATGCTAAAAAAGGCCTTAAGATTGCCTTTGCTAAGATCGGATCAACTATTCCTTCTAATGGCATGAAAATCAAAAAGTCTAAAATAGCAGGTACCGAAAGTAATGGTATGATCTGCTCGGCTGCTGAATTAAATATTGGTGCTGATGGTGATGGCATTATTGAAATTGATGATCAATATAAAATTGCTACTAAGTTAAGTGAAATTTATCAAAAAGATATTGTTTTTGATTTAAATATTACGCCAAATCGTGGGGATTGTTTAGGTGTTTATGGCATTGCTCGTGATTTATCATCACTTGAAGGTTACAAATTAAAAGATTTAGATATAATTGATATCAAAGGTAGCTTTGATTCTAAAATTAAAATTAATATTGCTAGTGATGATTGTTTGCAGTTTTTTGCGCGTCAAATCAATGGGGTAAAAAATTGCCCATCTCCGAAACGGCTTGCTGACAAATTAAATGCAATTGGTCAAAATTCTATTTCTGCTATTGTTGACATTACTAATTATGTTATGTTTTGCCTTAATCAACCAATGCATTCATATGATTTTAACAAGTTAGAAGGTGATATTACGGTTAGAAAATCTAAGAATGACAAAAATTTTTTATCATTAAAGGATTTAGAATATAAATTATATAAAAATGATTTAGTAATAGCAGATAATAAAAAAATACTTGGTATTGCTGGTATTATGGGTGGTGGTTCAAGTACTACCGATGACAATACTCAAAATATTCTATTGGAGGCGGCATTTTTTGATGACATTTGTATTGCTAACACAGGTAGAAAATTAAATATATTGTCAGAATCTCGCTATCGTTTTGAAAGAAGGATTGATACTAAAACAGCTAAAATTGCTATTGAATTAGCTACAAAATTAATTTTGCAAATTTGTGGTGGTACTGCTAGTAATGTTATTATTGAACAAAATAATTTACCAAAAGAACATAAAATTATCTTAAATTTTAATAAAATTGAACAAATTTTGGGGTTTTGTATTGAGGATGCTAAAATTAAGGAAATTTTTAGCAATCTAGGGTTAATTTTAAAAGAAAAAGCAGCAAAAACCTACCAAGCAACAATTCCAACACATAGGAATGATCTAAAAATTGAACAAGATTTAGTTGAAGAAATTGCAAGAATCAACGGCTATAACAATATTATTTCTCATTCAATTAGCAAATTACCTCTAGAGATAAAAAATTCAAAAATTAATCAAATTAGAAATTTATTAATTAATTCAAAAATGGATGAAATTATTAACTTCTCCTTTGTTAATTCAAATATCTCTAATTATTTTACTGACAATAAAAAAGAATTATTTTTAGAAAATCCAATTTCAGAAGATTTAGACTATATGAGGCCAAATTTAGTAATTGGTTTATTACAAGCTATTGCTAAAAATAATGTTAGAGATTTTACTGATCTATCTTTTTTTGAAATTGGCAAAATTTTCCTTGGTGTAGACCCAAAAGACCAAATTGATACAATTTCCGGTGTTCGTTTTGGATTAGAATCAGCTCCGGCTCATTTTAATAGCAGTAGAGAGTTTGATATTTTTGATGTAAAGAAGGATCTTTTGGACATCTTATCTAAAATTGGCTTTAATACTGATTCTTTTCAAATTATTGAGGAGTCGGCAAAATATTATCATCCTTACAAATCAGCAACTGTTAAGCTAGGTAAAAACATTATTGGATATTTTGGAGAAATTCATCCAACCATTACTAGTAAATTTTCTATTAAGAAAAAAGTTAATGTGTTTGAGATTTTTATTGATAATTTACCAAAAAATAACAAGAAAAGAAAGAATAAACCTTTAATAATTTCTGATTTCCAACAGGTAAAAAGAGATTTTGCATTTATTTTGGATCGCAACGTTAAAGCTGGTGATTTGATAAAAAATATTTCTAAAATTGACAAAGATTTGATTTCTAATATTAATATTTTTGATCTTTATCAAGGTAATAAAATGCAGCAGAATAAAAAATCAATTGCCTTTTCAGTGATCTTGTCTCCTAAGGACAAAACTTTAGAATCATCTCAGATTGAAGATTTGTCTGACAAAATAATCCAATCTGTTCAAGAGTTAGGTGGAATTTTAAGAGACGGTCAATAATAAAAACTTTTTTACCTAAATTCCCTATTATATTAATTTAAAAATCTAATATTAATAGTTTTAAAGCTAGTTGAAAGCATGATTAAATATTATTATATTACTGTTATACAGCTTAAATAATAATTAATTACTCACTCTTGTGGATAGGTCTTTATTTTTAAAATTACATAACTTTTATAATATTTTTATACGCATGGGATAGCGTTTCTTTAATCTACGATAAACTTGCATCACGGTCCATATGTTCTGGCTAGGTTATATAAAAATTATCATTAGTTTTTATTATTGGGTAATACTTTACTTCCCAAAAGATTTAACACCTAAAGATTATTAGGTAATTCTCGTATAGATTTGAAACAAGGAAGATATGATGTCTTTTTGGCTACAAACATGGTATTATTTTAATAAATCAAATGACCATTATATAATAATATAATTGATTCAAAAATAACTGTTATAAAAATAGGTATTAATGACTAAAAATATCAATATTTTCAAGACCAATAAGATCTATTTTACTTCTAGTTTCAAGAAATTTATGACATTCTTTAGTAAAATCTAATTTATTTTCTTTTTTAAGCATTTTTACCAAGTTATCCTTTAATTCGTGTAAATACAAAACATCGGATGCAGCGTAGTTAATTTGCTTTTTAGATAATTTATCTGTACCCCAATATGAAGATTGTTGTTGTTTTGAAATTTCAACTCCTAAAATTTCTAATAGAAGAGATTTTAAACCATGGTGGTCACTATAGGTACGAACCAATTTTGAAGCGATTTTGGTGCAGAAGATATTTTTTATCTCAATTTTAAAATTAAAATTAATCATATTAATATCAAATCTAGCAAAATGAAAGATTTTCTGGATTTGATCATCTTCTAAAATTTTACGCAAATTAGGAGAAGAAAAATTATACCCATTATCAAATTGTACCAAATGAGCATTACCATCACCAGAAGAAATTTGCAAAAGACAAAGGCGGTCACTTTTAACCTTTAAACCCATAGTTTCTGTATCAATAGCTACTATATTTCCTAAGTTTAAATTGTCTGGTAGGTCATTTTGATAAATAAAATTACTCATTATAATAAAAATTTATTTCATAATATTACTGATGAAATAATTATAAATAAAATAAATTAAAATACTATTTTAATTTTTGTCTTTTATTAAATTCAAATAATTAGACAATAGCTTAAATGCTACATGGTAAACAATGATTATAAAACATTATTAAGAACCTAAATAACAGATCATATGCTTAAAAATTAGGATAGTAATGATTATATAAGATATATTTTGTTAGTTATGTAAGCAATTCAACAGTTTATCATCGCAATAACTTAAAGAATCATTAATTTCCATCATTTCTTTCATATTGCCATTACAATGTAAAATTAAGTCACAACCTGCTTCTAAAGATTTTTTTGTTTTTTGGGTAAAAGAACCTTTTAAAGCTTTCATTGATAAATCGTCAGTCATAATAATATTCTTAAATCCAATGTCATACCTAATAATATCTAACATTTTTTTAGACATAGTCGCAGGATTTTGATCATCAATTGCGGAATATAAAATATGAGCTGTCATAGCAAATTTAAGATCTGATAATTCTCTAAAAGGTAAAAAATCTGTTTTTTGCAATTCTTCCAAACTAACATTTACTCTTGGTAATTCTAAATGGCTATCAGAAAGGGCGCGACCGTGACCAGGAATGTGTTTTATAATAGGAAATAAACCATTGTCAATATGGGCATTAGCTACAATTCTAGCCAAATCAGCAATTTGATTTGCATTTTGACCTAATGTACGACATTTAATAACTTCATGCGTATCACGAAAATTAATATCTAAAATTGGCGCACAATTAGTGTTAATACCAACCTCTTTTAGGTCATTTGTGAGATTAATAAAGTTTTCATAACATTTTTTACAAGCTAAATTAGGGTCTTCTGAATATAAATTAGCAAATTATTGTCCAGGAGGATATTTTGGCCAATTAGGCTCTGTCATTCTTTGCACCCTGCCCCCCTCTTGATCAATTAGGATAAAAACATCTTGACCGCAGAGATCTTTAAGAGAATTTGTTAATTTTTTAAGTTGAGTTTTATTGTCAATATTGCGAGCGAATAAAATAAAGCCAACTGGCATTATTTTTTTAAAGAAAATTATCTCTTCATTTGATAATTCTAGTGATTTTAGGCCAAAAATAACTGGTTTTTTCATGAAATTAATGTTGCAATTTGATAAAACATAGATGCAATAATATAAGCAATTCCAGTTGACCAAATAGCACTAAGAATTGTCCATTTTTTACCAACTTCTTTTTTAGAAGTAGCTAAAGCTGTCATACATGGAGCATAAAGCAAGATAAATAAAAGAAAAGAAAAAGCACCAATCTTACCGTCAAACTTTTGCCTCATTGTTCTGAAGGTGGCAATTTCCACCTTTTGTTTGTAGGATTCATTTTCTAAATCTGTAATTTTATCGATATTAATACCAATTGGATCGAAAACTTGATTGGAAAGGTTAATTAAATTATTTCCAAGAACAATAAAAGAAGACTTTACATCAGAAATAAAACTATATTTCGATTCTTTTACAAAAGAATCATCTCGGTAAAGATTATCTAAGGTACCAACTAAAACTTCTTTAGCAAACATACCAGTAAAAATACCAACAACTGCCTGCCAATTATCATCTTTAATACCCATTGGATGAAAAATAGGAGTTGCAGCTTTAGCAAGATTTGATAGAGCAGAATTTTCATTATTTTTCTGGAAAGAAAAGTCAGTTCCAAAGGAATTTAGTACAGTTAAAGAAACAATTATAGGAATCAATGTTTTACCTGTGCCAAAAATAAAATTTTTAACTTTTAAGTAGCTTTCGTTAATAATAAGTCCAAATTTTGGTATAGAAAAAGGTGGTAAATCTAAAATCATACTTCCAACATCACTTTTTACAAAACCCTTATTTAAAATAATACCAGTTAAAATAGCCAAAATTAAACCTGTTAAATAGAGTAAAAAGATGATATTTTGTCCATTTTCAGGGAAAAAAGATGTAGCAAAAAGAATATAAATTGGCATTTTTGCACCACAAGAAACAAAGGGCAACATAAAGATAGTGATAATTCTATGTTTAAAATTTTGCATGGTTCTAGTGCTCATTATTGCTGGCACAGTACAACCAAAACCCATAGCAAGAGAAATAAAACTTTTATCAGGCAATCCAGCTAACCTAGTAAAGCGCCTAGAAATAAAAGATAAACGAGTCATATAGCCAGTATTTTCAAGAAAATTTAAAAATAGATAGAGAAAAAATATAATAGGAATAAAATTACATAAGGTTTGAATGGCGCCACCCACGCCATGAGATAAGATAATTATTAACGCATGTGGAAAATTTAAAAAAGTAAATATTTTTTTAGTAAAATCAACAAAAATAGACCCTGACAAAATATCAAAAAAATCAATAAAAGCACCACCAATATTAATAGTAAAGAAAAACATTAAATAAAGAGTAGATAAAAATACAATAATTCCTACCCAAGGATTCATAATAACCTCATCAACTTTATCTGAAATTTTGTGTTTAAAAATAGAATCTTTTCTTAGAATAGAAATAAGGATTTTATTAATAAATTTATAGCGATCGTTAATGAGGTTAAAATCAATTTTTTGACCAGAATTATGCTGAATAACTTTTATTTCATCAATGGTAAAATTTGATTTACTATCTAAATTAACTTCAAAATTTTTAAGATATTCTAAAATTTGCCATCTATTTAAATCTTTTTTCTTACTAAGGACATCTATAGATTGAGTAATTTTTTGATTAAATTCAACTTTTCTAATTGCTAAATCTTTTTGTTGGCAAATATCAGTAATTGCATTTTTTAACTCTACAATATTTTGTTCATTTTGAGCNTNCNTNTTAATAANCTTTAAGCCAAGAATCCCAGAAAGACGCTGGGTATCAATAAAAATATTATTTTTCCTAGCTAAATCTATTTTATTTAAAACCAAAATCATTGGTTGCTCCAAATCAATTAATTCTGTTGTTAAAAAAAGTGATTTTTCAAGATTAGAGGCATCTATAATGTTGATAAAAATCTTACTTTGATTTTCAATAATATTTTTGCTAGTCATTTTTTCATCTTCTGATTTGGAAATAGCAGAATCTAAGGAGTAAATTCCAGGTAAATCAATGA
>JAHXBT010000039.1 GCA_020054695.1 Rickettsiales bacterium
CCAATATTTTTCTGCAAAAATATAATCTATATTACAATTGGCTTATTTTTTGCAAAACATATAAAAAGTAAAAAATATTTTTATGATTCTCTATCCCTATTTGGGTCATCCTTTTTTAGAATCAACAATATCAAAGATAAAAAAGATATTTTCCTAGTTTTTGGTTAAATTCTCCAAAAATCCTCAAAAATCTCGGTATTTTAAATTAGAAATCACGAGTATTTCTTTAAATCCACCTATAAATTTATTACCAATAATAAGATCACTTAAATCAAGGGTAAATAACTGCTTATTTTATAAATTTTTTGGTATATCGTAAAAAACTATTTTTCGCGGCAAAAATTTAATAATATTAGCTTTATTAACAGAAAATGTGACAATTGTGACGGGATTATTTTTTACTCTTTTTGATAAAACTTTCATGACAAGGTGTGTCATATCTTTGCAACTAATTAATGGAGCAATCTTGCCATTTTTAGTTATTTTAGTTAAGGTGTGGTAATATATTTTTCTAAAGTTTTATTTTCTAGTGTGTTTAGTGACCTAGATTCACGTTTATTTTATGAATTTTGACAATAGATTTTTATAAACCTATAGCTAATTTATTGGTCACAATAAATAATGACAATAATATTTGATAATTCTAGAATTATTCTGACTTCAGTAATTATGTATTTTAGAAACTTTTTTATTTACTCCCACTCTATTGTGCCTGGAGGCTTTGAAGTAACATCATAAGTCACGCGATTTACACCCCTAACTTCTGAAATTATTTTCCCTGCTAATTCAGCCAAAAATTTAGTATCAAAATAATAAATATCAGCAGTCATTCCATCAATTGAGGTTACAGCTCGTATTGACAAAACATATTCATAAGTTCTCTCATCCCCCATGACACCTACTGTTTTGACGGGTAATAATACACAAAATGCCTGCCAAATTTTATCGTAAAGATCATTTTTCTTTAACTCATTAATATAAATAAAATCAGCCTTTTGTAAAATATTGATTTTCTCTTCTGAAATGTCTCCTAAAATTCTAATTGCCAAGCCGGGACCGGGGAATGGATGGCGACTGATAATTTTATCAGGGAGTTGTAATTGTCTTCCAAGAGATCTTACTTCATCTTTAAAAAGTGTTTTAACTGGCTCAAGTAATTTCAACTTCATATCTTTTGGCAGACCACCAACATTATGATGTGATTTGATAGTTTTACTATTACCAGAGTTTGGATGAGAAGACTCAATTATATCAGGATATAAAGTACCTTGCGCTAAAAATTTAGCATCAATTTTGGCAGATTCTTCATCAAAAATATCAATAAAAGTTTTACCAATAATTTTTCTCTTTTGTTCGGGATCAGAAATTCCCTTAAGATTATTTAAAAATACTTCCCTAGCATCAACATAAACTAAATTAATTTTAAAATGGTTTTCAAAAACTTCTTTTACTTCTTTACCTTCATCTTTACGAAGTAGTCCATGATCAACAAATATACAGATTAGATTATTCCCAATTGCTTTATGAATTAAAGCAGCAACAACAGAAGAGTCAACTCCACCGCTTAAGCCGCAGATTACTTTTTTATCTCCAACTTCTTCTTGAATTTTATTAATTTGATCATTCATAAAATTACCCATATCCCAATCTTGCTTGCAGTCAGCAATGTTTAATACAAAATTTGAGATAAGTTTTTTACCTTCCACAGAATGAGAAACTTCGGGATGAAACTGTACGCCGTAGATTTTTTTCTCCCGACATTTTATAGCGGCAAAAGGAGCATTATCAGTTGTGGCAATAACATCAAAATTATCAGGAATTTTAGTCATAACGTCACCGTGAGACATCCAAACCTGACTTTGCTTAGTATCAAAATTAGCAAAAAGATCTGAAGATGAGTTAATATTAATAATTGCTTTGCCAAACTCCCTTTCATCAGCAGACTCAACCTGACCACCAAGTAATTTAGCAATCAATTGCTGACCATAACAAATTCCTAAAATAGGAACATTAAGATCAAAAATTGCTTTATCAATTGTTGGAGAAAAGCCCTCATTAACAGAATTAGGCCCGCCAGAAAAAATAATAGCTTTTGGATTTAATTCTTTAATTTCTTTCAAAGTAATATTACAATTTTTAACAATAGAAAAAACTGACAATTCTCTGACTCTTCTGGCAATTAATTCTGTAACCTGACTACCAAAATCTATTATTAGGACTGAATTCATTGGATTAGCATGAAACTTCTTAGAAACATCTGGAGCGGGCGAAGGGATTCGAACCCTCGACCCCAACCTTGGCAAGGTTGTGCTCTACCACTGAGCTACGCCCGCAAAAGAAGTAAATTATAATTTTTAAAATTAAAAAGACAAATGATTATTTCATAACTAATAAGAAAAAGCAGGCATTGTTGTTTAATTATTATTAGGATCGATAATAATATGATTATAATAAGCTTCTATTTGATAAAATTTCCGATAATTATTATATTTTGTATCTTGGTATATCTGAAAATATTCAGAATACCTATCTTCAACCTTAAAAATAACAGAAAAATCATCCTCATTTTTATATAAATCCCATATGTACAACCTTTTATGACCATTTTTATAAGCAAGATCTGTTTTTATATTGCTATCGTAAATAGCATCCACAATATCTAGTTGCCAATTATCGCCATCTAAAATTGCAATTGCAGTAAAAGAATTTACATTTATAATTTCTTCGTCAGAGAGGTTGTCAGGTAAATCTCTAATACCATATAAATTAAATACTAATTTTTTATCTGAGATTTCCCAGATAGATATTGTTGTCAAAGACTCAAGAGCAGATTTATCAATTTTTTCTATCAAATAATTCTTTATTTTATCTATTAATTTGGGGTATTTATTAAATTCATCCCCCCAGCCATTTTCAAAATCGCTAGAAAGAATCATTTTATATTTTTCTTTGTTATCATAAGAATTATATTGATGCCATTTGAGCGGATATTCTTGAGAAAACACTCTATTTTTAGAAAAATTTTTAGCTTGATTAGAAATTTTATACCCTTTGGACAAGCTAATTCCTTTATCAATACTGGAATACTGACTTTTTAAATATTTGTTAAAATAATTATTTTTTTTTATATTGGGTAATATTTTAATATCTTTTATCCATTCTTCATTTTGATATTTTTTATTTAATAGGTTAAAGTTATATGGATGTGAAATCAGAGCTTCTTTTACGATATCTCTCTCGTTTTTTATATCTTCTGCAATTGAAGGAAATATGGTAGCATCATTTTTTAATGCTATAGTTGCTAAATTTATGTCTGTTTGTAACTGGTCAGAAAGGTATAAATATGATTTAGGATTTATAGTAATTAATTTAATAGCAAATTCTTTATCATTTAACAATATAGGACTAATATAATTTAAAATATCTACATTAATTCTAATAGAATCTAAAACAAACTCCTTATTATTTTTTAAATCGCTAGAGGCATATTTTATAATTTTATAATCTAAAGGTAAAAATTTATAAAAAAATGAAGGATTAGATTTTAGTGATTGATCTGCATACTTAATATAACGAGGATCAAAATCATTAATTAATATTGAAAATAGTATTTTATTCTTCTTTTGACAACGAGTAAGGTTGAGAATAGATTTTTGATTGCTTTTTATCTTAATTAACAAATTAGATATTTCTTTCTCGGAAATAATACAAATTGGAAGTGCTGCATAAGATATATAGGAAAAGGTAAAAAATAAAATTATAAGTAATATTTTTATTACCTTTAAAAATATCATCCTTTCATGCGTGGTTTAAGATTAATATCAATACCAGATCGTAGATTATAATAAATAATTAATATCGCTATACCAATTGCAGCTTCGGCACCAGCTATAACTAAAATAAAAATTGCAAAAATCTGACCAAGCAAATCCTGATTATAAGTTGAAAAAGCTACCATATTAATATTAATACTTAAAAAAATTAATTCTATCGACATTAAGATATTTAATAAATTTTTTCTATTCATAAAAATACCTGAAACACCAATAGTAAATAAAATGCTAGATAAAATAATAAAATGAATTATATCAATATTTGGTATCATAATAATTTATTAAACGTCTATACCCTTACCCCTTTCAACCTTAACAATTTCAATTGCTTCTTCTTTTTTACGAGCAACCTGCTTTGGTATGCTCTGTAACCTCTTAAAATTATCATTTTCTTTTAAGGTTAAAACAATGGCGCCTATCATAGCAACAAATAGAATAAGACCTGAAATTTGAAATTGTAAGAAAAAATTTGTATATAAAACATCACCAATTGCCTTGCTATTAGCAACCTCAGGTAAGATTTTATATTCCCTAAAAAGGAAATATGCTTCACCAGTAACTTCATCTATCTGCAAAGAATTACTAGCTATAACATAAATTTGGGTAATAAAAATAGCAGAAATTAGAGATAAAATTGGAATATATTTTCTAATATTATATTCCCTTTTTGTATCAACATCGAGCATCATTACCACAAAAAGGAATAACATAGCTATAGCGCCCACATAAACAACAATTAATAACATTGCTAAAAATTCAGCACCAATCATTAGAAATAAAGCCGAAGCATTAACAAAAGCAAATATTAAAAATATTGCCGAAGTTATTGTATTTCTTGAAATAACTACAAAAATTGCAGATAAAATCAAAAGAATTGCAAACTGGTAAAATAATATAGTAGAAAATAACATTAATTAGAAGAATTGATTTCAATATTTTTTTGTAAAGCTGCCTCCCAACGATCACCATTATCTAGTAATTTTTGCTTATCGTAATATAATTCTTCACGAGTTTCAGTTGCATATTCAAAATTTGGACCTTCAACAATAGCATCAACAGGACAAGCCTCAGCGCAAAGACCGCAATAAATACATTTGATCATATCAATACCGTAGGCAGTAGTTTTACGACTACCATCTTCTCTTTCCTCAGATTCAATAGTAATTGCACTGGCTGGACAAATTGCTTCACATAATTTACAAGCAATACACCTCTCCTCACCATTAGGATAACGACGAAGTGCATGCTCACCCCTAAATCTAGAACTAATTGGTCCTTTTTGATAAGGGTAGTTAATTGTAACCCTCTTTTTAAACATATAAAAAAAAGTCAAAGCCATGCCTTTGATAATTTCTTTAATAGTAAATGCTGTAAAAAATCTTACCATAAATTAAGATAGAAAAACAATATATGATGAAGTTAAAATCACCGATAATAACGATAAAGGTAAAAATACCTTCCAACCTAATCTCATTAATTGATCATAACGATATCTAGGTAGAGATGCCCTAACCCAAATAAAACAAAATAACAAAATAAATATTTTTAATAAAAACCAGATTACACCAGGAATAAAAGCTAAAGAATCAATAGGGGGTAACCAGCCACCAAGGAATAAAATAGTTGCCATAGCTGACATTAAAATCATATTAGCATACTCCCCAAGAAAAAACATTGCAAAAGGCATGGAGCTATATTCCACATTATAACCAGCAACTAGTTCAGACTCAGCCTCTGGTAAATCAAAAGGTAAACGATTGGTTTCCGCTAAAATAGAAATAAAAAATAGAATAAAAACAGGAAATAAAGGGATAAAATACCAAATATTTTTCTGTGCAATGATAATTTCAGACAAATTCAAAGAACCGCTAAGCAAAATAACATTAATAATAATTAAACCAATAGAAACCTCGTAAGAAATCATTTGAGCAGAGGAACGAATAGCTCCAAGGAAAGCATATTTTGAGTTAGAAGCCCAACCTGCAATAATAATACCATAAACACCAAGAGATGATGCAGCTAAAATATAAATAACACCAACATTAATATCGGCGATAACAAAAGATTGTGAAAAAGGCACAACAGCCCAACCAATTAAAGCTAATACAAAAGTAATTACAGGAGCTAAAAGAAAAAGAAATTTATTGGCATTAGAGGGAATAATAACCTCTTTAAACATTAGTTTAACACCATCGCATAAAGGCTGTAATAAACCAAATGGACCATTAACATTAGGACCTTTTCTAAGTTGCATGGCGGCGATAACCTTCCTTTCCATCAAAGTTAAGTAAGCAACAGCACCGAGCAAAGGTAAAATAACAAGAAGAATTCTTCCCGCAATTTCCAAAGAAGTAGTTAGATAGTTAAAATAAATATCTGCCATTAAAATAATAAAATTTAAAAATAATTATTTACAAAAAAACTATATTCTAAATATTATTTAATTCAACCAAAATTTAAAAACAAATAATCCTAATTTTTTAATTACACATCCTTAAAAACATCAAATCAACAGATAAAGAATTAATATCAATTACAAGTTATTAATTACTAGGAAGGGTAAAATCAATTTAAAAGATAGCAATCATTACGCTAGTACAAATTGTTATAAAGGAAGTAAAATTACCAAACAATGTAGAATAGTAGGGGAGGGGATTTCCTACTGATAATAAATTACAATCTGGTTATTTTGCTAAAAGTAGTAGATCAAACAATTACAACTGACAAGGAAATTGACAAATCAGATTAGGCGCATCAATTTATATAAAGTGATTTAAGTGGAATAAGTAAGATAGATGCTATTAATGTTAATGAAAATAAAAGCAATAAATTAGATTATTGATACCAAGAAAAATGTAGAATATTTATTCAAGATGAGAATAAAAACTATAGTTTTAACGAACAAACAGCTTTGACTTTACTTTAGACTAAATTTGCTTCTCATGGAGATATGCAAACTAATATAACAAGTAGATAATTAGGTAAAAATTAAACCTTTTTCCCAAACTCAGATTTTAATTGACCGCATGCAGCCATAACATCTTGCCCCTTAGTTTTGCGAATTGTAACTTTAATTCCAGATTTTTTAATAATATTACCAAATTTCATGATTTTATTACGACTTGACGGAGTATAAATTGAATTTTTCCAAGGATTAAAAGGAATAATATTAATTAAAACTGGTAATTTATATTTTTTAACTAATTTTACCAAATTTTGTGCTTGTTCTTCTGAATCATTTATGTCAGCAAGCATGACATATTCAAAAGTAATTCTGGCAGCTGGATTGTGCTTAATGTAATAAACACAACTCTCAATTAGTTCCTTAATATTATATTTGTTATTAAGGGGCATAATATTGCTTCGTGTCTTATCATCAGTAGCATGTAATGAAATTGCTAAAACAGTTTTAATATCGTGCGAAAAATCTTTAATTTGTGGCACAATACCTGAAGTAGAAATGGTAATTTTTCTTTTAGATAAATTTAAACCGTCATTAGCATTAAGAATTTCAACTGATTTTCTAACATTTTCATAATTAAAAAAGGGTTCACCCATGCCCATGTAAACAATTGAGGTAATATTTCGAGATTGTTCATTGTCATTAATAGGCCAATCATCAAGAAGATCTTTAGATAATAAATATTGGCCAGTAATCTCGCCAATTGTAAGATTGCGGGTAAATTTTTGTGTGCCAGTATGGCAAAATTTGCAAGTTAAAATGCAGCCAACTTGGGAAGAGATACATAAAGTGCCACGATTATTTTCAGGAATAAAAACCATTTCAATCTCACGATTGTCATATAATTTTACTAACCATTTACGAGTACCGTCTTTAGATAAATTATCAGAAGATATTTTTAAGCGTGAAATATCGTAAGACTCATCTAACTTTTTCCTAACATCTTTAGAAATGTTAGACATTTGTTCAAAATAATTAACTCCTTTGACATAAAGCCAATTCCAAATTTGTCCTGCTCTAAATTTTTTTTCTCCAAATCTAATAATTTCCTCCTCTAACTGCTTATAAGTTAGATCCATTAACCAAATTTTACCATTTTCTAGTATCATAATGTATCTATAATCTTAAAAATTATACTATTGGTAAGCAATTTACCTTTTTGTGTTATTTTAATCTGATTTTTGTCACAAAGCAACATATTTTGATCTATCAAGGTTTGTAATTTATTAATTTCTATCAAATCTGATATATTTTTCCCAAAATTAAATAAAAAATCTGCATTTCTTAGACCATTTTTTAATCTTAAGCCCATCAATAAAAATTCTTCAAAATATTCTTCTTTATTGATTTTATCTTGTTTTTGTATTCCTGCTCCTTTTTTTTCAACTTTTTCTAACCATTTTTCTGGCAAGGATATCATTTGGATAGAATTTCTTACCCCGTCAATATTAATCCTACTATGAGCTCCCGCCCCAATACCTAGATACTCTTTTGATTTCCAGTAAGCTAAATTATGTAATGATTCATAGTTTTTTTTTGCATAATTTGAAATTTCATAATTAATATAGTTATTTTTAGACATAATTTCATATGTTTTTTCATAAAATTTGGCAGATAAAGCATCTTTTGGCATTTTAAAATTGCCATCTCGATATTGCTGATAAAATTTAGTACCTTTTTCAATTGTTAATTGATATAGGGATAAATGTTTAGTTTGAAAATCCAAGGCTTTTTGTAATTCATCCTGCCAATTTTTAAGTTTTTGCTGTGGCAAAGAATAAATTAAATCAAAAGAAAAATTATCAAAAATTTTGCCTGTGGTTTTTATTACTTCCAACGCCTCTTTTGCACTGTGATTTCTTCCTAAAAATTTTAAATCAGGATCGTTTAATGATTGAATACCAAGAGAGATACGATTAATAGCAATATTCTTAAAATCTTGAAATTTTTCTGCCTCAAAAGAAGTTGGGTTAGCCTCCAATGTAATTTCGCAAACATCGTCTATTTGCCACAAATTGCTAATTTTATCAATTATTTGTTCTAAAAAATAAGGAGACATTAAAGATGGAGTGCCGCCACCAAAAAAAATTGTTTTAATACTTCTTTTGCCAATTTTTTGGGCAAAAAACTCTATCTCCTTGAAATAAGCATTTAAAAAAATCTTCTCCTCAATATTATTTTTAGTATGAGAATTAAAATCACAATATGGGCATTTAGATAAGCAAAATGGATAATGGATGTATAAATGTAGGTCTGTCATTATTAATTATAGAAATATTGTATAATTTTATTATTACAAAATATTTTATACCAAAATCAAAGACTTTGGGTATGAGTTTAAACAAAAATACTTCCCTTTTTATCTTTTTTTTGTTGTGTCACGATGACAATTGAAATTGTATTTATTGCAAAAACCACTCTTATTATAACAACTAAGTTATAAAAAAATTGCTTTATTATTTTATAAAGATAGATAATTTTTTATTTTGATGACATCAAAAAAGCCTCGATAAAACCATTTAAATTTCCATCTAAAACCTTCTGATAATTTTTAATTTCATATCCAGTTCGAAGATCTTTAACCATTTGATAAGGGTGCATAACGTAAGACCTAATTTGATGACCCCAACCATTATCAGACTTACCGCTATTTAATCGATCTTTTTCCTCCTGCTTTTTACGCATTTCAAGTTCAAAAAGACGAGATTTAAGCATTTTCATTGCTTCTACCCTATTTTTTAATTGCGATCGATCATTTTGGCATTGTACCACAATATTGGTTGGTAAATGGGTAATTCTAACTGCCGAATCTGTTTTATTAACATGCTGCCCACCAGCACCGCTTGCCCTATAAGTATCAATCCGCAAATCCTTATCATCAATTTCAATCTCAATTTTTTCATCAGCAACGGGATAAACCCAAACAGAGGAGAAGCTGGTTTGTCTCTTTCCAACGGAATTAAAAGGAGAAATTCGAACTAAGCGGTGAATTCCAGCTTCGGCACGGCACCAACCAAAGGCATTTTTGCCAGAAATTTTAATACAGGCTGACTTAATACCAGCTTCTTCACCTTCTAAATAGCTAACAATATTAGTTTTAAAATCATGTGTGTCTGCCCATCTAATATACATTCTTAGTAGCATATCAGAAAAATCTGCTGCATCATTACCGCCAACGCCAGTGTTAATTTCTAAAAAACAGTCGTTTGAGTCATTTTCACCAGAAAAAAGATACTCGATTTTTAATTTAGATAATTTTATTGATAATTCATTTAGACAGTTTGTTATCTCTTGCAATGAGTCTGAGTCATTTTCGGACTCGGCAATTTCTAACAATTCTTTGTTATCATCAAATTCTTGTTTTAATTCTTTAAAATCAGTAATTTTATCAGAAAGAATAGTTTTTTGCTGCATAATTTTATTAGCATCAGTATTATTCCAAAAATTTTCTCCTAAAGTAATTGTTTCTAGCTCTTTTAATTCTTTTTTTGCCTCTTTTACATCAAAGAAATTAATTATAATTTTAAAATATTCTTCAATTTCTTTAATTATACCAGTAGTTTCCATTAAAATTATTAATTTTTTTTTGACAACATTGCGGGTCTAAGTCTTAAATTTATCATAGGTTTTTGAAGTTTTAACTTAATTTCATTAGAGTTTTGCGTCACTAGATCTTTTGTGATTAAGAAAATACCATATTCAGCAAAAAAATTAGCAAAAACCCCTTTTAACTTACTATAAATTACTTTTTTGTTACTATTAAGATATATTTTATCCTCAATGGCAATATTCATATGATTACAGAGATTTTTAAAATCATCAATAGTACAAAAATGAATATTAGGTGTATTATGCCATTGGTGAGGAATAGATTTTCTAACTGGCATTCTACCTCCAAAAAAAAGCTGAAATCTATTTTCATAATGGGCAAAATTTGGAAAAGAGATAATAGCAAATTTAGCAATTCTAAGAATTTCTTCCATTAGGGATTTTGGATCCTTCATAGCTTGTAAAGTCTGACTTAAAATAGCATAATCAAAATGGTTATCAGGATAGTTTGACAAATCATTTTCACAATCGCCCTGGATTGCAGTAATGCCAAGGGAGATTGCTTTACAAACTAATTCTTGTGAAATTTCCAACCCTCTTACATCTGCTTTCCTTTCCTTTTTTAGATATTGTAAAAGCTGTCCATCGCCACAACCAAGATCAAGTACTCTTGAGTTTGGTTCAATAAGATTAGAAATTAGCTGGAAGTCAGAACGAATATTCATTATTTACTATCTTGTTGTAATTTATCGTATTTGGCATCAAATAAAAGTGACTTTAATTTAGAAGAAGGTGTTATGGTTTTTTTCATTTCATTAATAATGTTAATAAACATTTTTAAATGTTTATAATTAAAATTTTAAAGCACATTACCCGTAATTTTTTCTAAATCTTCTACATTAGAAGTGTTATTATACTTATATTTTGTAAAAAAGTTTATAAATGTAAAGTATCTTGAAATTTATTTTCTTATATCTGTTTATAAAATTACACAATTGATTATTATCAATTTTATTATTTTAAAACTTTTGAATTTCTTTTGATAATTTTGATATAATTGTTAATTTAAGTTACTTAAAAAACCTCTTATTATCTCTTCCATTAATTCATTTTTAACTAAAAATGAATCATGACCGTGTGAACTTTCAATATTAACATAACTAACTTCTAAGCCTGCAATATTTAATTTTTGAGATAGTGTTTGTAATTCTGATGCTGGAAAAAGCCAGTCATCAGAAAAGCTAATAAGACAAAATTTAACATCACTATTGGAAAAAATTTCAGTCAAACCTTTTCCATTATCTGCTTCTAAATCAAAATAATCCATCGCTTTTGACATAAAAAGATAGGAGTTTGGGTCAAAACGAGAAATAAAAGAACTGCCTTGATGATCTAAATAGCTTTCAATTTGAAAATCAATGTCAAATTGATAAGAAAGCTCTTTTTTCTCCTGTAGATTTCGACCAAATTTTCTTTGTAAAGATTCTTTTGACATGTAAGTAATGTGGGCTGCCATTCTAGCTACCGCCAAACCTTTTTGTGGAAAAGTTTTTTTAGTTAAGTAATTACCAGATTGCCAAGCAGAATCTGCTATTATGGCCTTACGACCTATTTCATTAAAGGCAATATTTTCAACATTATGCCGAAAAGAAGTAGCGAGGGGAATTACAGATTTTACCATCTTGGGATAAGAAGCTGCCCATTCTAAAACCTGAAAACCACCCATTGAGCCACCAATAACTGAAAATAATTTTTTAATTCCAAAGTGATCAATAAGTAACTTTTGAGCCTTAACCATATCTGAAATTGTAATGATAGGAAAATTAGAACCGTAGATTCGATTATCTTTACAATTAATATCTTTTGGACCAAAAGATCCCATGCAACCCCCAATAACATTTGAACAAATAACAAAATATGTGTCAGTATCAATAGCCCTGCCACTACCAACAACCTCATGCCACCAACCTTTTTTGGCTGTAACGGGATTATCTGATGCAACATACTGATCACCAGTAAAAGCATGACAAATTAAAATAGCATTTGATTTGTTAGCATTTAAGTTACCATAGGTTTGGTAAGCTATATTGAAATTTGAGATTTTTTTGCCACAATCCAGAGATAATTCACTATTTTTAGCGAGTTTTACAATATCTCCGATTTGATATTTTTTAAAATTTGGCCCAAATATTGAATCAACTAACATAAATAATTTCAAATTTTAAATTAATTAATAATAATCACTAGTTCAATTAAGCTCAGCTAATTATTGTAAATCAAGTTAATAGAATAATATATAGTTACAATATGGAAAAATAATAAAAGTTCTACCGAAATATTATAACAAAACTACAAAACANAATGAACAATAATTATTTAATAATATCCACTAGCAGTAATAATAAATCTATTACAAATCAAATTATTATAATTATTAGAAAAAATTATTCTCCCATATTCAAACTTATGCTATTTAAAGCAGTTATATTTGGAAAGAAGAGGTTTGTCAGAATAATGAATTTTTAATAAATAAAATCTAGTTAAAAATGAATTGATCTATCAAAAGCATTCAACACCGATTCATGCATCATTTCTGACTGCGTAGGGTGAGGAAAAATAGTTTGCATAAAATCAATTTCAGTTAATTCAGCCTGTTTACCTATAACATAACCTTGAATCATTTCAGTTGCTTCTGATCCAATAATATGAGCTCCTAGTAATTCACCAGTTTTTTCATCAAAAATAGTTTTGATCATACCATCAGTTTCACCCATAGCAATGGCTTTACCATTTGCAAGATAAGGGAAGCGGCCAATTTTAACTTTAAGATTTTTCTCTAATGCTTTTTTTTCTGTTAAGCCAACTGAAGCAATTTGTGGGTAGGAATAGGTGCAGCCTGGTATATTTTCTACATTAATAGTGTGAATATCTTTTAATTTATATTTACCAAGATCAGAAGCAATTTTTTCAGCCGCAATTACACCTTCGTGAGATGCCTTGTGAGCCAGCCATGGTGCAGAAGTTACATCACCAATGGCATAAATGGTTTTTTCATTTGTTTCAAGATATTTATCAGTTTTAATGAATAATTTTTCTGATTTAATTGCAGTTTTTTCTAATCCAATATTTTCAGTATTTGGTAAAATACCAACAGCTAGAATTGCTTTTTCAGCTTTAATTTCTTTAACTTCACCTTTAATTTCAACTTTGGCAGTGATGCTTTTATCTTTATTTTTAACAATTTCTTTTAAAGCTGCTTTAGTGTGAATTTTAATACCTTGCTTTTCAAATAATTTTTTAGCTGATTTAGAAATTTCTTCATCTTCAACAGGAAGAATGTTATCAGCCATTTCAATTATTGTTACATCTGCCCCCATATTTTTATAAAAGCTGGCAAATTCAACACCAATAGCACCAGAACCAACAATTACTAAAGATTTTGGCATTTCTTCTGGTGTCATAGCTTCACGATAAGTCCAGATATAATCCTTGTCAGCTTCAATTCCTGGAATTGTTCTAGCGCGAGCGCCAGTTGCTAAAATAATATTTTTAGCAGAAATATCTTCAATTTTTTTATTACGATCATTGCTATCATATAATGCAACTTTGCCTTTAGATTCAATTTTACCAAAATTGTCAAAGACCTGTATTTTATTCTTTTTTAGGAGAGCTTTAACGCCAGAATTTAATTGCTTAGAAACTGCTCTAGAGCGGGCAATAACTTTTTTAAAGTCAAATTTAATATTATCAGCAGAAAAGCCAAATTCCTCTAAATTGTGCAATAAGTGGTTAATCTCACTACTTCTAAGAAGAGCTTTTGTTGGAATACATCCCCAATTTAAGCAGATTCCACCAAGATGATTAGCCTCAATTAATGCCACATTTAAACCAAGCTGTGCTGCACGAATTGCCGCCACATAACCACCAGGACCACCGCCAATAACACAAATATCAAAATTTTTCATAAAATAATTTAAATTTAAGTTAATTTATAACTAAAATTATCTAGAAAAATACAAAATTCAATGATAAAAGAGTATAGAGATTATCTTTTTACACAAATTATGAAAATCATTACAATTTTACTTATTTCTTTTTTTTCTACTACTTCCTTGGCAAAGATACTTTCTTTTCTTGACTGGGGAAGCATAAAGGACGCAAATTTTATTTGCTTAGGTCAAAAAGAATATGCTTTTACTAAGAAAGAACAAACAAATTTTGATATTTTATGACAAGAAACCTTAAAATATTTAAAAGGATTTGCCCAAGCCCTTACTCATGGTAAAAATAGAAATTGTTTAAATTCTGACTTAGCAACTACTCAAACTCACCCCTTAAAACAAGAATTCATTATGAAAAATGACGATATGCAGATTCTTGTTAGACATATTTACTCTATAATAGAAAATCCAAAAAAATCAAAGAAATGTTTTAACCCCAAAAAAGATGATATTTATCCTGATTTAAATAATTATTTTTTTTCTATTAGCGATAAATATAAAATACCTGATTAGCTAAACCGAGATTCTTTAAAACAATATTATATTAATAAGAATAATAAACTAAGAAAACCAGGTATAGAATTTGCTAATAATTTTTATAATATAATTACTAGTAAAAATATTCATATGCCAGATGTTTTTTCTTTTGATATTGGCGCTAACTCTTTAAAAAAACTATGGCTTGCTATTGGTTGGACTCCAATGTATTCTTATGATGATAAGCGTTCTATGTTGGTAAGAAACACTGATTTTCCTGCTAATTACGCTTATGGTGAAGTTTTGGGGCCAGAAGGTTTGCTTCGTATTAAATCAATTAATGGTCAAAGGGTAGGGGCAGAAGTTGGTATGACAGTACAATTAGTAGGTAGTTTTTATCCTCCACACTTTTATAACCCGCAGGAAGTATATTATTCTATTAGCAAATCTAAATGTTTAGATGATATGAAAATTTAAAATTATTAAAAGAAGATAAAGAGCATCGTTATGTTCAATGGCAAAATACAGGAAATCATTCTCATTATTTTAAAGCAGTAAATTATAATTTGGACCCCTTGCTTTACATTGATCGTAATGCTATACACGCTTTTTAATTTAAAAGAAAATTGCGACAATAGTAAAAAATATGCTATGGTTAGTATTTGGGCTAGAAGTACAGCACATGATAAAAATAATGATAAGAGAGTTACCACTTTTTGTACTAATGATAAGGGTGCTAATTTTGATAAATTTGCTTTGAATAAAGAAGGTTTATCTTTTAAATGTAAGCTTCGTAAGTGGCAATATTAGTTATTAACATTTTTATTTTTATCGTAGTTCTTTAATAAGAAACCTCTTTTTTTAAGGTTGTTTTTTTCTCTTGTATTTTCCTGTCTTGCTTTTTTGTCAAGCTGTTTATTTATAAAAAAATAAAATAATTCACTTTACTATTTGGTCTTAAATTTAGATAATTAATCTATAAAATTTAATATTGTTGATGCTAAGATGAATGGTGTTTTTTGTTCCTGTAGGATGATTTTTTGGTGTTTATCAACTCTTTTAATTTCAAATTAAATTATAAAATGTCTGTTAAGAATATTTCAGCAATAGATGCTTTTAAGGAGCTAGAAAAAAAAGATTCAATTTTAGTTGATGTTAGAACGCAGGAAGAAGTTAATTTTGTTGGCTTTCCTAATTTAGCAAAGATTAATAAAACTCCAATTTTTATTTCATGGAGGATGTTGCCCAATATGTCAGTTTATGAAAATTTTGAGTCAAACTTAGTCAATGAAATTAATAAAATAACAGATAGTAAGGAGTTTGATATAAATTTGTTCTTTTTATGTAGAAGTGGTGCTAGATCTATGGAATCGGCTCTTTTTATGTCTGATCTTGGTTATAATTGTTTTAATATTGAGAAAGGATTTGAAGGAGATTTAGACGCGGATGGTAAAAGATCTAATATTAATGGGTGGAAGTTTGATAAGAATCCTTGGAAACAAAAATAGATGATAGAAGGTAATAAAATAAATATAGATAAAAAAGAAGTTTTTCAAAAGAAATTGAAACTACAATTTCAAAATTATTTTGATTATGAAATTTATGATAGATGGGTTTCTAGAGTTAGTATTTTTTCTTTATCAAAGGAAGAGATTGTATTTTCTGTTTCATCAAAGTTTTTGAGAGATTGGATTATGCGTGAATATTTTAATATCATCAAAGATGCGGTTAAATCTGTTGATACAAATATTAAATTATTTTCTTTAATTTCAATAGATAATAAAAAACCTACTATATCCAAAGTTGAAGCCTCTTCTGGAAAAGTTGTTAATTTAACTAAATATGAAAATGTTTTTGCCTTTGGTACTGATTTAAATGAAAAATTTACCTTTGATAATTTAGTAGTTGGCGATTTTAATAAATTAGCCGTTGGTGCTGCACAAATGATAGCGTCAGATCAAAAACAATCTTTTAGCCTATCTGATATAAATCCATTATTTTTATATGGTTCTGTTGGTTTGGGAAAAACACATATAGGGCAATCTATTGCTTGGAAAATTAAGGAGGAGTCGAAAGATAAAAATGTAATTTATTTATCTGCTGAAAGATTCGTTCATCATTTTGTAAAATCTATTAGAGACAAAACTATAATGGATTTCAAAGAAAAGTTTAAAAATATAGATGTTCTAATTATTGATGATATACAATTTATCGCTAAAAAGCAGGGTACCCAAGAGGAAATGCTGCATGTCATTAATAATTTAATTGAGAACAAAAAAAAAGTTATATTAATTTGCGATCAATGTCCTGGTGATATTAATGATATTGGTGATAAATTTAGGTCTAGATTGTCTGCTGGTATGACAGTAGATTTAAAGTCGCCCAACTATTCTGACAGACTAGATATTTTAAAAAAGAAGGTTTCTGATTTATCTATTGAAGTAGAAAATGATGTTTTAGAATTAATTGCTTCTAAGGTTACTTCTAATGTTAGAGATTTAGAGGGTGCTATCAAAAAATTAGTTGCCAACCACATTATTGCTAATGAGGAAATTAATTTACATAATGCAAAAAATATTTTATTAGATTTTTTTAAAAATAGTTGTACAGATATTGATTCAAATATAATTCAAAAGGAAATTGCCAAATTTTTTGGCATTAAAATAATGGATTTAAAATCATCTTCTCGTAGTATTAAAATAGCTAGAGCAAGGCAAATAGCTATGTTTTTTCTTAAAAACGTTACTGATATGAGTTTGGCACAAATAGGCAAAGAATTTAATAAAAATCATGCAACAGTGATATATGCTTGCAAAAAGATTGAGGGGTTAATGATAGATGATAAGCAGCTTGTTACTGATATAAAAGAGATTGAAAATATAATTAATAATATTTAGAATATATAACTAATTGCTATATTTTATAGTGCAAGAAAATTACAAATTCTAAATATCTATGGTAGATAAAATGAAATTATATTATATCATTAAGTGAATATTCATTCTATATCTTCCCATACAACAAAAATTCCTTTTTTTTTACTTCAAAAATTCTTTTTCCGCCCGATAAAGAAGTATTTTAAAATTACCTCTCTGTTTTTATTGTTATTATTTGCTGCATGTAGTGACAAATCGTGCATTGAAGCAAATGACTTTGGTGAATTTGAAACTGAATATTTAACAGTAGCAGCTGGTAGTGACTTAACGTGTAGTTTTGGAATCAGAGAGCCACAAGAAGGTGGTAGCGATAATAAAGATTTATATTATACCCCAAGCGCAGAATTTAAAACTATGCCAGCTTCAAGAAATTTTGATCAATTTATAGAAATAATTTCAGCAGAATATGAAAACTTTCTTTTAAATGATGAGGGTATTAACGTAATACCTAAAGAAAGATATGAAAATTTCTTTACAATATTTGATGGTGAGATTGTTAGACATCAAAATATCAATCAAACTAATAATCAAATAATTACTAATTATATAATTGGTAATAATCGTAATGATCAAAGTATTTATCCAATATATCAAAGGGATAGGGTTGTTATAGATCCAAGCGGTAATATTATAACTTCTACAGATGATAATTTAAAAGTAAACCACAGGAATATGGTTAGATTTTTAAATGGTGATGATGTGGTGGGTGGTTGTAATAGTGGAGATAAAAGCTGCTTATATATTCCAGATATTATTGACAAATATCGTTGGACTTCTAACAACAGTAACAACAGTAAAAAGGGTTGCGTCATGTATCAGCTTGAATATGATTATGATAAAGAAAGAGAAGCATCACTTATTGATTACAGTGACAATGGTAAACTCAATATTACCAGTACTAATCATAAGAGTGATTTAAAAATAAAATACCCCCCTCTTGAAATATTTTTGCAATGCATTAATGAAGCTATTGTTGCTTGTAATAGAAAAAAGATAGAAAATCATACACAAAAATCTTTATCTGCTGATTCTAATGATAAAGTATCAAGATCAAAATGGGAAAAAACTACCAAATATACACCTGATGTTAATGATCTTCTAAGGATAACCCCAAAATCAGATATTTTTATTAAAGCGAGGGGAGAAATATTTTTGGGTAATAGTGATTCTAGCCTGAGTTATTTTTTTGTACCTGCTTATCTTTCTGATACTAACAAAAATACAAGTTTAAAATTACAACCAAAGCAACCTAATCAAACTTTTGTACATAATGATCAACCTTTAGATTTTTCAGTTAAAGCTAAATGGAGTAGTAATGGAGAAAAATATGATACAGATCATTCAAACCATGATTCTCTGAATGAAGGTATAGATAAATTAAAAGAATCTTATAATGCTTTATCAAGATTAGCACTATATATCGATGATAAGGACTCTATATCTGATGATGACAAAAAAATTATATTTCCTAATAGCATAACAGAACATATTTTGGCACCAAAACCAAAATCGGTTAATCAATTTTCATATGTTGAGTATATTGTAGATTCTAGTTTTGCTAATATAACGGTTACCTTTAATAATACTGGTAAAACACCCAGTGGGCTTGTCGATACTTCTGAGGACCATGGTTTTATTGTAACTTCTAAAAAATTAGAAAATCTTATAAAAGAAGAAGTTATTAGAATGTATATCAATGGTGAAAAAGTATGTATAAGTGCCAATTGTAATAATATTACACACGCTAACAATAAAGCCACTATAAAAGATATTTTTGTAAGGGATGGTGATGTTTTAAGGGTAGAAATATTAAAGCAAAGTAATAATGCTGATGGTCAAGAAACATATGAATTATTTCAATTCCCATTTCATGATATTGAAATGCAAGAAGATAATACAAAATTAATAGATCTTATTGAGGTCAAGATACAAAAATCTTATTTTTCTAGCCCAATATCTATTTCTGGCTTATATGAAGCTGTCGAATGTCACTCACAAGAGTTTAAAATTATTAATAACACTGATATATATGACGACATGATTGAAAAATCCCCTTCAGGATCTGAATTTTACCTCAGGAAAGGCCAGATTGTTTATTTTCCTCCATGCTCACCTGAGCCGCAAAAGGATACTTTATATTTAAATCTTAAACATAAAAGACCCGCCTTTTTATGCAAAAAAAGAGATCATGATTTTAATATAAATAACCCTTCTTGTTCTGGCCTATCAAAAGCATATTGTGTATCCAAACCTCATTCAGATTGTACTTCCTGTGATATTGCTATCGGTTCTCAGTCAAACAATGAAGCATTAATAAGATTAATTAATAGCTGTAAAGAAAGTGTAACTTACAACTCAGCTACCCCTTCCCCTGGCGCTGGGTGTAATAATATGGTGGAAACATCATGTAGATCAAAAAATCCTACATCTTCCCCTGATACCTCATATGATAGTTGTATTAATAATTGTAATACTTGTATTAGTAATACATTTGGTAGCGATTCTATTTTAGAAACAGTTGTAAATTATAGGGATGATGAGATAGATATATGCTATGATTTAGAAAATTACATTGGAAAAGTTAATGATATTGATGGTCAAGAAGCTAGTGCTTTAGGAAAGGGCGCTAGGGAATTATCTTTTAATGGATATTATGGTAATTTTGTTAGGTCAAATTTAAATAATGGTGAATTGATATTATTAGAAGATAAAAGCGACACCAATAAATATAGAAACACATTAAATTTATTAAAGTCCGGCAAAATAAAATTTTTAGTTGTTAATAATAATAATTTAAATCTTGAAGATAATATGGGCTATTTTTCGGATAGTTTATTAGTTAATTTTAACGAGATTAATGGTGGTAATGGTTATTTGGTAGAATTGTCATTAGGGAATAAAGCATATAGTAATGGTGAGATGATGGAAGCCTATTTGTGCCGCTCCAAAGATAATGACATGGCATGTCACAAGCTAGAACAAAATAATTTTAGTAATGATATTGATAATAGAAAAATCATTCCTATTTCAGCTCTAGAATATAACGCTACCAATAATAAATATAGAAATAAATGTAAGGAGTCTATGTCTGATAATATTCATAGCAATTTTGGTTATTATTTTAATGAATATGGTAGGTTGGAAGAGATGAATACAAAAACCTCGGATCATTGCTCTTCTTCTGATTTGGCCCCCAATAGTTCTGCTGCTGCTAGAAAATATTATAGTAATAGCGAGAATCAAATAGAAGATGATAAAGAATATCAGATATATTTGTCTATTATAGATGATCAGAAAAATGATTGTACGATCTTAGATAAGAATAAAGAAGCAAGTGCTACATCATCATGCAGTAGTAATATTTATTATGACGGTTCTGAAGGTATGTGTAACGGGGTAAGGATGCAGAATCCATATTATATTTCTGAAAAAAAATGTGACGGTGAAAATAATAGATTAATCTTAAATCCTTATTTTAATGACCCAAAAAGCAGTGAAAATTTATGTAAATTTAATTGTCTTCTTAGAAATGGTAATGAGAATATAAATAAAAATACTTGTGATGGTATTAATGTTGATATAGGAAGCATATCTAATGCACAATATTTATGCTCTGAAACATGTTCAGAGCCAACAGATCCTGCTTCCAATAGCAATGATTTTTGCCAAGATCATGACATATCACAATGCAAGGATAAAAAATATTATTGTGCTAATAAATTATTAGATAATTCAGGATCTTATGATGTTGAAGTAAAAGTTAAAGATAGTTCAAAATTTTCTGGTTTAGTTTTTGGTATGTTATCTCCTATTAC
>JAHXBT010000035.1 GCA_020054695.1 Rickettsiales bacterium
TATTTGAATTTTTTTTGTTTATTTCTTTGTGTGGCAAAACAATTAAAAGGTTTTTTTTAGAAAAAGACTGAGAAAACTTATTTAATGTGTGCTCTAAGATTGTATGCCCATTAACTTTAATAAATTGTTTTTCTATCCTTGATCCAAGCCTGGATCCCTTGCCACCAGCTAAAATTAAAGCAATTGATTTCATATAATTATGATTAATTAATGTTATTTTTATAGTATATTAAACTTCTTTGACAACACAGACATTAAGAAAATAATTATATATTATAAATGTTCAATAGATTTACACAAAGAATTGTCTCAAGTTGGAGATTTATTGCCATATTATTGGGTGCAATATTATTAATCATTACGTCTTTCCTAATTTTGATTAACCAAAGATCCTCATTATCAAATAGCAACTACTTAGACGAGTTTCTTATCTTTCTATCTGCTATATTTATATTAACTATAACCGTTATATTTATTGTTTTAGTTTATCGAACCATAATTCCAATTAATAAAAAAAAAGTAGCATCATTTAGCAATAGATTTTCACTTTATTTTATTGCTATGGCCTTAACACCAGCAGTAATTGCAGGAATTCTAGGTCTAGTTTTAGTCAATTTTGGTATTAATGATTGGTGCAATGAGAAAATTAAATCGGTAATTAATAACTCACTTAATGTTGCAGAGGGGTATGTTGAGGAACATAATAAATCAATTAAAAGTGACATATACGCAATGTCAAACGACTTAAACAGAAATTATAGTCTATATATAAACAATAGATTTACTTTTGAAAAATATTTTCAAGAACAATCAGTTCTGAGAGCTTTGCCTGAAGCATATTTAATAGATAGTAAGGGTGATATACTTATTAGTAGAGTTTATACAATTTTTACTCAATACTATCGCCCTAGAAAAGAGGTCATTGAAAGAGCGGCTAATGGTGAATTAGCAATTATGACCTCAACTACAGTTAATAAAGTCTATGCATTGATTAAATTACCAAATTTTATAAATGCGTATTTATATGTAGGAAGACCATTAGATCCAAGTGTAACTAAAGCATTTGATGAAACAAAATCTGCTATAACAGAATATTCTAATTTAGAAAATAATAGAACACAGATAGCTGTAGTATTTATGCTTATCTATATTTTAGCTATTTTGATTCTAGTATTTGTATCTACGGTAATTGGAATAAGATTTGCTAAACGCATAGTCAAGCCTATTACTAATGTTATTGATGCTACAAACTCAATTAAAAAAGGTTCATTTAATATAAGCTTGCCTCAATCTAACGAATTTATTGAGATAAATAGACTGAGTGAGTCTTTTAATACTATGAGTTCAGAACTATCAATTCAGCGTAACCTTTTAGCAAATTCTGAAAAACATGCAGCTTGGTCAGAAATAGCAAAAACTATAGCTCATGAGATAAAAAATCCGTTAACTCCAATACAATTATCAAATGATAGAATTAGAAAAAAACTTGAGGATGCAAAAGTAGATGATCCAATTATCACGGAGTGTTTAAATATCATAAGTAGACAAGTTGGTGATATAGGAAAATTAGTAAATGATTTCTCAAATTTTGCTAGAATGCCTAAGCCAATCTTTAATCATAATAATCTTAAAACGATAATTCAAAACTGTGTTGAAGCCAAATTACTTGAAAATCAAGATAAGATAAATTTTCAAGTTAAGTGTGATGATAATTTTATTTTAAATTGTGATGAATTACAATTAACACAAGTATTTAATAATATTATTCAAAATTCTATGAATTCAATTTTAGAAAATGATATTCTAAAAGGAATGATTAATATTGATGTTACTAAAATTAATACAAAAATTATTATTAAAGTAAAAGATAATGGTATTGGTATAAATAATACAAAATCTGAACTTATTGAACCCTATTTCTCAACAAGAAAGAAAAATGGTGGTACTGGATTAGGTCTATCGATAGTAAATAAGATAATTACAGATCATGATGGTATATTGGAACTAGAAAATAATAATGACAGTGGTTTGTGTGTAAAAATAACCTTAAATAAATTAAAATGAACAAAATACTAATTATCGACGATGAGATTGATATAACTGAATCTATTTCTGCTATACTAACTGATGAGGGGTTTGATTGCATTAATGTGTCAAACCCTGAAGAAGCAATTACCTATTTATCAACTGAGTTGTTTGATTTGATTATTCTAGATGTTTGGTTAAATGATCCAGATTATGATGGAATTAAGTTATTAAAATTAATTAAAAAAATGGAAATTAAAACTCCTGTAATAATTATATCTGGACATGGAAATATTGAAATGGCCGTGGATGCAATTAAAGAAGGTGCTTATGAATTTATTGAAAAACCTTTTAAAAGTGAAAGATTGACACTTTCGGTCAGTAGGGCTTTAGAAGTAAAATTAATAAGGGATGAAAATAAAATTTTAAAAGAAATAAATTTTGATAGAAATAAATTGATTGGTTCATCATCAAATACAAATAAAGTAAGAGATATAATTGACAAGGTTGCTAATACATCTAGTCGTATATTAATAACTGGTGAGTCTGGAACTGGAAAAGATTTAGTTGCTAGAGAGATTCATAATAAATCAATGTTTAAGGATGGTCCTTTTGTAGTTGTTAATGCTTCATTATTAGAGCCAGAAGGTATTGAAAATGAATTATTTGGTATTGAAGATAATGGAATAATTAAACACTCCGGATTATTCGAAAAAGCAAATAATGGCTCTCTTTTTATTGATGAGGTTGGTGAAATGCCGATGCAAACACAAATTAAAATTCTGAGAGTTCTCACTGAACAATCATTCACAAGAATGGGTGGTGATAAAACTGTAAATATTGAAGCTAGAATTATTGCTTCGTCTACAAAAGATTTAATTTTAGCAATTAAAAAAAATCAATTCAGACAAGATTTATATCATAGACTAAATGTTGTTGAATTGTCGTTGCCAAGATTAGTAGATCGAATTAAAGATATGGATGATTTAATTATATATTTTAGTAATAATTTCACTAAATCAAATAGCTTGCCCGAAAAGAACGTTGTAAAAGAAATTAAAGTGAAATATTTGCACCATGATTGGCCTGGTAACATAAGAGAACTGAAAAATGCAGTTGAAAGAGAAATAATAATTGGTGAAAAACATGACATTTTGAGTAATAAAAATTTAAATGATGATTTTGATCAAAAGAATGTTATATCTATGCCGTTAAAAAATGCTCGAGAGGCTTTTGAAAAAAATTATTTGTTATCACAAATAAAAAGATTTGATGGAAATATTTCTAAAACAGCTGCCTTTATTGGTATGG
Source organism: Rickettsiales bacterium (assembly GCA_020054695.1). Lineage (GTDB taxonomy): Bacteria > Pseudomonadota > Alphaproteobacteria > Rickettsiales > UBA1997 > CAJQHK01. The sequence goes on from JAHXBT010000035.1 coordinate 3,337, forward strand.
AAAGATCAGCTCTTCACAGAAAACTTAAACAATTAAAAATTACTGATTCAGAATAGTTTATGAGAGTTATAGTATGTGGTGCAGGTAAAGTTGGAACTAGTATTGCCGAACAATTAGTCAGTCAAAACAACGATGTTACCGTAATTGATCAATCTGAAGAATTAATATCTAAACTTAGTGAAGAAGTAGATTTAAATACAATCATAGGTTCTGCATCTTACCCATCAATCTTAGAAAAAGCTGGAGCTAAAGATGCTGACATGATAATTGCTGTCACACTGCAAGATGAAATCAATATGGTTGCTTGTCAAATGGCACATACTTTTTTTAAAATACCTAGAAAAATTGCAAGATTAAGATCAGAGGATTTTTTAAATCCTATTTGGAGAAATTTGTATAATGCAGATAATATGCCAATTGATTTAATCATCAGCCCTGAACTTGAAGTAGCTAAGTCTATTATAAGACAATTAAACGCTCCAGATGCATTTGAGATAGTACCATTTTATAACGATAAGGTTGAATTAACTGGCATTGTTATCAATGAGAATTGTCCTTTAATTGATACAGAGCTAAGAAATATTCATGAAATATTTCAAGATGAAGATATCGCAAAAAAAAATCTAAGAGCATCTATAGTGTCAATTATTCGCAATAATAAACTTTTTATCCCCAATAAATCAGAAAAGCTATTACTTGATGACAAGGTTTATTTGTTGATTGATAAGAGTCATGTTGACAGAACGATGGCTGCATTTGGACTTGAAGAAAAACCAATTTCTAAATTATTAGTTATTGGGGGTGGTAATATTGGCTTTAATATAGCAAAAGAGTTAGAAGAAAGTAAATCTAATATTGCAGTCACGGTAATTGAACAGAACCCAAAAAGATCTTCAAAAATTGCTGACAATTTAAATAACTCACTCGTACTTAATGGTGATGGTCTGGACCAAGATTTACTAGAAGAAGCCAATATTTCATCTACTGATATGATATTAGCACTAACCGATGATGACGAAACAAATATAATTATCTCCGCAATAGCAAGAAAAAATAAATGCAAATCTCTAATTTTAATTAATAATTCTGATTATAATAACATTAAAGATGTTTTAGGAATTGACAGAATAATAGATCCTCGAATGACAACCGTTTCTAAAATTCTGAAGCATGTACACAGAGGAAGTTTTATCTCTGTTTATACAATAGGCAACGGAGAGGCTGAAATAATCCATGCTAAAGCCACAAAATCATCACAATTATTAAATAAACCCTTACAAGAAGCTGATTTACCAGATGGTATTAAAATTGGCATTATTGTGAGAGAGCAAGAAGTAATAATACCAGATAAGAATACAATTATTGAGATTGGCGATAGTGTTATATTCATCACTATGACAAAAGACGTTACTATTCAGAGGAATTATTTAAAGTGCGAGGCTCGTTCTAATTTGTCTAGAATCGTGTTTGTAAACGGTCAATATTGTGATTATAAAAAATCTTTAGTTCATATTGAAGATAGGGGATACCAGTTTGCCGATGGTGTGTATGAGGTTTTTACTGTTGTAGATTCATCTATAGTAGATTATCAGGCGCACTTAAATAGACTTTTCAAATCATTATCCGAATTAAAAATTAAATCTCCAATTTCAAAAAAAACTTATATTTATCATATAAGAAATATCATAAAAAAAAATATGATTATAAATGGAACTGTTTACTTGCAAATAACTAGGGGAATTGCATCAAGAGATTTTAAATATCCAGTTAATATCAAAAGTTCAATAACCATAATTGGAAAAATAATTTCAACTGATCTTTTTAATAAAAATATAATTAATGGTATTAATGTCAAAACAACTAAAGATCTTAGATGGAAACGTTGCGACATAAAAAGTTTAAATTTATTGCCTTCCGTTCTAGCAAAGCAACATGCATATGAACATAACTCTACAGAAGCGTGGCTTCTAGATGAAAATAATTTTATTACTGAAGGAAGTTCTAGTACAGCTTGGATTCTAGATAAAAATAATATTCTAAGAACAGCCTCATTAAAAAACAATATACTTGCAGGAATTACAAGAGAATCGTTCATTAAAGGTTTAAAAAAAAATAAAGTTAAGTTTGTTGAGTCTAGCTTTAAAATGAAAGATATTAAATCTGCAAGAGAGGCTTTTATAACAAGTGCAACTACATTCGTAACACCAGTTAATATGGTTGATAATTTTAAAATAGGCAATGGAAAACCTGGAAAATTTGCACCTATTTTTCTTAATATTTACAAAAAAGCTATAAATCTTCAATCATAAATATAGTGACATCTGGCATCATTATAAATTTAATTAATAATAAAAAGGACTCTCTTTATAAAGATTATAATCTTAACGAAATAGTTAATTTGAGCAAAACCTTAAAAATCAAATGTATAATAAAAGAAAATATCAAGATAAATACATTTTCGTCATCAACACTACTCAGTAGTGGAAAATTATTATATTTAAAAAACCAGATAAATAATAATAAGATCGATTTATTAGTATTAAACTATCCATTGACACCATCTCAGCAAAAAAACCTAGAAAAATATCTTAATATTAAGGTTATTGATAGAACTGGACTAATTATTGAGATATTTGCGGACAGAGCCTTAACATCAGAAGGAAAGCTTCAGGTAGAGCTTGCTAATTTAACGTATAGAAAATCAAGACTTGTTAGAGCATGGACACACTTAGAAAGACAAAGGGGTGGCCATTCATTTATTGGTGGTCCGGGAGAATTACAAATTGAATTAGACAGAAGATTAATACAGGAACGAATTAACTCTGTAAAAAAAGATCTTAAAAAGATTATTAAAAGAAGAGCAAATCAGAGAAGCAATAGAAAAAAAAACATCAACAGGTCTTTTGCATTAGTTGGCTATACCAATTCAGGAAAATCAACATTATTTAACAAATTAACAAAAAAAAATGAATATTCTAAAGATGAACTTTTTGCCACGCTTGATACTAAGATAAGTAAATTATATTTAAGTTCAAAAAAAGCTACTATTATTGATACCGTAGGTTTTATATCTAAAATTCCAACACAATTAATAGATGCATTCAAAGCTACATTAGAAGAAGTAAATGAATCTGATGTTTTGATTAATGTAGTTGATATTAATGATATAAATTTTAGAGATAAGATTAAAACAACAAAAAGTGTATTATTGAGCACGGGTGTAAGTCATGAAAAAATTAAAAATATGATAACTGTGTATAATAAAATTGATATATTTAGGGATCGAGAATTTAAAAATACAAAAAATAGAATTTATTTAAGTGCACTTAATGGCAAAGGAATAGAAGAATTTAGAAATATATTATCAAAAAATCATTAGAGATAGTCTAGATCAATTCTTATTATTGCGAATTTACTCTTAGTAACGATTTTTCTTAACTTATATTGCTCATCAATTATCTCAAAATATGTTACAATTTCTTGTGCAGGCTTAAATGCATCTACTTCATTATCATTAAGTTTAAAGCCTCCAATTTTGTATTGAAGTAACTTACATACGAGATAGCCACCTTCTTCAAATTTATCTATATATTTTAGATCATATCTTCTTTTGCCGTCATAAACCCTGTAATTTTTTGAACATCCATTATTAAATTCATGGTTACCCATGTAAATTATCGCTGTTATTGGATCAATAACATTTTGAAGCATTTTGGAAGATATAGGAGTTAATTTACTTTTATCGTATTCAGGTATTGAGTTAGAAAATAAAATTTTAGACCTATCAAATAAAATTTCAGTATTTTTCGTTTTTTCTCTTCTTGTATATTCATATTGATATGACAATGGATAGAATGCTAAATTTTCAATCAAACCACTAACTTTACCGGCACCGAATATTGGAGCAATAAAATTTACTAAATTATTAGATTTCAATGTGAATTCTAGGGAGTACGTTTTATTATTAAAACTAAAATAAGAATTGATTTCACCTAAATTAATACTCAATCCAAATGATTTTAAACTTAATTTATAAATAATAATATTATTATTCTCTATCTTCGCATGAGATTGATTTATAAATATAATAAAGACTAGAATGATATAATAATATAGTTTCATTATATGAGAATACTCCACGTTTCAAATTTTGTCCAAAAACATAACGGCAGACTTTATTGGAATATGCCATTTAGAATAAACAATGGTATGACAAGATTGGGGCATAATGTTCTTAACTTTAGTGATCGTGATATAGCCAGAGATAATATTTTAAGGTCCTCCTCAATTGGCAAAAACGATGTAAATAACAGATTGATAATTACATGTAAAAACTATCAACCAGATCTGATTGTATTAGGGCATTCTGATATAATCGCTAACTCAACACTTTCTAATATTAGGAATATCTTACCTAATTGTAAAATAATTATGTGGAATGTTGATCATTTGCTTATAAATAATACACTTAAAAAACTTCAAGATAGATCTGAATTTGTTGATGAATGCTTTATCACTACGGGTGATAAAATGATATCAGAGGCAGCTAAAAATAAAATGAATATTCATTTTATTCCGAACATATTTGATAGTTCTATAGATAATTTGAGGGTATTTGAACATAATAATCACTCATACGATATTTTTTTTGCTATGAGCCATGGTGTTGCCTCAGGTAATTTAAAGAAAGGTAAAACAGATGGACGTGAACAAAAACTATTTACTATAGCAAGCAATCCACTTATTAACGAACATTTTTACGGCTATGATGGTATTGAGCCTGTTTGGGCAAGTAAGCTCACAGTTGAATTAAATAAATGTTTAATGGGTTTGAATTTAAATTCTGGAATTGCTATGCACCTATATTCATCAGATCGTATATCAACATATATGGGTAATGGTCTTTTAACCTTTATTGATAAAGCCTATGGATTTGATTCAATTTATAAAAATGATGAATTTATTTCTTATGAAAGTGATGAAGATTTAATAGATAAAATTATTTATTATAAGTCTAACTTAATTGAAGCAAAAAAAATTGCAGAAAGAGGATGGAATAAATCACATGGTAATTTTAATTGTGTTAACGTTTGTAATTATATCATAAATAAAACACTAGATAACAATTTTACTAATAATTTTTGGCCTGAAATAAGCTTTATAGCAAAATAAATGAAAAACCTTAATACATCTAGCTATTGGGAAAACAAAAAAGTTACTTCCGAAGAGTTTGCCATATTTAAATATCTAAAAAAAAATATAAAAAGTAACTCAGATATTTTGCATATTGGAGTAGGGTGTTCTCACGGTGTTCAAGTTTTAAAAAATAAATTTAATTCATTTATAGGTTTGACAATAGCTGGCCAAGAAAAATCTAAGGCTGATTATCTTAATATCAAAAATAATTCTACATATTTAGTTGATAAATATAATAGTGAACAATTAAATAAGATTTTAAAACCAAATTCATTTGATTATATTATAGATATAAATTTAAAGTCATTTAGTCCTTCAAATGAGCTGTACGAAAATATGATGAATAATTTTTATAGTTTCTTGAAGGTAGATGGTAGTATTTTAACTAGTGAATCTGGAATGAAATGGACTACTCAGCTTAATTTAGTTTCTGATAATTTTTTACAAATAGGAGGAAATGACAATAATATACTTACTATAAAAGATTTAGAAAACTTTTCTCAAAAAAATAATCTAATATTAGAAAAAATAATTGAGTCATTTGGTTTTTTTAGAAAAAAAAATGAAACAATATACAAATTAACTAAATAATATGAAATCAAAGCCAATACTTTTCTATCATAACATAGGCTATGAAAACTATAAAAGTTTCTCAACAGTGGATGAATTTGATTATCAAATGAATTATTTAAGTAGTAATGGAATTAAAAATATTGATTGTAATAATTTAGATGATGAAACTGATGGTTTTTGCATAACTTTTGATGATGGTTATGAAGACAATCTTATTTATGCTTTACCTATACTAAAAAAATATAACCTTACAGCAACTTGTTTTATTGTCCCTAAATTAATTGGAAAAACCAATGTATGGGACCAGCATCAATTTAAACTTATGGATATCTATCAAATAAAAGAATGGATTGATGAAGGAATGAGTATTGGATCTCATTCATTTTCGCATCAAAACTTAACTAAAATTAAGAATAATGAATTAAAGACTGAAATAGATGGATCTAAAAAATACTTAGAAGATAAGTTTCAACTACAAATTAATAATTTTTGTTATCCTTATGGAAAATATAATCAAATTGTTATTAATGAAGTAAAAAAAAGTAAATACAAGAAAGCGTTTACTACAAACAGAGGCCTTTATGACAGCACTAAATCGAATAATTTTGAATTAAACAGGGTATCTGTGAGCAGGGGAATAAGTAATTTTAAGTTTTGGCTTAAAACTAGAACTTTTTATGAAAACTTATAACTGCATCCTCACTCATATATAAAGCAAGGATACAGTTTGAAAATTAGTCTTTTTTTGGTCTCCAAATAAGAACTAATGTCATTAACGCTACAACTATTAAAAATAACATTCCAATTAGATCAGGTGTTGTTGCAGGTTCAGTTTGACCAACATAATCAATAAAACCCTTTGCAAAGTCAGAAGGGTTATCTAGTCGACTTAATGCACCAGCTGTACCAGTCCAATTTACAGCAGCTATAGTCCAAGCTTGCCAGCTACCAAGTACGATAAGTCCACAGAATAGAGTTGATACAACTTTTGCAATAGTATCAGTTTCTGGGTTGGCTCTGGTCAGATTAGCAACTCGCAACGCTAACCATATTGCTAAAATACTCACAATACCAACCGCTGCATCGGCAACTCTTGCTGAATTAAACAATGTCCATATTTGATATTCTTCCATTAATATTCTCCTTTTATTACAAATTAGGGGATAATTTTATTGCTTTAGATAAATATTAATACAGTATAAAAATACATATATAGATTAGTTAGTTATATATATAATTCGCATAATATATATTATGACAAATAAAATATATATATTTAAAACAACTACTTAAACAATAATAATAAATAAATTAATGAAGTATATAATATTTAGAGATGATGGTATTGGAGATTTGATTATCTCTACTCCATTAATAAAACTATTAAAAAAATACGATAAAAATGCACATATTACATTGGTGTGTGGAAATAGAAATTATGAGTATGCATCACTATATAAAAAAGAAGGTTTATTAAATAATATTTTACTAAACTCAGGAAATTTTAATATCTTTAGTAAAATTAAATTTCTTTTTTTAATTAGATCAATAAAACCAGACTACACATTTATTTTAAATTCAAAAAATATAAATTTCCTGTATGCAAAATTATCGGGCTCCTTAAAGAATTTTGGATTCCTAACACTGAATACTACTAAAAATGGTAAAATTAAATACCGTCCAATCGAATATATGAAAGATTATCTACTCGATAGCTATGTGACTATTAATTGTACTGATAATTTCGTTCATTCAATAGAGATACACTGGTCTGAATACTATACAGAGTTATTCAAAAAAATATTTAATACATTATTTCATTCATATGAAATAAAATTTTCAGAAAATGACCTAGAGTATGTAAAACTAAATATTGAAAATGATAAAAATAACATAATAAACATTCTTAATAATACTCAAGTTGATGTTAAGAACATTAATATTATTCATATTGATGAAAAATGGAAGCGATCTGAGTGGTCTAATAAAGATTTATTAAATTTTGTATTAAAAATAAATGTTAATACTTCTGGTTCAATAATAATAACAGAAGGTATTTATAGTGAAGCATATAATAAATTTATATTTAATGAATTAGCTTTCAATAAAGTATCTAATGATACGTATGACTTTAATATTTATCAATCCAAAAAAATTCCAAATATATTCATAATTAAAGCAATAAGCATGAAACTGATTACCAGTTTAATTTCAATTTCTGATTTAGTGGTTACTCAACATGGTGGATTGACACATATAGCAAGCATGTATAATAAGGAAATTATCGATCTTACTTATAAGGGCCATAGAAACTTTTTAAAAAAATGGCACCCTAAGTCGATCAATTCAATTCAAATACAAACTGAGGACTTTAACAATACAATAAATAATGTTTTAGAGTTTATTAAAAAATAATATTACTATTATCTAATTCAAACTTAATCATTTCTTCAACAAGCATGTCAAATGTATATTCAGGAACCCATCCAAGTGTACTTTTGATTTTATTAGGATTACCAATTAATGTGTCAACTTCTGCAGGTCTGAAGTATTTTTCATTAACTTTAATAATAGTTTTGTTTGTTTTCAGATCTTTAACTGATGCATCAATACCCTCACCTAGCCACTCATATTTAAAATCAAGCAAATCTAAGCATTTACAAATAAAGTCCTTAACTGAATAATTATTGCCTGTTGACACAACGTAGTCATCTGCAACTTTATGATTAAGCATTAAATACATAGCTTTAACATAATCGCCTGCAAAGCCCCAGTCTCTACGTGCTTCAATATTACCTACCTCAAGTACTTCGTTTGAACCATACTTAATTTTAGAAAGTGTTCGAGAAATTTTCTTAGTAACAAATTCATGTCCTCTTAACGGTGATTCATGATTAAATAAAATTCCAGAACAAGCAAACATATTATAACTTTCTCTGTAATTAATTGTACTATAATGAGCAAAAGTTTTTGATACACCATATGGACTTCTAGGATGCAATAAGGTTTCCTCGTCCTGAGGTGTCTTTTCCACCTTACCAAACATTTCAGATGTAGATGCTTGATAAAATTTTATATTTTTATTGATAGTTAATATTGAATCAAGAATTCTTAGGGTTCCTAGCGCATTAATATCAGAAGTCAAGATTGGAAGATCAAATGATGTTGGTACGAAACTTTGAGCTGCAAGATTATATATCTCATGTGGCATTATACTTTGAATTGTCTTTTGAATATTTGAAAATTCAAGTAAATCAAAATCTATTATACTGATATTGTCTAATACATTTAAAAATTCTAATCGAGAAAATTTTTCTGATGCCCCCCGTCTTGCTGTACCATAAACTTCGTAACCTTTTTCTAATAACAATTTTGATAAATATGCACCGTCTTGCCCAGTAACGCCTGTAATTAGTGCTCTTTTAGTATTTGTCATATGATTTTACTTCAATAATTTCAGAGTTTGTAATCTTATTTATATTTAATTTAATCATAGCTCTTTTATCGTTGTAAATATAAACATTTCTAGCTAATGATACGAATGATTTTCCAAACTTTTTATTTTTTTCAGCTCTACGTTTTCCATCCTCAATATCCCATAATTTAAGGTTGATTTTTTTTAAGGCTGCAATTTCTCTCTTTATATAAGGATCTAGTTTGATTTTTTTTACGAGTATGTTTTTAAGGTATTTATGTTCTTTTTTAATATCAATAAGTTTTAATTTATCCTCAACTTTAATTTTCTTTATTTCTAAAATAGTTATCTTGTCAACTAACTCTCCAGTAGAAACAGGTATCTTTATAAGCATTTTTTAATATTTATCGATCTTTTGAAAAAGGTTTAAAAAATTATTTCTAGTTAATTCAGCTATCTTATCATAGTTAGTATTACGTATTTCAGCTAGTTTTTTTATTGTATGAATAATATGTGAGGGCTGATTCATTTTACCTCTAAGAGGTTCAGGTGATAAATATGGTGAATCTGTCTCTGCTAAAATTTTATCATCAGGTATACTAGAGAATATATCTCTCAAATCAAAAGATTTCTTAAATGTTATCACGCCGCTGGCAGAAATATAAAAGCCTAAGTCAATAATTTCATCAGCAAATTTTTTAGTGCCAGTAAAGCAATGTATTACCCCATTAAATTTTTTTTCTTTGATTTTTTTTCTTATTATTTTTAAAGTGTCATCTTCTGCACTTCTCATATGAATTACTAATGGAATAGATAAATTTTGAGATAATTCAATTTGCTTTTCAAAAGATATGATTTGAGTAGATTTTTCAGAATTATTATAATAGTAATCTAAGCCTGTTTCCCCAATTCCAACGAGTTTTTTATTATTGGCATTTGTATATATCACTTTAATAATATCATCGTCTAAGTCACTTGCTTCATGTGGATGGACACCAAGAGTGAAATAAACTTCATCGTATAAAGATGAAGTATTAATTATATTGTCAAATTCATTTGGTTTTGTAGCAATATTGAGCATTAAACTAACATTACTATTTCTGGCATTGCTTATAATTTTTCCCAAAGGGATATCATCATTAGAATAATTAAGATGACAATGACTATCAATGATCATCTATTGCACCCTTGGAAATAATGGTTTTACTTCATTCATCTTAGTGCCAGTTAGATCATAATTCAGCATGTCTAGAGTAATATTTTTAACATTCATATTATAAAAACTTAAAATTTTTTTACTTGTATCAGGCATTATAGGATAAATCATTATACCCAATTGCTTTATGATCTCAGCAGTAACATACAAAACATTATCAAAATTTTCTTTATTGGTATCTTTTAGTTCCCATGGCTTATTGTCATTAAAGTATTTATTTGCGCTAGCTACAATGTCCCAAATTTTTTTAATGTAGATATTTATTTCTTGATTATCTACATGTGATGTTAAGTTGGCTAATTCAAAAGAAATTCTTGATAAAAAATGCCTATCTGATTCAGTAATATTTTTATTAGTTGGAATATGTGCGTCGCAATACTTTACAATCATTGTGAGAGATCTTTGACATAAGTTTCCAAGGTCATTTGAAAGATCTGCATTTATCCTAGATTTTAAAGCCTCGGTAGAAAAATCACCATCGCTACCAAATGTAATCTCTCTTAACAAAAAATATCTTATTTGATCTAGTCCAAACTTATCGATGATTTCTACTGGGTCAATTACATTACCAAGTGATTTAGAGATTTTATTTCCTTCGTTTGTCCACCAGCCGTGGGCAAAAATTCTTTTTGGTAAGTCTAATTTAGCCGACATCAAGAATGCGGGCCAATAAACAGCATGATGTCTCAATATATCTTTGCCAACTATATGTGTAGAATTTAACCAGTAAGACGAAAGTTTTGAGTTTTTATCTTCAATATATCCTAGTGAATTGGGATAACTACTTAAAGCATCTAACCAAACATACATTACATGCTTATCATCTTTTGGTACATTTATTCCCCAATTGAAGGTATTACGTGAAATTGATAAATCTCTTAATCCACTTTTAACAAAACTGACAACCTCATTTTTTCTTGATTTGGGTAATATAAAGTCAGAATTTTTTTCATATAGTTCTAAAAGTTTTTCTGAGTATTTAGAAAGTTTAAAAAAATATGACTCTTCTTCGATCCAATCTACTAGGCCTCCAGTAATAGTTTTAAATGAGCCATCTTGCTGTTTATTTAAGTCTTTTTCATTATAAAAAGTTTCATCGCTAACTGAGTACCAACCTTTGTATGTGTCAAGATATATGTCACCATTATCCATTAATTTATTCCATAAGGACTTAGCTCCATCTATATGCCTTTTTTCAGTTGTCCTTATAAAATCATCATTTGATAAATTAAGTATTTCAGTTAATTCCCGAAATTTTGCAGAATTTTTATCGCATAATGATAATGGCTCTATCAAATTATTTTCAGCAGCTTTTTGTATTTTTTGGCCATGTTCATCTGTACCAGTTAGAAAAATAGTTTCCACCCCACTCATTCTTTTAAATCTAGCAATAAAATCTGTCGCTATTGAAGTATAAGCGTGACCAATATGTGGAATATCGTTTACATAATAAATAGGTGTAGTAATAAAAAAATTATTAGGCATTTTTCAAGTAGTTAAAATACTTAATCAAAATATGATCAAAGCTTAAATTATATATTTTTTGATTTTTATACGCTTTATCAAGGAAATAATATGATTTAATTAAATTAAATATATTTTTACTCTTTTTTTCTTCCAATAACTCTAAAATTGTTTTTTTTGTTCTCAGTAGCATATAGCTGATAAAATCATCACTATTTTCTAATTTAGAATTATCATTGAAAAAACCTACATAATGAGAAGCTGTGTTTATCTTAATTTTAGAATTATCTAACAATAATGACTTAAAATGATCATCTATTGAATCAAAATCATTATCTATATAATTAAGGCTAGATTGAATATCACCAGCATTTAAATCATATAGTTTATCAATATCATTGTATCGATAATTTTCTAATTTAAGTAATTTGCTATAGTCATCTAATTTAAGATTCGAAAAATTAAGTATGAAAGATCGAGACTTAATAGTTTTCAACAATTTAGACTTATTATAATTTATAATTATAAATAATGAATTTTTAGGTGGCTCCTCTATAAGTTTTAATAATGAGTTCGAAGCTTCGGTTGAAAAATCATCAATACTGTCAATAATGCATATCCGATATATCCTATTATCTTCCTTATTTGCATAAAACTTTTTTATATTAAGTATGTCATCCTTATGAATTTGACTCTTAAACCTTTTTTTATCTTCCAGCCACAGCTTTTCAATAAACAATAAATTTGGAAAAGTATTATTACAAATTTTTTGATAAATATCTGAATTATTAAATTGATATAACTCAGATGGAGTATCATTCTGTTCAAAAATAAATTGTGCAATCCTAAAAGCAGAAGTAGTTTTTCCAATTCCTTTGGTTCCTTGAAAAATAATGCTATTGGGCAGTCTATTTTTTTTAATTAATCTACTTAGTTTTATAAAATTTTTTTTATGACCTAATATATGTTGCGTTTTGAACTCCATTATAAAATCCTGTCTTTAACTCTCTTCCAAATTTGATTTTCTATATCAGTAATAGATTTGCTACCATCAATTAGAACTATTCTTTGTTTATTTAAAGATGCTATTTTTAAGTACGATTTATGAACTTTTCTATGAAACTTTATATCCATATTTTCATACCTTAAATCTTTATTGCCGGGTCTTTTAGATCTTTCTAACCCTACTTTTGGATCTAAATTAATTAAAAAAGTTAATCTAGGTTTAAACTGTCCAATTATAATGGTTTCAATTTTTTTAATCAGTTCTATAGATGTTTTGCCACACATGCCCTGATAAACATAAGTAGAATCTACGAAACGATCACATAAAACCCATTTGTTAGCTTTTAGTGAGGGTAGAATAAGTTTATCAATATGATCTTTTCTAGCAGCAAATAATAGTAATAATTCAGAAATACTTGACCATTTGTCTATTTTTCCTCTTACTAATAACTTACGAATATCCTCAGCAGACTTAGTACCACCTGGCTCTCTCGTTAAACAAACAGAATCAATTTGCTCTATTTTTTTTGCAAGTAATTTTATTTGTGTTGACTTACCAGAACCCTCGCCTCCTTCAAAAGTAAGGAACTTTTTATATTTCATATTGAATTAATCAAACAAACCTAATACTGAGTTGTAAATATATGAAATGAATGATGAAATGTAACCAGATTCATCGATGTCTTTAGTTGCAACTAAATTTATATATTGTGGATCAGTTTTAGGAATCATTACTTTTAGCATAGCCACAACATCACCTTGCTTAAAAGGAGCTTTGAGATTATCAACTGGTAGAATTTCTGTTTCAATCGCATCTTTTTTTGCTTTTGCAACTGTGATGACAATGTCTTTATCGGTTGGTAATGGAACCATATCTTCACTTGCCTTAGACAATGGTAAGATACCTACAACACTAGATTTGCTAAATAAATTTATATTTGTAAATTCTCTAAAACCCCAATTTAATAATCGAGCTGTACCTTGAGATCTTTTTTGTTGGCTTGTAAAGCCATGCCCAACAACAATAAGTCGTCTGCCAGAATTTTTTGCTGATGCTGCAAGTCCATAACCTGAAATGGACAGGTATCCAGTTTTTAATCCATCAGCGCCAATATCTTTATATAAGAGAGGATTTCTATTTTTTTGTGATATTCCTGACCATTCAAATTCAGTTTCACTAAATAAGTGATAATATTCAGGATACTGATTAATCAAATAATGTGACATTTTTGCAATATCAGAAACAGTTGAGTAATTTTTAACATTATGCATTCCCGTAGAATTCGCAAAATTTGTATTTTCTAAACCTATATCACTAGCCATTTCATTCATTAAGATAGAAAAAGTTTTTTCAGATCCAGAAATATTTTCAGCTACTACAATACAAGCATCATTACCTGACTGAACAATAATGCCCCTTAAAAGATCTTCAACCCTGATCTCTTTATCAACTTCAACAAACATTGATGATCCCTCGCGTTCTCTCCAAGCTTTTTCACTTACTAAAAATGTATCGTCTAATGTAAGACTGCCATTTGATAATTTTTCAAATACAATCATTGTGGTCATTATTTTTGTCATAGACGCAGGAAAAACTTTTTTATCTACATTTTTTTCATATAAAATATAGCCAGTATCTGCATCCATGATGATAGCTGTTTCCGCATTGGTATCTATAAGAGCAAATGCTGAATTAATTGATATTATTATAGCAAGAATTATATTTTGAATAAGTTTCATGTTTTTCCTATTTTAAAAATATTGATAAATCTTCATATTGTTGAATTATGTCAATCTTAAGAATTTCATTTAGTTGAACCAAATTTTCAAAAGGACCAATAATTACCTTATAAGTATTTTTACCATTATTCATACTATTTACTATATCAACCTTTTTTACAGATTTAAGCGTTTTTTGAAGCTCTTCGGCAGTATGCTTGAAAAGAAGTGTTGCTACATGAATGTATATTTCCTTACTGGAAATGGTTTCGATTCTAAAGTTATCTAAATTTATATTATCTTCCTGCAACAAATTTTCAGCCGCACTATCTTGATTTTCAGGGCTTATAGAAATTATCGAAACGCCATTTACTGGTGCTGTTGATGAAATTTTTTTTTCTGCACTATAAGTTTTAGCTTTGCCCAAAATAAAAGTTTCATTTGCATTTATTAACTCTAACTTAACTAAGTTTCCATTCTCATTGAGTTTAAGTTTATCAAAAACTCTATCAGATAATTCAATAATATTAGTATTTGAATAAGCACCTCTATGATTAACTCTTACAATCATTGAAAAACCGTTTTCAATATTTGTAATCCTCACATTGGAAGCTAAGGCTAAAGACCTATGTGCTCCTGAAGAAACATCTTTATGAAATATTTCTCCAGTTGTAGTTCTTTCTCCAGGCTTGAGATAATTAATTTTTGTCGCTGTGCCAATTTCAATTAATTCTTTATAATCAAAAGGAAAAAACCATTTTCCATTCATTTCATAAGGCGCTTCAATCATTTTCGTTAATGATAATGATGGCTTGGTATTATCGTACTTCTCAAGATTCACTAGAGTAGTACAGCTACATAATAAGAAAAATATTAAAATAATTAAAATATTTTTCATCTTAATAATACTCAATCAAATCTGAAAGTGTTCCTACGGCAATGCCAAAAAATAACGACCTATTCCATTTAAGGATTGTTTTAAAATTTTCATAGACAATATATTTCCGACCATCAGCCCCTTCAGGATAGACTAGATAAGCATTAATATCTAAATAAGGTAATTCTGAGCCATCTAATCTCCTTACGCCTAAAGTTGACCAAGTAGATAATTTTTTACTTACATCGACTTTCCTTGCTGAAACCGCAACTAAAGATTCATCGATGGGATTTAATATACTTACTTCCCTTCCCCATGTTTCTTTATTATTCCAATTAGATAATGATAAATAATTTGCTGCAGAAGCAAGAACATCTGGGACTGTATTCCATATGTCTTTTTTACCATCGCCATCAAAATCAATTGCATAATTTATAAAGCTAGTTGGCATGAATTGACACTGACCCATTGCACCCGCCCACGACCCATCCATACTTTCAGGGTTTGTGTGGCCCTGATCGATGATTTTTAGAGCATTTAATAGCTCACCAGTAAAATAGTCTCTTCTCCTCAAATCATAGCTAAGTGTTGTTAAGGATCTAATTACATTAAATGAACCAGTATATTTACCAAAACTTGTTTCAATACCCCATAAAGCAAGTAAAAATCTTGGCTGAACTCCAAATTTATTGGATATTTCTTCTAATAAATCTTTATTTTCTTGGTATAGTTTTTTACCCTTATTCACTCTAAATCTAGGAGTTGTATTGCTAAGATATTTTTCTAGTGTAATGGTAAATTCAGGATGATTTTGATCCAGCTAAATTACTCTTTTATTTAACTCGATATTCTTAAAAGATTTTTCTATAGTTTGCCTACTTATACCCACTTCTATAGCTTTTTGCTCAAAATTAGATAACCAAGCGTTAAAATCATCTATTTCATCAGCAAATAGTACCTTAGAGTTGCTAAATAAGAAAATTAGGATAAATAATTGAATGGTAAGAAGTTTTTTGAACATAAATTAACAATAGAAATAAAAAAAATGGCAGATGTTAAAACATTAATTGATTTAATCGGCAATACTCCAATTGTTCAAGTGAAAAATATGGACACTGGTCCTTGTAATCTATTCTTAAAAATGGAAAGCATGAATCCTGGTTCATCTATTAAAGACCGTGTTGCTCTTAATATTATTGAAACAGCTGAACGTGAGGGAAAATTAAAGCCTGGTTATACTATTATTGAAGCATCGGCTGGTAATACTGCAATGGGGCTTGCACTAATTGGTAAGTTAAAAGGCTACAAAGCTAAAGTTATTATCTTAGATAAAATGAATAATAATAAGATACTTCATCTGCGCGCAATAGGAGCTGAGGTAATTATGACCAGAAGTGATGTAGGGCCTGATCATCCTGAGCATTATATAACTATGGCTAAACGAATTGCCGATGAAACACCAAATTCGTTTTTTGCCAGTCAGTTTACAAATAAATCAAACCCACTTGCACATGAATCATCAACTGCACCTGAAATATACAAGCAACTTGATGGAAATGTTGATGCGGTAGTTTGTGGTGTTGGATCAGGTGGTACTATTTCTGGTATTGGAAAATTTTTTCATGAACATTCACCTCACACTGAAATTATTGTAGCTGATCCAAAAGGCTCAATAATTAAAGATAGCGTTGAAGGAAATGATATAACAGAAATTGCGGGTTCAGGTTGGTTGGTTGAAGGTATAGGTGAAGATTTTATTCCCGATACATTAAGTCTTGAATACATTCATAAAGGCTATGAAATTGATAACGAAGAAGCATTTAGAACAATTCG
>JAHXBT010000023.1 GCA_020054695.1 Rickettsiales bacterium
TTAATTGTAAAAACATGACTCCAGAAAATGCTAACACGATATTGTTTGGATATAATGTTACAGATCGTGATGGTAAAAATAAAAGGGTTCATGGTAAAATTAGGATAGCTAACAAGGGGACATTATATATAGAAAATATTGAACACCTTTCTTGTGATATTCAAAATAAATTATTGAATTATATTCAATATGGAGAAATAGCAATTAATAAGTCCATAGATTTATAAACTTCTGACACAACGCCTATAATATCAAGTTATAAAACTATAAAGCAGTTAATAGGAGACAAATCTAATAATCCTGATCTTTTTGAAAAATTAAATACATTTCTTATTGAATTACCTAATTTACGTCAAAGGGGTTTGTGTGATATTAAATTATTAGCCAATAATTTTTGTAATACTTTTAGTATTAATGAAAATAAAAGAATTAAAGGTATAACAGAAAAAGCAATGGATATGTTAGTGTGTTATAAGTGGGAAAGAAATATAAGGCAGCTGAGAAATTATGTGCTTAAAGCTGTAATTCTATGTGACGATGATTATTTGGATTTAGAACATTTTCCTGATATTGCAAATGATAATAAAGATTTAAAATTATCAAATAGTGATTACAATAGGTTTATTGACTTGTTTACTAAGGATGGTAATCATAAAACATTACTACAAATTCAAAGGGAGATAATTCAAAGATTTCAGGAAGATTTCAGGTATAAACCTGAAGAAATAAAAAAGTATCTAAATATCAAAGCTAAAAAATAAAATGATAAAAGAAAATACAGCGTTTGTTTTTCCAGGGCAGGGCTCACAGATAGTTGGCATGGGGAAGGATTTATATAATAATTTTAATTCTGCCAAAGAAGTTTTTCAAATTATTGATGACATATTAAATTTTAAATTATCTGATATTATCTTTAATGGCCCAAATGAGGAGTTGGTTAAAACTAAAAATACTCAACCAGCATTGATGGCGGTATCTATCGCAATTGTTAAAATAATTGAAAATGATTTTGATACAAAGCTTGTCGATTTATGTTCCATTGTTGCTGGTCATTCTCTTGGAGAATACTCTGCCTTAGCTGCAGCAAAAGCAATTTCTATTGAAGATGCTGCTAAATTATTACAAGTAAGGGGGTCTTCTATGGCAAGATGTGGTGAAAAAACAAATGGTGCAATGGCTGCAATTTTAAATGCTGATCAAAATATTGTTGAAGAGATAGTCAAAGAAGCGTCAATGGGGTCAGAAATATGTCAAATTGCTAACGATAATTCTGTTGGTCAAATTATTATTAGCGGTTCTGTTGCTGGAATTGATAATGCCATTATAATTGCCAAAGATAAGGGAGTTAGAAAAGCTATTAAATTGCCAGTTAGTGGCGCTTTTCATTCAAAATTAATGTCTGATGCTAAAAATGATATGAAGGAAATATTACCAGATATTATAATAAAGAAGCCCGAAATTAAATTTATTAATAATGTAGATGCTAATTTTTCTAGTGATCCAGATCATATTAAGAATTCCTTGGTAAGGCAAATTACTGGTCGGGTTAGGTGGAGAGAAACTATGCTATTAATGCAGGAAAATGGTATTAAAGATGTAATAGAAATAGGTTCTGGAAAAGTATTATCAGGTTTGGTTTCCAGAACTTGTAAGGATATTAGTTCTAGATCTATACAAAATATTAGCAATATTGAAGATTTATTATCACAATGACACAGTTATCATTTAATTTTGATATTAACAATAAAAATATTGATGATGAATTAATAATCTGCCCTTCTAATTTAAAAGTTTTTCAATTTTTGGATCAGTATCGTTTTAAAAGTAATATTTTGCCAAATATTATTTGTTTAATAGGGGGAAGAAATTCTGGTAAAACTTCTTTTATTCATCTTTGGAAGTCAAGTTTTGAAGCAGAAGATGTTTCTAATATTTTATCATCTGAGTTAAATAATATAATAAGATACAGTAAATTTTATTATTTTGATAATATATGTAAGAATAAAGATCAAGATTTTTTATTCCATTTAATAAACATAATTAAAGAAAAAAACTCTTTTTTATTATTTTCTAGCTCAAAAAGGTTGATTGATTTGAATTGGACTTTAGGTGATCTAAAATCAAGAATTAAAAATATACATCAGTTAGATATTGAAAATCCTGATGATGATTTGGTTAAAATTTTATTAACCAAATATTTTGCCAAGAGGCAACTAAAAATTGACACTAAAATTATAGATTATATTTCATCAAATGTAAAAAGAGATTTTGATAATATTTCTCATATTGCAAATGTAATAGAAGATAATTGTTTTAAAAAAAATAGAAAGATTACTATTCCTTTTTTAAAGGAGATTTTAGATATTTAATTAATATTATACCATTTTTATTGCAATTAAATTAAAATATTTGTTAGTATTATGCCAATTTCTAACTTTAGAAAAATCTTCTTTTAGATGTAAAAAATAGTATTATTATATAATTAATTAGATTATGACAAGAAAAATAGCAGTTGTAGGTGCAACCGGTAATGTAGGTAGAGAAATTATTAATATTTTAGCAGAAAGAAACTTTCCAGCAGATGAGGTTGTTGCGTTGGCTTCGGAAAGGTCTGTTGGTAAAGATATTACTTATGGTAATAAGGTCTTGGTAGTTCAGGATCTTGATAAATATGACTTTTCTGGTACAAAGATTGCTCTTTTTTCACCTGGTGGTGCAGCCTCTTCAAAATATGCCCCTATTGCAGCTAAAACAGGATGTGTTGTGATTGATAATAGCTCATTTTTCAGGATGCATGATGATGTACCATTAATTGTCCCAGAAGTAAATCCTAATGATCTTGACCACTATAAAAAATCTAATATTATTGCTAATCCAAATTGCTCTACAATTCAGATGGTTGTAGCTCTAAAACCACTTCACGATATTGCTAAAATTAAAAGAATCGTTGTTGCGACTTACCAATCTACTTCTGGAGCTGGTAAGGAGGCTATGGATGAGCTATTTGATTCTACAAAGAAGATATATCAAAATCAAAATGTAGCTCCTAAAAAATTTACTAAGAGAATTGCCTTTAATGCTATTCCTCATATTGATGTCTTTTTAGATGATGGATCAACTAAGGAAGAGTGGAAGATGAAGGTTGAGACTAAAAAAATTATGGGTGATGAGATTGAAGTAAACGCAACTTGCGTAAGGATACCAACTTTTGTATCTCATGGAGAGTCAATTAATATTGAATTTAAAAGTAAGATTACAGCAGATCAGGCCAGAAGTATTTTAGATGAAGCTGATGGTATTTTGGTAATGGATAGGCCCGAAGAAAATGTTTATGCTACTCCTGCTGAAACTGCTACTCAAGATCCCGTTTATGTTTCTAGAATTAGACAGGATGATACCGTTAAGAATGGTCTTAATATTTGGGTTTGTGCTGATAATTTGAGAAAAGGTGCGGCTCTTAATGCAGTTCAGATTGCTGAGTTGTTGGTTGCAAAATATGGTCTATAGAAAATTAATCATTATTATCTTTGTTTGTACTTTTCTTTCCTCCTGCTTTCTTCCTGATGGTTGGAGTGGTTGGAGATCTCGCCCCTATTGGGGAATGAAAAATCTTCCTCCAGCGGATACTGATTATGGTCGTGGCTTTGAACATGGTTGTAGACATGGTCTTTTTGTTACCGCAAAGGGATTTCTAGCCGACGATCTTAGTGATTCAGGTTTAAATGTTGATGAGCTGGTTAATAATGAACAATTTTCATTAGGTTACTATGATGGTTTTGAGCAATGTACCTATATACAAGATTGGGATGTAATATAACATTGTTTACTACCTTTAAAATGTATAACATTGTAAGATGAAATTAAATAAAAAATCAGAATTATTAATACCAGCAGGATCGCTAGATAGAATGAAAACAGCCATTCTTTATGGTGCTGATGCTGTTTATTGTGGAACTCCCGATATGTCCCTTCGAACTAAGAGCTCTTTTTCTTTAGAAGAGCTTTTGGAGGGTATTAAATATGCTCACGATCACGGTAAAAAAGTCTATTTAACCTTAAATCTCTTCTCTCACAATAAGGATATTGAGAAATTGCCTCAATATATTAAAACTGTTGATCAATTAAAGCCAGATGGGTTGATTGTTGCTGATCCAGGTATTTTTAATTATGCAAAAAAACATGCACCAGATTTAGAGCTTCATGTATCAACTCAAGCTAATATTTGTTCGTCACTTTCAGTTGATTTTTGGAAAGAGCAAGGTGCATCATTGGTAGTTTTAGCTAGAGAAGTTAGTTTTGATGAATTAATACAAATAAAACAGGATTGCCCAGACATTAAGATTGAAACTTTTATCCATGGTTCAATGTGTATGACCTATTCTGGTCGCTGTTTACTTTCTAATTTTATGTCTGAAAGGGGTGCTAATCAGGGTAGTTGTGCCCACAGTTGTCGCTGGAGTTATAAATTAAAAATTAAATTAAAAGATAATACAGAAGAGATTATTGAAATTAATGATAAAAATAAAGATTTATTTAATTTCTTTTTAGAAGAGGAAATTCGCCCAGGAGAACTAATGCCTTTTGAGGAAGATATGCATGGTTCTTATATTTTAAATTCTAAGGATTTGTGTTTAATGCCAAAATTAAATGAATATTTAAAAATCGGTATTGACTCATTAAAAGTTGAAGGTCGTAATAAATCTGAGTTTTATGCTGGATCGGTAGCTAGAATTTACCGGATTGCAATTGACGATTATTATAATGATCCAAAAAATTGGGATTATCAAAAATATATGCCTGAGTTAGATGCTATTTCTAATCGGGGCTATTCTTTAGCCTTTCATGATGGTCGTTTAACTAATCTAGCTCACGATTATAATAGTACCAAATCTTCTTCAGTATATGAATATATTGCTAGAGTGCGTTGCTGGGAGGGGGATGAAATTATTATCGATATTAAAAATCGCCTAGTAGCCGGAGATGTTTTAGAATTTATGAGTCCATATAGTCGTGAGGTTATTTTACTTCGTATTTATGAGTTTAAAAATGCTAAAACTGGTGCTATTACCGATGTTGTTAATCAGAGTCAAAAAAATGAAGGTGTTCGTTTAAAAGTATCTATGTTTCATGAGGAAGATGCTGTAAAATTAAAAAAGTTATTACCAGAACTAACTTTAATTAGAAAAGATAAAAATCTAAATTTTGTTGAGGAGAGTCGCAAATCACTTCATAAAGCAGCTCAAAAATTAGAAATTTCTGATAATAGTGAGTATGTTTATAACAAAAAAAAGAATAAATATCTTGATAACCATCAAAGCAACCCAGATCTATTGCAAATTACTCAAAAAACTGCTAAGATTGGTATGGAAGGTTGTTGTGGCAAGGGTTGTAATGGTTGTTTGATTTTTTGGAATGATAAAAAATATGACGCAGCTAGAGAGTTAATGAAACAGAAGAAGATTGGAGAGATGTTGTGATAATAAAATATCTATAATATATAAATTTATACATCAAAAGATGCGCCGCAACCACAATTTGCTGTACTGTTAGGATTTTTGACCTTAAAAAATGACCCCCCCAACTCTTCTACAAAATCAATTTCTGAATTTTTAATAAACGATAAAGATTCTTTATCTGTTGCTAAGTAAGTTTTATTATTCTGGATTATGGTTAGGTCATTTTCTAATATCTTATTATCAAGGCTAAATTGATATTGAAAACCGCTACAGCCACCACCAATTATCTTAATCCTAAGAAATTTATCTGGATTATTTTTATTATCAGTTATGTCAATTATTCTATTTTTAGCATTTTTGGTTAGCTTAATGTCGTTCATTTCTCTCTTTTTTTTAATTCATCGAATACATCATTGATATCAATATTTCTACTATTTAATAACACTAATAGATGATATAGTAAATCAGCAGATTCTAATGTAATCTGTTCTTTGCCATTTTTATGTCCGTTACCTTCGATTGATGCCAAACAAACTTCAAATGCTTCTTCAATAACTTTTTTGGCAATTTGTTCCGATCCAGAATTTATTAGTGATTTTGTGTAAGAATTTTTGTTTGAGCGATCTAAAATTATATTTTTTAATTTTGTTTGTAATTCTTCTAAAAAATTAGTCATTATTGGGGTATAAAAAATCTATTTTAATATCTTTGTTAGAGATATCATGAGAAGTATTAATCTTCTTATTGTACTGATTAACCATACAAATGGAATTTTTTGTATCTTTGCAATAATATATTATAGCTTTTATGTAATAAGTGAAACCATTTTTTAATTTTGGTAAAAATATTTGATTTTTATCTATATCATTCCAGCTATATATTTTTATTAATTTAGCTTTTTTATCTCCATCTATTTCAACTAAATTAATGAAACTGGGTGCTTTATGATTTATTTTCCAGCTCTTCCTTAAATTCATCTTTACATTAATTATGCTATTAGATTTTACAAATAATTCATCAGTAAAATTAAAATTTGGTAAAAATTTTATTATTTTATCCTCTGTTATTTCTAATTTTGGTAATATATCAAGTATTTTTATATTAGAATTTTTTTTATTGATTTTAGTTATTTTATCTTTATTTGTTTCTAATAAATAAATAAAATTACCAATATTTACTAGGTCAGATACAAGTCTATTATCTATTTTTGTTATACTTGTTTGATTTGATTTAAGGTCTATTTTTTGTATTAATTGCAATTTATTATTGATATTAAATAATAAATTACCTTTTATA
The DNA here is from genome assembly GCA_020054695.1 of Rickettsiales bacterium. Classification (GTDB taxonomy): domain Bacteria; phylum Pseudomonadota; class Alphaproteobacteria; order Rickettsiales; family UBA1997; genus CAJQHK01. The sequence goes on from JAHXBT010000023.1 coordinate 6,753, forward strand.
TAAAAAGCATTTGATTCAACCGGCTCTCCATCAATTTGAAAAATATGTAATTGATTATTTTTGTCTAGATATTTGATAATATCTTGGTCAATAAAATATATTCTATTGGTATAATTTATAATATTTCTTGCTTTGATATTTAGCTTGGCATCTGTTAAGGATGACAATGTTTGGTTTTTAATGTGGTAAGATAATAGTTGCCCCGCACCATAATTGGAAATAATTAATTCCTTCTTATCTGATGACAATGTTAAACTATTTGGAAACCATAGGTTTGCTTTTTTTGCTGCTACAGTTCCTTTAAGATAAGATCCTTTTTTTTTGCCAGACCCTACAATTGTAAATACTTTTTTAGATTTAAGGTTAACTTTTCTAATAGAATTATTTCCTGAGTCTGCTATATATATCATGTTATTATCAATAACAAAATCCTGAGGATAATTAAATAGTGCATCATTTATTTCTCCATCTTGTAAACCTGCTATTTTAGATCCTATTTTTTTTATAATTCTACCATCTAGTGAAGATATTATAATATTATTATGACCAGAATTTGCGATTAATATATTAGTTTTGTTGCCTACTAATTTGTTATTAATATAAGATATAGACGTTGGATTTGATAAGATGTAAGATGGTGTTGCTCTTTTTTGTGATATTTTAAAATTCTCTTCTTTTATATTTGGTAATATATTGACTAACTTTTCTATATCTTTTTCAATTTTATTAAAATCTTCAATTCTATATTTACCATAGATATCACCTTTTTCATTTAATAATATAAATTTATTTTTATTAGGTTTAAAATAGTTAAAAACATTTGAGTATTTATCAAATATTATAGGGAATCCTGTATCATTTTTATGTAATATGTTGCCTATTGTATCAACTTCCTTATTGCCGCTATATACTAAAATAAGAGAAATATTTCTGCCAAAGTTACTTTTAATATTTTTACTATCTATTATTTGTTCCAACATTACATCATCATCGTTTAAAAATGATAATAGTATTATTCGTGATCTAAGGTCTTTATTTACAGGCTCTTGATTAACATTAAGCCAGTATTTTTCCCCGGTTAATATTTTATAGTTTTGATGGTAAGAAAATAATTTAAAAAAGGAAGAGAGGGAAAATATAGAATATACGATTAAAATTAAGGATATTAATAATAGAATAAATGATTTATCTTTTTTTGTAATTAACATGATTATACCAATTGTCGTTCAAAAAACTATTGTAAAGATAAATAATCTAGCTTCATATTTTTTTGTTATTAGTAAAAATATTTGATGGAATATTCGGTATATTGACTAAATTTTTTAAATAGCAGGGAAAAAATAACATTGTTTATTGTTAATTTTTTAATGATAGATGCTATTAATTGTTAGATATTTATTGGTTAATTAACCTTTTTAAACATATATCTAGTCAAAATACTAGCTTCTAGCTTTAGCTTGTACCCTTCTTCTAATTCTTTCTTCGGTTTTTCTTTTGGATCTTCTACGTTCGTTTTCATGATACATTCTTATTCTAGCTTCAATTACTATACCATGCTTTTTAGTTTCTTTCTTAAATTGAGCGATAGCACNATTAATGCCACTTCTGCTATTGATTTTAATTTCCATTAAACAGTAAAAATAGTTTTAGATATTGGTGAGCACGGTGGGAATCGAACCCACGACAACCTGATTAAAAGTCAGGCGCTCTACCAACTGAGCTACGTGCTCTTATGCTTACAATATCTTTTGTTTTATTACAACTGACTTTTAAAAAACCAGAATATAAAATAATAAATTTCAATTGTTTATAAGTCAACAAATTAAAGAAGTTAATATGATTTACTTTAATTATAATAGGTACATTGGAGATATCATAAAAAATGTGTAAATGATTAATTTAAGATTTTTTAAGATATAAATTTTGTTGTTATCTTTAAATAATCTAGGATATCCTGAAAATTGTAAATCTAAAAAAGTCAAAATAATAATAATAATTGCCCTGATATACATTTGTAATAAATCTATCAAGAGATATTAATGGATCTTTTAAGAATCAAATAACAAGGAAGAAATAAAATAGATTCTCAGGATCTAATGAAAAATTTGTCAAAATTACTTCTTGAATGTGCATTGTTTGTCAGACTAGGTGGTGTTTTTACAGTTTAAATTTTCTTGCATAATGACAAATCATATTTCCCTTTTTGTTCTTACAATCTAATATATTGTTGATTTAGTTTTGTTTTTGATATTTGCCTTAGTTCTTGTTTATCGTCTGCCGTAGTTTTGTCATTGAAAATTATATTTTCTTTGGTTTTCTTGAATTAATTCTTATTAATATCTTTTATAAGGATGTTCTATGATTTTTGTGATTAATATCTACTCAAAATAATTCTTTTCCTAAGGTAGGGATGTATTTTTATAATTAACGAATTTCATGCTATAACTCATTGACTTCTTTGTGATAAATTATAATTTTAGAGATGTAAATGTTATAATAAATTATGGTTTGCAAATACCTCTTTTTCCTTTATTTGAAATAAAAGATAACATTTCAGATATTAGTGATTGTGATTTTTGTGCATCAGATAAATTTTCTAGATTATCATTAAAATTATCATCAGAAAATAAATCCTTATAGAATTTTCTAATCGCATTAATAGATTCTCTATCAATCTTACCCCTTTTTAAGCCTATAAGATTTAAACCAGCTAATTTTGCTCGTTCTCCCATTACTGTTGTAAATGGCAACACATTATTTTCAACACCAGACATACCACCAATCATGGCAAATCTACCAATTTTTACAAATTGATGAATTGCTGAAAGACCTCCAATTACAGCATTATCTCCAACATGAACATGGCCTGCTAATGTGGCATTATTTGCCATAATTACATTATCACCAATCATACAATCATGAGCTATATGCGAAGATATCATAAAAAGACAATTACTACCAATTTGAGTGAGCATATTATCATCTTTAGTGCCGGGATGAATAGTGACATATTCACGTATTTTGTTATTATTTCCAATTATTATTTTTGAATCTTCCCCGCTATACTTTAAATCTTGTGGCTCTTCACCGACTACTACAAAAGGGAAGATTTTATTATTATCTCCAATTTTTGTGTTTCCAGTGATAATTACATTTGCCTTGATAATGCTATCATCTCCTATTTTAACTTTGGGACCTATGATTGAAAAAGGACCAATTTCAACATTATTACCAATTTGAGCTTTAGAATCTACAATTGCAGTCGGGTGAATTTTTTGCGTCATATTTTATTTATCAACGATCATTGCAGAAAAGTCAGCTTCTGTAACTACATTACCATCTACCATCGCCTTACCCGAAAATTTCCAGAAATTTTTCTTAAATTTCACTAATTCAATATGTAATTCTAAAACATCACCAGGAATAACAGTTTTTTTAAATTTTACATTATTAATAGTTGTAAAATAAATTAATTTTTCTCCTAGGCTTATATTATATGATAAATGAGGTAGCATAGCCGAAGTTTGAGCCATTGCCTCAATAATCATAACTCCAGGCATTACTGGTTTTCCAGGAAAATGACCCAAGAAATGCGGTTCATTAAAGGTAACATTTTTAATACCAATAACTTTTTTATCATCAGCATAAATAATTTTATCAACTAATAACAATGGATATCTATGAGGTAAAGCCTCTAAAATTTCTCCTATATTTAGATTTTTTTTGATTTCTTTCATCTTTTATTGTTTTTTAAAAGTGTTCTTAAAAATTACTTTTCTAAGCAATATCAAAGCTATTACATTTGGTATTACTATTAAAGCAATGAGTAAATCTGCAGCACTAATGATTAGTGATAATTCTCTTACAGATCCAATAACAATGGCTGACAGGAAGAAAATTTTATAAATAAATTTATATTTTGGGCTAAAAAGATAAGAAAAGGAGTTTTCACCATAAAAAGACCATGTGATCATTGTGGAAAAAGCAAGAAGTGATGCAACAATCGTAATAAATATTGCAGCATAAGGAAGAGATAAATTTGAAAAAGATTGCACTGTTAATAAAATTCCGGTTATTTTATCGGGTTGTGTAAGATGTTCTCCAGAAATTAAAATAATAAAAGCAGTTGACGAACATACGATTATAGTATCGATAAAAGGGCTTAAAACACTAACCGATGCTTGTTTAGAAATATCTTTGCTTTTTTTAACAGACCCATAAATAATTGGCGTTGTCCCTAAGCCAGACTCATTAGAAAATATTGCCCTTTGAACACCAATAGCAATGACAGAACCAATTCCTCCACCTATAACTGAATCAACAATAAAAGCATTTTTGATAATAGATATTATAACTGCTGGAACATGACTGATATTTATGAAAATTAATATTAATGCTATACCAACATAAAATATACACATGACGGGTACTAATTTTTCAGCAACATGAGCAATTCTTTTAATACCTCCAAAAATCACAATAGCAACTATAATAGCTAATATTAACCCACTCGTCAATTCTCCAATACCAAATTCAGAATTTAATATTACCGAAACTTGATTAGATTGATACATTGCTCCAGTGCCAGCTGCACCAAACATAGTAAAAATTGCAAATAATACCGCTAGAAAATGATATTTTTTCTTTAAACCTTTTTTAATATAGTAGATTGGTCCACCAAAATGTTTTTTACCATCTTTACTTGTCTCTTGGTAATAAATTGCTAAAAAAGTTTCAGCATATCTAACCGCCATACCAATTAAAGCAGTAACCCATATCCAAAAAACAGCACCAGCTCCACCCATTTGAATAGCAACAGCAACACCAGCAATATTACCTAAACCAACTGCACCAGCAATAGTTGCTGCTAAAGCTTGGAAATTACTAATATCCCCCTCTTTCTTGTTACTGTATTTTCTATCCTCTCTTAGGGTAGAAATACTTTGTTTTAATGCTTTAAATTGAAATAATTTTAATTTGAAAGAAAAATAAAGTGCGCTACCAAGGCAAAAGTAAGTAACTACATAGCTCCAAAGAAAACTATTGGAAACAGAGATAATATTGGCAAAAGATTCCATTTTTGTTTAAATTTTTTTGAATTTTGGCACTAACTATAGTTAAATAATTATAATTTCTTTGCAAGATTTAATTTTTGTTGTTACTTGAAGTTTTATTTTTTACTAATATAATTTTTTTTTAGAAAAAATACAACTCAATATGAATATCAGATCGCATATCTTTGATATTACCTTAATATTATTTACTATTCCTCATAATCTTATTTATTTTATTCTTGCGCCANTTTTACTGATTTTTGATTATATTTGTAATATTTTTGGTAAAAAAGTTAATATCACAAGGTATGTTGCTGATAAATTTGCCAAAATTTGGTCTATTTTTTTAATGTTTTGTCTTAGAATTATTTGTGGTATAAGTTATGAAATCAAAGGAAACGAAAATATTCCCCAAAATCAACCAGTAATTATTGCTTGTAAACATCAATCAACGTGGGAGACTGTAGTAATGCATTTAATTGTTAAGCATCCAGCTTATATTTTTAAAAAGGAATTGCTTAAAATTCCTTTTTATGGTTGGTATTTGCGTTTTATGAGTGGTATAATAGCCGACAGAGTGGGGGGGTCAAAATCCTTAAAATCTATTGTTCATTCTGCTAAAAAATACATTAAAAATCAGCAAAATATTATTATTTTTCCGCAGGGAACAAGAACAGAAATAGGTGCTAAAATTGAAGATCATCCTTATCAGTCTGGTCTTCTGGGTCTTTATAGTTTTTTAAAAATTCCTGTTGTACCTGCAGCCCTTAATTCTGGCCTTTATTGGAATAAAAATGATAAAAAACCAGGTAAAATTACCATAGAATTTTTACCTATGATTGAGTCTGGATTGAAAAAAGAAGAATTTGCAGAATTATTGCGCGGTGCAATAGAAAAAAAGAGTAATGATTTATTAAAACATGACTAAAGAAAATATTATATCGGTAATTATGGGTAGTAATTCTGATTTTCCAATTATGAATAATGCTTGTAAAATTTTAGAGGAATTTGGTGTTCACTACGAAAAGAAAATTATTTCAGCTCATAGGACTCCTGATCGTTTGTACGAGTTTGCCAAAAATGCTAAAAAAAACAATATTAAAGCCATAATTGCTGGTGCTGGGGGCGCTGCTCACTTACCTGGTATGGTTGCGTCGATGACTACAATTCCTGTTCTGGGGGTTCCTATTGCCAGTAAGAATCTTAAAGGAATTGATAGTTTATTATCAATTGTACAAATGCCTTGTGGCATTCCTGTTGGTAGTTTTGCAATTGGTGAGGCTGGTGCAAAAAATGCTGCTTTAATGGCAATAGCAATTTTGGCTTTAAATGATCAAAATATTGCACAAGAATTAGAAGATTTTAGAGAAAAACAGACTAATTCAATTGAACTAAATCCGAGTTTGTAAATTTTAAAATGCAAAAAATAATTATTTTTGGATTAGCTAAGTCAGGAATTGCAGCAATCAATTTTTTATCAAGGTTAGATTGCCAAATTCAGATTTGTGATGATAAAAAAGTGGTAATCGATAAAGTTTCTGCTATGCCAAATATTATTCAATGTTACGATGTAGATGATCTTGTGTGGCACGGGGTTGATTATCTTTTATTATCTCCTGGTGTGCCACTATATTTCCCAACAATACATAATATTGTTAAATTAGCTAATGATCATCAAGTAAAAATCATTTCTGATATTGAATTATTTTACGATATTTTTCCTAAACAAAATTATATTGGAATTACTGGTACCAATGGAAAATCTACAACAACAAGTTTGATTTATAATATTTTTAGTAATTCAAAAAAGAAAGTTGATTTTGGAGGAAATATTGGTAAAGCAGTGTTTGATATGGAAATTTTGCCAGAAAATAGCCATTATATTTTAGAGCTTTCCTCATATCAGTTAGATTTGAAGCACCAAACTAAGTTAAAAATTGCGATATTATTAAACATTACTCCAGACCATTTAGTAAGACATGGTAATTTTGAGAATTATATTTTATCTAAGAAAAGAATATTTGAAAATCAAAGTCAGGATGACTTTTCTGTAATTGGGATAGATAATCATGAAAGTGCTAAAATTTATAATCAATTGGAAAAAGATTCCCAATTTAAAGCAAATTTAATTCCTTTTTCTACAAAAATTATTTTAGATAATGGTTTTTCCATTAAAGATCAGATAATTTATAAAAATGGTAATGAAATTGCTAACTTGCAAAATAAAATTACAATAAGGGGAGATCATAATTTAGAAAATATTTTGGCGTCTTTTATATCTGCTTATTTATTTCAAATTAATATTAATGTTATAATTGACTCTATTTCTAAATTTACTGGGTTAAAACATCGTATGCAATTTGTTAGAAAGATTGGTAATATTAACTTTATTAATGACAGTAAGGCAACTAGTTTAGATTCGACTATTGCGGCAATTAAAAATTTTAGTAATATTCATTTAATTTTAGGAGGTCAGATTAAAGATGATGATTTTAATTTATTAAAAGAATATCAAGATATAATTACTAAATGTTATTTAATAGGTACATCAACTGATAAATTATATAATATTTTATCAGATAAAATTTATTGTGAAAAGAGCTATAATCTTAAAGAAGCTATTAATAAATCTTATTTTCATGCAAAAGGGATGAAGGAGGAATCTAATATTTTATTATCACCAGCTGCAGCATCTTTTGATCAATGGCAGGATTTCGAAGAGAGGGGAGATTTTTTTATTGAAGAAATAGATTCTATAAATTAACCCCTTCAAGTAAATAAGCCATTTTGGCCTAATAAGACCAAGCAATATATTTAATATTCAAATGTCAGAAATTGATAATCTTAAATTTATTTTCTAAAAATATTGTCGTATATTTTTAATATCTTCATTGTTGTAATATGTTCTATTATTGTCAATCCAAACAGGATTGGGAAAACTATTATCATTTTTATAACGAGCAATAATATGTATATGGAGTTGAGATACTATGTTACCAAGATTGGCAATATTTAATTTATCTGGTTTATAGATATTTTTAATTATTTTTGAAACATAATTTATTTCTTTTAATAAAGTTTGTTGATCATTACAATTAAGGTCAATTATTTCCATCATATCTGGTCTTTGTGGTACTAAAATAAGCCAAGGATATAATTTGTTATTCATCAAAAGTAATTTCGATAACTCTAAATCTTTAATTAAAAAACAATCATTTTCTAATATTTTATCTAGTTTAAATTTTTTTTCTAAAGCCACTGTAATTTTTTACAAATATCAATTAATAAATCAGCCTTATTCAAACTATAAAAATGAAAATCCCTGATATCATTATCATATAAATCCTGACATTGCCTAAGAGTAATGTTTTTAGATATTTCCAAAGAATTTTGATTAGACTGATATTGTTCAGTAATAAATTTTGGCACATTAGATCCGCATCTTTTAGCAAAATTTTGTACTTGGTTAATATCATGAATTGGTAAAATACCAGGAATTATAGGAATATTGATATTTTTTGCTCTAACTTTATTTAAAAATTCATAAAAATAGGAATTATCAAAGAAAAATTGAGTAATAATTTGACTAGCGCCAGCATCAATTTTCTTTTTAAGGTTATGAATATCTTGATCTAAATTTCTAGCTTCTGGATGTTTTTCAGGATAAGCGGCAACCGAAATATTAAAATCAGCAATATTTTTAAGAGCAGATACTAATTCATTAGCATACTTATAATCACTAAAATTATCTCCTTCAGGTAAATCTCCTCTAAGAGCAACAATATGTTTAATTCCTGTTTGCCAATAATCATGAGCAATTTTAGAAATTTCTTGTTTTGTTGATCCAACACAAGTTAAGTGAGCTGCAACTGCAAAGTTATTTTCTTTAGCAATTTTAAGAACAATATCGTGTGTTCTTTTGCGAGTGCTACCCCCAGCGCCATAGGTTACAGAAACAAATTTTGGATTTAATATCTTTAATTTTTCTATTTCTTCATATAATTTTCTTTCCAACTTATTAGTTTTCGGAGGGAAAAACTCTAAAGAAATATTAATGTTTTTTTTATTCATAAAATAATAAACTAATCCCTTATTGCCACATCAGAGGATACAATATATTTATAAGTGGTTAATTGTTCTAAGCCAACAGGTCCTCTAGCATGTAATTTACCAGTTGCAATACCAACTTCAGCTCCAAGGCCAAATTCACCACCATCAGCAAATTGGGTTGAAGCGTTATGCATTACAATTGAAGAATCTATTTTGGCAAAAAATTCATTTTTAGCATTCTCGTCTTCAGTAATTATTGCCTCTGTGTGAGAAGAGCTATGTTTATTAATATGCCCAATTGCTTTATTAATATTTGGTACAATTTTTACTGAAACAATTTTATCTAAATATTCAGTATAAAAATCCTGATTTGTTGCTTTAACAATTCGGTTGTCAATTTTTACTGATTTAGCATCACCTCTAATTTCACAATTTTTAGAAATTAGTTCATTAGTAATTAATTTAAGTGCTGTATAGGCAATTTTAGAATCAATCACAATAGATTCAGCAGCACCACAGATACCCACCCTTCTTAATTTTGCATTTTTAACAATTTTTACTGCTTTTTTTAAATCAGCATTGGTATGAATNTAGGTATNANANTNACCAGTTAAGTGTCGAAAAATTGGAATTTTACTATTTTTTTCAATAGCCATAATTAAATTCTTACTGCCTCTTGGCACTACAACATCAATATAGTCTGACATTTTAAGCAAATATTTTACATATTCTCTGTCAGTATCGGCAACATAATTGATAATATTTGGGTTTAGAGAAAATTTTGATAAAATATCGCGGTAAATATCAGCGATAATTTTAGAAGAATTAAAACTCTCTGAACCGCTGCGTAAAATGACAGAATTACCAGATTTAATACAAAGAGCTGCCACATCAGAAGTTACATTAGGACGAGATTCATAAATTGCCAATAACACTCCTAATGGAGTGGAAATCCTTCTAATGTGAAGATTATTATCTCTTTTAACATCATAAGTAATTCTACCAACTGGGTCAGGCAACGATGCAATATCCTTTACAGCATCNGCAATAGNGNANANCCTGTCTTTGGTTAGAGTTAGACGATCAACTTTAGCAGAAGAAAGGTTATTTTTGACAGCTAAATCTATATCAATTTGATTTTGTTTAATAATTTCTTGATATTTATCCTTAATTTCATCAGAAATTTTAGATAAAATTTTACTTTTAATATCAGTTGATAGATTGGCAATGTCTTTATTGGCATTTTTACTATTTTGGCAAATGATCTTAACTTCTTTTTTAATTGTCATTTTAATGTCATTGTTTTTCTTCCCCTCTTTTTCCAACAATAGTTTTATGTCCCCCGACAGCAAGATGTGGAGGCTGTAAAGCTCCTACAGCAATATTTTTTTGTGGCATGGCTGCAACTTGCCCTTGTATTTGCGCTAAAGCGAATTTATCAAATGCTGAAAAAGGAATTTGACCAGCATCCGGCGGTATTTCCAAAATATCATTAATTGATGTTGATGGTGTTAAAATATCCTCTAACCCTTTTATTTTATCGCTCATAGCAAATGATTGACCAGTTGGAGAACAAAGAGATAGAGCTCCCAATACTTCTCCAGAACCACTTGTTCCAGGGTGAAAACCCTCAGCAAGACCACCACCACCAGAACCTCCTCCACTTTCGGATTCTTTTATAGAGGATAATCTTGCCATTAATTCAGCCATATCAGACATGATGATAAATAAGAAGTTGTCTAATTAATTGCCGCTAATGCAGTCATATTTAAAATTTCATCTATTGACGATCTCATAGTAACAATTTGTACTGATTTTTCAAAGCCAGTTAAAATTGGACCTATAACAGAACATTCGCTAAATTCTTCCAATAATTTAGTTGCAATATTAGCAGAATGTAAACCTGGACAAATTAGAATATTAGCTTCATCAGTCAAACGACAGAAAGGGTATTTTACCCTTTTTTCTTTGTTAAGAGCAACATCTACTGTCATTTCGCCATCATATTCAAAATTCACTTTTTTTGCATCTAGAATTGCAACTGCATCTTTGATTCTTTTTGATTCGGTATGTAGAGCACTACCAAAATTGGAATATGATAAAAATGCAACTCTTGGTTTATATCCCATATCTGCAACCTTTTTAGAGGTTTGCATGGCAATTTGTGCTAATCTTTCAGATGATGACAGTTCTGAGCAAGAAGTATCAGAAACAAAAATAGTTCTATTTTTAGATATTAAGATAGAAATACCTAATTCTACTTCATTCTCCTTATTTTTAATTACTTTAGAAATATCATTAAGATTTTTACGATAACCACGAGTTAATCCAGTAACTAGCGAGTCACCATGACCAAGACTAAGCATTGCTGAAGCAAAAATATTACGATCATTTTTTACCATCCTCTGACAATCAGAATATAAAACACCTTCTCTTTGTAATTTTTGATAAATATAATCAGAATATTTGTCATTTTCAGATGAAATAGCAGCATTATGTACTTCAATTCCATCCTTTTTAATGCCAAAATCAGTCATTTTTTTAGTGATAACCTTATCCTTTCCAATTAAAATTGGGGTACCATAACCATTGTCACGCCACTTTGCTGCAACTTTGATAATTTCATCCTGCTCACCTTCAGTAAAAATTACTCTTTTTGGATTTTCTTTTAGACGATCAAAAATCATGCTCATTGAGTTTGCAGTAGGATCTCTTCTAGCTTGTAGAGATTTAGCATATTCATTCCATTTTGTAATTGGCTTTTTAGCTACGCCACTTTGAACAGCTGCTTTTGCAACCGCAACTGGAATTCTACTAATTAAACGAGAATCAAAAGGGGTTGGAATAATATAATTTGGGCCAAATTTTAATTTTTTACCTCCATAGGCTTTAATAACCTCATCAGGAACATCTTCCTTGGCAAGTTCAGCTAAAGCATAGGCCGCTGCTAATTTCATTTCCTCATTAATTTCAGTCGCTCTAACATCTAAAGCACCACGGAAAATATAAGGGAAGCCCATGACATTATTAACCTGATTTGGATAATCACTTCGACCAGTTGCAACAATTGCATCAGGAACAGCTTCTAAGGCATCTTCAGGGCGAATTTCTGGCTCCGGATTAGCCATAGCAAAAATAATTGGCTGCTTAGCCATGGTTTTTATCATTTCTTTAGCTAAAGCGCCTTTAACAGAAAGACCCATAAAAATATCTGCTCCTTTCATAGCATCTGCCAAAGTTCGACAATCAGTTTTTACAGCATGCTTTTCTTTCCATTCATTCATGCTTTCCTTACGACCCTTATAGATCACACCAGTTCTGTCGCAAAGAAGAATATTTTCGGTTGGCATACCAGCTTTTTTGATTAGCTCAAGACATGCGATACCAGCTGCACCAGCACCATTAATAACCAAGCGAGATTTTTTGATATCCTTACCAGCGATTTCAAGAGCATTAATCATACCTGCAACTGAAATGATAGCAGTGCCATGTTGGTCATCATGAAAAACAGGAATATCCATTAGTTTCTTTAGCCTTTTTTCAATTATAAAACAAGCTGGTGAGCCAATATCTTCTAAATTAATACCACCCCAGGTTGGAGAAAGATACTTCACAGAATTAATAAATTCTTCAATATCAGTAGTATCAACTTCAATATCAACTGAGTCAATATCAGCAAATTTTTTGAATAACACTGATTTACCTTCCATAACAGGTTTAGAGGCAGCAGCTCCAAGATTACCAAGACCAAGAACAGCAGTACCATTGGAAATAACTGCTACATAATTAGCTTTGGCTGTATAGTCGTAAACTTTTTCAGGATCTTTGGCGATTTCTTC